>JBIKNA010000060.1:0-25628 GCA_044358965.1 Polyangiaceae bacterium
CCATCATCACCTGGGCCTTCAAGCCCGGCGCGTGGCACGTGATCCGCGATTGGGGTCCTTTTAGCTGAGCTTGAACACCCGCGCGGCGTTCTCGCCCAAGAACAAGCGACGCGCCTCGTCGTCGAGCCCCAACGTATCAAGATCCGCCAAGCAGTCCGCTGGGCTCACCATGGGGTGGTTGCTCCCAAACAAGACCTTTTTGCGGCCATGCCCGGCCATGTACGCGCAAAGCGACGCGGGATACCGCTTGGCTTTGTACGCCGACGTGTCGATGTACACGTTGGGGTACTTGGTCGCGAGGGAGATCATCTCGTCGGTCCACGGGTAGCCAATGTGGCCCCCCACGATCACGAGCTCCGGAAACTCGAGCGCTACCTCGTCGAGGTAGGGGATGGGGCGCCCCGGTTCCGACGGGCACAAGGGCCCCGTGTGGCCAACCTGTAGGCAAAAGGGGATCCCCAGTTCGATGCACTCTGCATAGAGCGGGTAGTACCGACGATCGTTTGGCGGCAGGTTCCACAGCCACGGCAAGATGCGCAAGGCGCGCATGCCCAGTTGCTTCACCGCGCGGCGGAGCTCGCGTACCCCCTCCATGGGTCGCGCAATGTTTACCGACGCGACGCCCACAAGCAGCTCTGGTGCTTGCGCCACGAACGCCGCGACTTCGTCGTTGGAGATGAGCGCGCCCTGGGGCCCGTGCCACGCGCTGATGAGCGCGCGCGAAACCCCGGCGGCGGAGAGCGCCCCCAGGGTGAATGCGAGCGGCACCTCGCTGGGGACTTGGCTCATGCCCAGCCATCGACGCAGAGACTCAAACATGGGCTGGCCAATGAAGGCTGGGGTCGGGTGCTGAATCCAGGCATCGATGAGCATCGCGAAGAAGCCCATCGTACGCCGGCCGGCGGGACTGCGGCCTTCGCGTTCCGAAATGACGCATTGCGCCGGGAAGCTCTTGTGGGTTTACCCCGTACCTGGGGGCATGATGTTCAACAACGTCCGCACCGCCCTCCCCCTCGTCCCCTTCTTCTGCCTGGTGGCTTGCACGTCCGAAGCGCCCGTCGATGAGACCGGCAGCCAAGAGAGCGCAGCGAGCGAGCGCAACGCCAAGATCGTCGACAACATTGCGCCGACGGCCACCGTTGAAGGCTCCTTTGACCCTCGGGTGCGGACGTACGGCTACGTTGTGGCGGCCAAGGCCGGTGCCAAGATCACCGCCAAGCTCGAGGCCAAAGCCGGCGCCGATGCCCGGCGCTTTGATGCAAACGAACCCCTGGACACGGGGCTGCGCATCAACGGGCCCTACACGAGCCGCACCAAGACCGGGCCGCGCTTGGCCGACACCGACGACACCAGCGACACGGACGTGGGCGCGCCGCCGGCCTCGGTGACCCTGGCCCAAGACGGCAACTACCTTGTGTCATTCCAATCGTTCGAGGACACGGGCACGGGTAGCTACAAGCTCACGCTCACCTGCGAGGGCACGGACTTTCAGTGCCAGCGCCCCAACTTCCAGCGCCCGTGCACCCAAGGCCAGCTTTTCGTGCAGGGCGCACGCATCGAGGGCAACACCACCTGGGACCAGTGCGAGGTCGTGCTGCTCGAGTCCGCGGTGGTCCCCGCTGGCTCCACGCTCACCATCAAGCCGGGCGTCGTGGTCAAAGGCAACTATCTGGGCACCGGGGGCTTCGGCAACGTGAGCCTCACCGTCGACGGCCTGCTGCAGGCCGCAGGCACCAAGGCTGCCCCCATCGCCTTCACCTCCCTCAAGGCCGATCGCGGCTGGGCGGGTCTCGTGTTCCGAAGCCAAGCGAACACGCTCCAAAACGTCGTCATCGAAAAGGCCCGCACCGGCGTGACCATCGCCACCGGCGGCGCCGTGGACATCACCGACGCGCTCATCCAGGGCGTTACGCTGCAGAACGAGATGCCCGTCGCCGGAGTTATGGCCGGCATGGACGTGGTGGCCACCTTCGAGCGCGCCCTCGTCAAGGGATTCCAAAACGGTTTGCAGCTCTCCAACGCGCAGCACCTGGTCATCACCGACTCCGTGGTCCGCGAGAACGTCATCGGTGTACGCGTGGACGGCGCCAACCCCATTGCTTGGTGCACCAACGTGGCCACACCGGCACGCTGGCGTGACCCTGTCATCACCAACTCCGACATCATCTTGAACCAGCAGCAGGGCGTGCTCATCGCCGGCTCCGATGTGCTCGTGCAGATCGAGAAGAGCAACATCGTGGGCAACAAGGGCTATGGCATCGAGATCCAGGGCGCCACGCTGAACCCCGCGTCGTACTTCCGCGGCAACAACGTCTATGACAATGGCGCCAACGTGGCCGGCGTCGACGTCCGCACCTTCCACTCGATGGGCGTACTGGACTTGTCGGGTAACCACTGGAAGGACATCTCGGATCCGGAGCTCTCGGCCAACTGGCAGCGAGCATGCGGCAACCCGTCGAACATCTTGTTCACCGGATTTTCGCCCACGCCTATCAAGAACGCCGGCCCGCGCAAGAGCACGCTGATCCCCGCGGTGAAGGACGGCTGCTTCCTTTCGGACTGAGCGCCACAAGGTACGTCTCGATGCCCATGGTCCCGCGCGCCTGCAAACGGCTCGCGGGACCTTCCTTTTTCTGCCCTCGAGAGTGTGGGTCCCCGGCGGTCGCTACCAGGTCAGCAGGCCCACGGTGCCCCCCACGTAGATGGCATCGGTGCGACGCGCTGGCGAGATACCGGGCGCGTCGCCGCGCAGCAACATGCCATCCACACACAGCGCGAAGGTCTTGCCCAGGTGCCCGCAGGCAATGCCGCTGATGACGTCGACGGGCCCGGCGGTCCCGGGAAACCGCGCGAACTTGGCGTCGAGACGCCCAAAGGGCAAGTGCACCGCACCGTAGCCGCCCCACTCGAAGCCGCTAAGCACACTGCGTGTGTTCTGCCCGGTGGTGTACCTGCCCGTGAGCACCGGTCCGGTACGCGCGCCGATCTCGAGGGTGATCTTGCGGGTCTCTGGGCTTTGGCCATCTTGGTACTGGTAGCCCGCTTGCATCTCCGGAAGCTCGAGGTACGAAAAATAGAACGCATCGTTGCCCTGCAAGGATCCGGCGGCCCCCACCCGCGCAAAGGGCCCATGCGTGGAGGCGACGGGCAACCGCGCTCCTGCGGTAAAGCTGGCGCCAAGGCCGCCTTCGAACCCGCCGGAGCCACCGCCCAAGAGTCCAAAGCTGGACGCTCGCGTGGTGAGAATGGACCAGGTTCGGTACTTCTCTGTCTGGAACGCAAACATGAGTCCGGTGCCGCGGCTATCGGCGTCGCTGCCGCGCACCACGGTGCGGCTCAAGCGCACGCCCGTCACCGACGGGCCATCGGTTTTCGTGTCTTCGTCTTCGTCTTCATCTTTGTCTTTCTTTTCTGCATCGGCCGCCAGCGCACCGGCGGCAACGCCAGCGCCGGGGGCACAAGGAGCGTTGGGGCATGGTGCACAAGGGCCGTGCTCGCAGGTGGCCCCCGCGCCGGGCTGCGGGGCGCCCAATTCTCGATGACGCCGTCGCCCGTGGTGGTCTCGGGCGTGCGCAAGTTGAGGCACGAGCAACACCGCGGCAGCAAGCAAAGGCCAACAGAGCGACAAGGAGCTGCGCAACATGTCCTCGAGCGTACCACCGTGGCGTGGCACCGACGAACCGGACAGCGGTCGTGTTTTGGGCGCAGCTGCGCTTGAATGGTGCCAAACATGAGGACCCGATGAGCCAGCGCGCAAGCCCCGCCGATGCCAAGCTCCTGCGGGAGTTCGCGTGCGCCGTGTGTGGTGCCCCTCGCAGCTGCGGCGTCGACAGCACGGTGATCATGTGCCGCCACTGCGGCGCCTTCATGGGTTGGGACAGCGACGGGCAATGGAGCGTGGCGGACGCGACACACCAGGCGGGTGTGCTCCAGATGCTGCGCCCGACGGCCGCGCAGGCGCGGTTGATGGCTCTTGCGCTGGAGCAGGCCGCCCTGGGGCCCGACGACCGCGAACGTTTTCGTACGGTGACCGAAGAGCAGACCATCCTGATGGCCGTGGCCCATCCGAACCTGGTCCCACCACTCCCAACGGACCCTTCGGCCCGCGCCCGCCACGTGCGTGAGCAGATCGCCCTCGCCGAGATCGTCACCTTCGACGCCACGGTGCGGAGCCGCATGCAAGAGTATGCCGCGGCCAGCGGCCATCTCGGCTCCGCCGACGACAAGGTGCTTGCCGCAACAAAGATGCTCGATGCGGCTCGTCGCTACTGGGCGCTGCTGGTCGATCACCCCGAGCTGCCGCCGGGGATGTTGCGCGAAGGCGCGGAACACCATGCAAGGCACATGGTGCGCGCGGCGGTCGACGGCCTTGTGCCGCTGCTGGGAGAGGGCGTCGCCGAGCAGATCCGAATGCACGTTTTGGGCGACCGGGAGCTCGCGTCAGAGCCCAGCTGTCGACGCTGCGGCGGCCCGCTGCCCCCCACCGATGGCCTTGCAGTGTGCACCCACTGCGGCGCCGCGGCCCGCGTGGACGACGCCGACGCGTGGACCACCGCGCAACTGGGGCTCTTCCGCATCACCCTTGGGGACTTGCTGCGCCGTGGGCAGCTGGATGGCCCGACGCCGGTGATCGCGGCCTTCGGCGGCTTCTTGTACACAGACGCGGGCAACGTGTCCCCGGAACGCGTGGTGGCATTCTTGCGGCGGGCGGTGCCTTGGCTCTCGCGCCAAGATCTTCACGCAGGCATCGACCTCCTGATCCAGGCGTGTCCACCAGAGCGGCGAGCCTTGCTCGCACAGGTTCGAGCAGAGACCGAGACCTGGGTTGCCGAAGGTCAAAAGCCAAGCCGACCGGAGCCGCCGACCCTCCCCGCTGCCACGCCGGACGAGGAGCAGGCTTGGGTCCAAAGCAACTTGGCGCTCGCCGCCTACCAACGCCCGAAGAGCCTGATCGAACTTCTTGGGTACGCGCTGTCGGCCATTCAAGTCGCCGCCACCACGGAGCAACCCACGGGAGCGAGCCCCCAGGCGGCCATGCGGTTCTTCGAGGGTGCTTGGCCGGGCTACGACCGCGAGGACATGGCCCTGGCCCTTGCGCGCCTTCGTCCTGGCTACGACACCCACCCGCGGGTGGCCGCGTTTACCTTGGAGCTTGCGGCGTTGCTCGACGCCAGACCAGCGGAGAGCGGCGCCTCGGCGAAGCGATCGCCCGAGAGATAGGTGGCGCCCGGCGAACGCTCGGGAAATGGTGCCCGGGCATTGGCTCGACGAAGAAGGCCTATGCCGCTTGCCCTTCGCACAAGAGCACTAGGGATGATGCTGCAGGGGGGCCCCATCACGTGCGCGGTTCGCCGCTTGAGCGGAAATCAGTACCTGGTTGGGCCAGTCGATCAAGGTCGCGAAGCCTCCGCTGCGCCAATCGTCGAGATACGCCGGCATGACCCTTCGCACCTGAAACCCTTGCCTCAGTTGCGAGCTGAGTACGGCGTCGTACAGGAAGCCACTCTGTACCGCGCCCACGTAGGCCTCGGGCGTCATCGTCTGTGCAAACTCGTGATAGCTCCACAGACGGCCGCCCCCGACAATGCGCCGTAGGCCATTGGCACGGCACAGATCGCGCAGGGCGCCGTACAATACCGCCCCAACGCCGCGGCCACGGGAATCCGGGTGCACGTAGATGTCCGCGAGGTAGAGCACGTCGGCGCAAGGATTGTGTGTGCGGAAGCGCCCACAGTCCGTGATGTCGATCCACGTGTGCGGCGCGAGGGCATCTTGCTCGGCAACGATGAGCGTCGAGATCGCACCGACAATCCGGCCACCTTCCTCGACGACACGTTGCCCCGGGCCAAACGCCGCAATCTGCTCTTGCAGTTGTCGGGCCTCGTAAACAACGCCGGCGGCCAGCAGGTCCGGATATGCCGCATGATTGAGGGCCTCGAGTGCTGCGACATCAAGCGGTGTAGCGTTGCGAACGATGAAGCCCATGGCCACAACCTTCGCGATGGAACACGCCGGCGGCAAGGCCAGCCGCCCACTTGTTGCGAGTCCGCCTTGCCATTGACACATGGGCTCGAAGGCCGGAGGGGGCCGAAAACCATGGCCCGGTACCCCGGCAAGGGTGCCAACGCGCTCAAACCCCGCAGCTTCACCTATGATCCGAGGCATGCGACATCTTTGCCGTCTTCTTTTGCCTTTGCTCGGCGTCGTCGCCTGCACCACCGCGGGCACGGACCCGGCAGACGCTGGCCTTGCCTTTGATGCGCCAGGGAACATTCCGGTGGAAGCGTCGGTGCCGCCCGACGCAGGGCCGCCCGTCCTTCTCGACGCTGCCGCCGACACCGCAACCGACGCGACCGCCAATGCCCCCATCGACGGGCTCTACATCGCGACCTGCATCACGGTTCTGTCCAATCAGTCCCCGAGCAAGGTCCTTCGCTTCTACACCACGGTCACTGGACAAGGCCCAAGCGCTTTCTCCATCAGCATGAAGCCCATGAAGGGATGGACCTCGAACCCACCACCGGGTAGCGCGAGCCCCCCAGCGTCCGTCTCTGCCACGGAAACCCTTGGGGTAGCCGCTACGGCCAGCAACGTTGGCATCACCAACAACGAGTTCAGCTTCTCGCTCGGAACGGTCAACATCGACGGCGACGCCAACGCCATCAGCGGACGCCCCATCACGCTTGCCCCGGAACTCGCGGGCAAGCTGTCAGCCGGGCAACTCTCCTGCGCCGGCATGTCCGGCATGGTCACCGCACCCGTCACCATCACCCTCGAGCCCAGCACCAACGTCTGCCTCTTCAAGAAGGTCGACGAGGGCGGCCCGGTACCGAGCTACGCTCTGTCAGACTTCGTCTGCCCCTAGCGCTCCGCCTGCGCGCACGATCCACTCGGGTCCAGGCCCGCCGTTTCTTCGGCCAATTCGCCGGGCTCCCGCAGGGAACCGGTCGAAATGTACTAATGTGCTAGCGCACTAGTACATTAGTGGGCTAGTACACCACTTGATGAAAGTACGGGACGACTCCAAGTCCGTGGCGGCGCGCCGAGAGCGTTCGCTGTACGAGGCCATTGTGACCCTTCGAAGCGTAGAGGAATGCCAGTCCTTCCTGCGCGATCTTTGCACGCCGGCAGAACTCCAGGCCCTTGCAGATCGCTGGTGCGCCGCGCTGCTCCTTCGTGACGACGTCGCCTATCGCGATATCTACGAGCGCACCGGGGTCAGCGTCACGACGGTGGGCAGGGTCGCTCGCACCATGCGAGATGGTCAGGGGGGCTACGCCCTCGCCCTCTCACGAACGGCCAAACGCAATGGATGACCAGGGCCGTCTCAAAGTCGCCATCCAGAAGTCCGGTCGCCTCACCGACGACTCGCTGGATTTGCTCGTGCGTTGCGGGCTCAAGTACACGCGCGGCAAAGACCAGCTGGTCTGTTTTGGCGAGAACATGCCGCTCGACGTGCTCTTCGTACGCGACGACGACATCCTGGATCTGGTGCAGGAAGGCATCGCCGACTGGGGCATCGTCGGACAAAACGTCATCGAAGAGAAACGCCTCGGGTTCATCGAACGCGGCGCGACCTCACTCTTTACCGAGCTACGCGAGCTCGACTTTGGCCGTTGTCGGCTCAGCATCGCGGTGCCTGCCCATGCGGCATACAACGGCCCGGCGTCCCTGCGCGGCAAACGCATCGCAACGACGTATCCGCGCATCCTGGGGCGCTGGCTTCGGGAGCACTCCGTAGAAGCAACCGTGGTCACGCTCTCGGGTGCCGTCGAGATTGCTCCGCGGCTGGCCCGGGCCGATGTCATCTGTGATCTGGTGTCCACTGGCAGCACCCTGCGGGCCAACCACCTGCGAGAGGTCGAGACCGTGCTCGAGAGCAGGGCCGTGCTCATCCAAACGCCGCTGGCTCTCGATGCGGAGAAGCAAAGCTGGACAAAGCGCATGCTGCTGCGCATCGATGGCGTTCAGCAGGTCAAAGAGAGCAAGTACGTGATGCTGCACGTACCGCGGTCGGCGCTACAAGCGGTGACGGCGCTATTGCCGGGCAGCGAGTTCCCGACGGTGATCCCGCTGGACGGCCCCGGTGACAAAGTTGCGGTGCACGCGGTTTGCCGGGAAACGGTGTTCTGGGAGACCCTGGAGCAGCTCAAGGCAGCGGGGGCCAGCGCCGTACTCGTTCTTCCGGTGGAGAAGATGCTCGCATGACGCTCCAGGTGTTTCAGTGGTCGGCCTTGGGCGAGACCGAGCGACGGGCAGTGCTCGCACGCCCCACACACGATCTGCCCCAGCTCGACGCCGTGGTGTCGGAGATCGCGGAGGACGTCCGCAAGAACGGCGACGAGGCACTCTACAGGTACACGAAGAAGTTCGACGGAATCACGCTCGACCGGCTGGCCGTCACTGCAGACGAGTTCGCCGAGGCACACGAAGCCATGGGAGAGCCCGCACGCGCGGCGCTAAGTCGCGCGGTAGACAACGTGCGCCGCTTTCACCTGGCGCAGCGCACGCTACCGTTGTCCATGGAGACCTCGCCGGGAATGCGATGCGAGCGCGTCGAGGTCCCGATTCGCGCGGTTGGACTCTATGTGCCCGCGGGCTCGGCTCCGCTTCCCTCGACGGCCATCATGAACGCCGTCCCCGCCGAGATCATGGGTTGTCCCACGCGGGTTCTCTGTACGCCGCCACGCCCGGACGGGCGCGCCGACGCAGCGGTGCTGGTGGTCGCCAAGATGTGCGGCATCGACAAGGTGTTCAAGGTGGGCGGCGTGCAGGCGATCGCCGCCATGGCCTACGGCACCGAATCGGTGCCCAAGGTCGACAAGGTCTTTGGGCCTGGCAATGCCTGGGTCACCGCCGCGAAGCTCCTCGTGTCGCGCGACCCAGACGGCGCAGCACTCGACCTTCCGGCGGGGCCGTCGGAGGTCCTCGTGATTGCCGATGCATCTTCTCGCCCGCGATTTCTCGCGGCGGACCTGCTCGCCCAGGCCGAGCACGATCCACGGGCGCACGTGATGCTTGTGTGCACTTCCCAGGAGATCGTGCAGCAGACCCTGGGAGAGGTCGAACGGCAGATGTCCACGCTTGCAAGGCGGGAAGTAGCGGCGCTTGCCCTTCGCCAAAGCCGGGTTGTTCTTGTGGACGATTTGGCGTCCGCCATCGAGGTGGCCAATGCCTACGCACCTGAGCACTTGATGATTTGTGTGCAGAACGCACGGGCATGGCTCCCGCAAGTTCGAGCTGCCGGCTCCGTCTTTCTGGGCCCGTGGACGCCGGAGCCGCTCGGCGACTATTGCAGCGGACCAAACCACGTCTTGCCCACCTATGGCTATGCACGCGCCTATTCGGGTCTGTCCCTCGCAGACTTCGGGCGCCGCATGACGGTCCAAGAAGCCTCCCCCGAGGCGCTCAAGGACTTGGGCCCCGTGGCCCAGACGCTTGCGGGTCTCGAGGGCCTCGGCGCCCACGCCAACGCCGTCCAGGTACGCCTCGAGGCGCTCGCCGCAGAGGCAGAGGCCAGCGTCCCGTGACCCTCGTCGACAAGCTCGCACGGACAGAGATCCTGGCGCTTCGGCCGCCAGTGCTGAGCCCCACGCCCAGCGGCTGGCTTCGCCTGCACGCAAACGAGAACGCTTTTGCAGCCCCCGGCGCCCGCGACGTCGGCCTGCGCTGGTACCCCGAGCCCTACCCCAGCGACGTAGAGGCAACACTTGCCGAGCTCTACGGCGTCAGGGCCAACCAGGTCATTGCCACCCGCGGCAGCGACGAAGCGATCGATCTGCTGGTCCGCGCGTTTTGCAATGCCGGGCGCGATGCCATCATGGTGTTCCCGCCCACCTTCGGCATGTACGAAGTGTCTGCGCGCATCCAGGGTGCCGAGGTGATCTCAGCTCCGCTAAGCAAACGAAGCGCCTTTACCCTGGACGAAGCCACCGTGGCCTCGGCCTTTCGCCCGGGTACCAAACTGATCTTCCTTTGCTCGCCCAACAACCCCACGGGCAACCAGATGGCCCCGGGCCTGGCGGAGGCCGTGCTTGCTCGGTACGCCGACGCGGCCATTGTGGTGCTCGACGAGGCGTACGTCGAGTTTGCCAGCGCGCCAAGCTTTGCGTCGCGTCTCGATCAATTCGGCAACTTGGTCGTGCTACGCACCCTTTCCAAGGCCTACGGGCTCGCCGGCGCACGATGCGGCGTTGCCCTCGCGAGCCCCGCCATCGTGGACTTACTCCGCCGCATTCGGCCGCCTTACGCGCTCGCCGCGAGCACCGTTGCCGACGTGCTTGCGCTCACGACCAAAGAGCGCCGCGAGCAAACAGACACGGCGATTCGCGCCATCATCGCCGAGCGCACCCGCATGCAAGCGGCCTTGCAGGCATCGAGTCTGGTGCGACACGTCTGGCCCAGCGAGGCAAACTTTCTCTTGGTCGAGTGCGCAGACGCGAACGCCCTGCTCGAGCGTGCCGCACGGGCCAAGATCCTGCTTCGGGACTTTCGCTCCACGCCGGGGCTCGAGCACTGCGTGCGCATCACCATCGGAACACCCGACGACAACAATCAGCTCCTTTCTGCCATGGTGACCCAATGAACGGCGCCCGTGTCTTGTTCGTAGATCGCGACGGAACGTTGGTCGTCGAGCCCCCCAGCGACAAACAACTCGATCGTCTCGACAAGGTCGCGCTGGTACCAGGAGTGATCCCTGCACTCTTGTCCCTGAAAGAGGCGGGTTTCTCGCTGGTCATGGTGACCAATCAAGACGGTCTCGGCACCGCGTCGTTCCCGGAAGAGCGGTTCCGCGAGTGCCACGAGTTCGTCCTGCGCCTGTTTGCTTCGCAGGGGATCGTGTTCGACGAGATCTTCGTATGTCCGCACCTGCCAAGCGATGCCTGCGGGTGTCGGAAGCCAAAGCTGGGCCTCCTTCGCGACTACCTGGCCCGCAATGCGCTGGACCCGCAGCGAAGTGCGGTCATTGGCGACCGAGAGACCGACCTGGAGCTCGCGCGCAACCTGGGCATCGACGGCATCCTCATCGGCGAGGCCGAAGAGCACTCCTGGCCCCGCGCGGCGCAGCGAGTCTTGGGCAAGTTGCGTGCGGCGTCCGTGCGGCGCACCACCAAAGAGACCGCCATCGACGTTGACCTTGCGCTCGATGTGGCAGGTCCCATCGAGGTGCACACGGGCATTGGATTTTTCGATCACATGCTCGAGCAGATCGCCAAACATGGCGGGTTCTCGCTCAAGCTGCGTTGCGTCGGCGATCTCCACATCGACGAACATCACACCGTCGAAGACACCGCACTTGCCCTTGGGCAAGCACTACGCGAGGCACTTGGCGACAAGCGAGGCATCGGTCGCTACGGGTTCGTGTTGCCCATGGACGAGGCAGAGGCCCGCGTGTCCATCGACTTGGCGGGTCGTCCGTACGCCGTGTTCGAGGGCACCCTTGGGCGGGACACCGTGGGGCAGTTGCCCACCGAGCTCGTTCCGCACTTCTTTCGAAGCCTTGCGGACACGCTGGGCGCCGCCGTGCACGTGCAGGTCACCGGCAGCAACACGCACCACATGATCGAAAGCTGCTTCAAGGGCATCGGGCGTGCGCTGCGCATGGCCATCCGAAAAGAGGGCACCGAGCTACCTAGCAGCAAGGGGGTCCTGTGAGCGCCGTGGCCATTGTCGACAGCGGTGGCGCCAACGTGGCATCCATCGGCTTCGCCCTCGAGCGCCTGGGAGCCTCGGCCACCCTTACCGCGGACCCGGCCATCATTGTCGCCGCACGCCACGTGATCCTGCCCGGCGTGGGGGCCGCGAAGAACGCCATGACACGCCTCGAGACGTCGGGGCTCGTTCCGGTGCTTCGGTCGCTCCAGCGCCCGCTGCTTGGCATTTGCCTCGGCATGCAGCTCTTGTGCGATTCGTCCGACGAAGGCGACACGCCCTGCCTTGGGATCGTTCCGGGGCGGGTCCGTCAGCTGTCCAATGAACGGGTGTCCGTGCCGCACATGGGCTGGAACCAAGTGTCGCGAACGGGCGCGCCGGGCCCAGCGTCCGCGCTCTTCGACGGCATCGACGAGGCCGCTCACTTCTACTTCGTTCACAGCTTCGCGCTCGCCGTGACGCCGCACACGAGCGCCTATTGCAACCATGCCGTGGACTTCGCCGCGGCCATTGGCAAAGACAACTTCTTCGGGGTTCAGTTCCACCCGGAGCGGTCGTCGAGTGCGGGGCAACGCCTGCTCGCGAACTTCTTGAGGATGGCATGAGCCGCATGCAGTTGATCCCTGCGATTGACCTTCGCGGCGGCCGCGTCGTGCGGCTGCTGCAGGGGAACTTCGACGACGAGACCACCTACGAGGCCACTCCGCACGGACTTCGCGACCAATACGCAGCCTTGGGAGCCTCTTGGCTTCACGTGGTCGACCTCGACGGCGCGCGCGATGGCGAGGGGCAGAACCAGGGCATCGTCCGAACCCTGGCCCAGGGTGATGGCCTTCGGGTGCAGTGTGGCGGCGGCATTCGCACACTGTCCAAGCTTCGCACGTTGTTGTCTGCGGGCGTGTCCCGCGCGGTATTGGGCAGTGTGGCCGTGTCGTCTCCGGATCTGGTCACGACGTGGTTCCAGGAGCTAGGTCCCGAGCGGATTGTCCTGGCCTTCGACGTTCGCGTCGACGATACGGGGACTCCCCGGGTGGCCACCCACGGGTGGAAAGAGCAGTCGCAAGTCACCTTGTGGGAGGCCATAGAGCGCTACGCCGGCCACGTCCAACATGTCCTATGCACCGACGTGGCCAAAGACGGCGCGATGCAGGGGCCAAACCTCGCTCTCTACAAAGAAGCCGTGCGGCGATTCCCCGGTCTTCAGTGGCAGGCCTCTGGCGGCGTTCGGGATGTGGAAGATCTGCGCGCGCTCGCACAGACGGGTGTGGTTGCTGCGGTCTCCGGTCGCGCGCTTCTCGAAGGACGACTCAACGAAAAGGAGCTGCAGCCATTCTTGCCAAGCGCATCATCCCCTGCCTAGACGTCCGCGATGGTCAGGTGGTCAAGGGCGTACGGTTTCGCGATCACCAGGTGGTCGGCGACATTGTCGAGCTCGCCCAGCGATACCGCGACCAAGGCGCCGACGAACTGGTGTTCTACGACATCACCGCCAGCCCCGAGGGTCGCACGGTGGATCAGACGTGGATCGCCCGAGTAGCGCGCTTTCTGGATATTCCGTTTGCCGTGGCGGGAGGCATTCGCTCCGTCACCGATGCCGAAAGGGTGCTGGCTGCCGGCGCCGAGAAGGTCTCCGTGAATACGCCGGCCCTTGGCAACCCAGAGTTGATCGATGAGCTGTCCGAGCGCTTCGGCGCGCAGTGTGTGGTGGTTGGCATCGATAGCCAAACCGTCGATGGCGGGTATCGGGTCCACGCGTTTACCGGCGATCCTACGCTGACGAGGTCCACGTCCCGCAACACGCTCGACTGGATTGCCGAGGTGCAACGCCGCGGCGCAGGCGAGATCGTGCTGAACTGCATGGCGAGTGACGGGGTGCGACGCGGCTACGACATCGCCCAGCTCACTGCCGCGCGTGCGGTGTGCCGGGTCCCTCTGGTTGCCTCCGGGGGCGCAGGCGAGATGGCGCACTTCGTTTCTGTGTTCGACGACGCAGGCGTGGACGCCGCTCTCGCGGCAAGTGTTTTTCACCAGGGCATCATCGAGATCCCGCAGCTAAAGAAGGAGCTCCGCGATCGCGGGGTCGAGGTGCGACCATGGCCGTGAACGCAGGGGACCTGGTTACGGAGCTCGACTGGGCCAAGGGGCAGGGACTCTTGCCTGCCATCGTGCAAGATGCCACGACGCGGATCGTGCTGATGCAGGGCTACATGAACCGCGAGGCGCTCACGCAAACTCTTGCCGAGGGCAAGGTGGTGTTCTTCAGCCGAAGCAAGTCGCGATTGTGGATGAAGGGAGAGACCTCCGGACACACTCTGGAGGTTGTCGCCATAGCGACCGACTGCGACAAAGACAGCATCTTGATCCAAGCCAACCCTCGGGGCCCCACGTGCCACACGGGCGCATCGTCCTGTTTCCTAGGAGCCCAAGACGCCAGCGCCAGCGGGCACGCGTTTCTGGCCACGCTCGAAGGGGTGATCGCCAAGCGCAGCCTCGATAAGCCCGACGGCAGCTATACCGCGAGGCTTTTGTCCCAAGGTCCGCAGCGCATCGCGCAGAAAGTGGGCGAAGAGGGGGTAGAAGTTGCGCTCGCGTCCGTCGGTGACGATCCCGCCAAGGTGGTCAGCGAGAGCGCGGACTTGATGTTCCACCTGCTCGTGCTCTTGCGAAGTCGAGGGCTTACCCTCGCGGACGTGGTGAAGGAACTCGAATCGCGCCACGCCGAATCGCCCCACAAAGCGCCGGCATAGTTGGCGGCTCGCCGGCAGGCAGCGCTACGCCCTCACATGGGATCGGCTGCGCGTCACGGCGCCGAGGTGTCCGCCATGGTCACCACCACCTTGCCCTTGGCGCGCCGTTCGCCAAGCTCGCGGATGGCTTCGTGGGCTTGGGCCAGCGGGTGCCGGGACGACACGTACGGCTTGATCTTGCCCTCGGTGTACATGGCCATGAGTTCGCGCACGTTGTTTTGGTGCTCGGCCGTTTGTCGCATGGTGAACGAGCCCCAGAACACGCCCACGATCTGGCAGCCCTTGAGCAGCGTGAGATTGAGCGGAATCTGCGGGATCCCTGCGGGGAACCCCACCACCAAAAAGCGCCCCTCCCACGCGATGGCCCGCAGGCTGGCCTCGGCGTAGCTGCCTCCGACGGCGTCGTACACGATGTTGGCGCCGTCGCCTCCCACCGCGCGCTTGAAGCTGTCGGCGAGCGCCTTCTGCCCATCTTTGTCGAACGGGCCCTGGGGGTACACGAGCCCGGCCGCGGCGCCATGCTTGATGGCGAGGTTTACCTTGTCTTGGCTAGAGCACGCGGCAACGACGCGCAACCCCATGGCTTTGCCCAGCTGCACCGCCGCGAGCCCCACACCACCGGCTGCGCCAAGCACCAAAAGGGTTTCTCCGGCCACGGCGCGCGCGCGTTGTTTGAGCGCGTAGTAGCTGGTGCCGTAGGTGAGCAAAAACGCGGCACCCTCGTCGAAAGGCATGGCGTCGGGCATCGGCACACACGAGGCCTCGGGCAGCGCGATCTTCGAGGCCATGCCCCCCACGCCGGTTTGGCCGATGACGCGATCGCCGACCTTGAACTGCGTGACGCCCGGCCCGACGCTCTCGACAACGCCGGAAAGCTCGCCCCCCGGGGCAAAGGGACGCTCGGGCTTGAACTGATACTTGTCCTCGATGATGAGAACATCGGGATAGTTCACACCGCAGGCCTTGATGGCGATGACCACCTCGCCCGTGGCGGCCACAGGGTCCGGGAGGTCCTGAAGCTCCAGCGCGTCTGGACCTCCGACTTTCGTGCTGAGCATTGCCTTCATGGTTCGAAGCTCCGTCTTTCGCACGGTAGCACCGTACGGAGTGTTCCTGGCGGCCAAGGGAATGGGGTGCGCGGCGTAGGGAGTGTCCCCAAGTCCTCCCGTCGGCTTTCCGCGGGCAACAGTAGGCGCCGTCGTTGCGCCTTGCGCTGCTCGCAAGCTCCACGGAAATCCTCGATCCGGAAATGAGGGACTCCCCCTACTTCTTGGGCGCCTCGGCGCTAACCGATGCGTTTTTTACGTACTTGTCGAACCAGCGGATCATCTCGGCGATGAGCTGCTCGTTGGACTCGAGGGCCGCGTACCAGTGCGGCTCGTGCGGCAACATCACGAGCCGGGCGGTGCCGCCATTGCCCCGAATGGCCTCGTAGAGCTTGGTGGCCTGCAGGGGCGTGGTGCCAGGGTTGGCGTCGTCTTCGCCATGCATAATCAAGATGGGCAACTTCATCTTGTCGGCGAAGAAGAACGTGGATGCCTTGAGGTACACGTCCCTGGCCTCCCACACCGAGCGACGCTCGTTCTGGAAGCCAAAGGGCGTGAGGGTCTTGTTGTACGAGCCGCTGGTGGCCACCCCGGCGCGAAACAGGTTGGTATGCGCGAGCAGGTTGGCGGTCATCAGCGCGCCGTGGCTGTGCCCGGTCACGCCAATGCGCGCGCGGTCCACCACGCCGGTCTCGACGGCCTTGTCTACGGCGGCCACCGCGTCCATGGTCAGTTGCTCCAGGTAGGTGTCGTAGGCCTTCTTGGGGTCGCCCACGATGGGAAACGAAGCGTTGTCGATGATGGCGTAGCCCGCGAGCAAGAGCAGGCGGTACTGCCTGAGCCTCGTGAACATGTGCTCGGAGCCAGTGATCTGACCGGCTTTGGAGGCATCGGCGAAGTCCAACGGATAGGCGTAGAGCACCGCGGGAACCTTGGTGCCTTCTTGGTAGCCCGGTGGGGTGTACAGCGTGAACGACAGATCGACGCCGTCTTTGCGCTTGTACTTGACCACGCGCTTCTTGATGGCACGCACGGCTGGCGTGGGGTCGGGCAGGTGCGTGACCGCAACCGTGCTCGACGCGACGGTGGGTTCGCCGGCCGCGGCGTTGGCGATGGAAGCACCCGTGGTGCGCAGGAACACGTTGGGCGGATCCGTCTGGCTCTGGTGCGAGGTGAGAAACACGCGCGCACCTTTGCCGTCGGCGGCGCTGGCCGGCGTGAACGCCAAGAACGACTCGTAGGCGGTTTTGGCGCTTCGGAACAGGCGCTCGGTGTTGCGGGTCTTGAGGTCCAGCCGGTCGAGGAACGGACGGTCGCCATCGGGCGAGGCGCCGGGGCCGCGCAAGAAGATAGAGTCGCCCTCTTGCCGAATGACCCACGCACCGTTGGGCAACGGACGGTACACCGGCGAGCCTGGCGCCTTGTAGCGCTCATCGCTCGACAGATCCCATAGCAAGCTTGGTTTGGTCTTGGGGTCATCCACGTTCATCACGAACGTGCGTGTCCAATGCCGGTTGTCGTCGTACTCGTGCAGGAGCGCAACACTGGGCTTTTCGCCCCACGACAGCCCGGAGCAGCGTTGCTCCGTCCGAACGAGCTCCGCCGGGGGCGTCGCAAACGGAGCCTTCTGCATCATCACCTTGTCGCGGGCAGGGACCTTCGTCTTCCAGTCGCCACCATCGAGCGCCTCGGACCACAAAAGGGTCGCAGGCTCCGTTGAACGCCAGCCGAACTCCCGCGGCCCGGTACGTACGCCGTGCACGGGGACACGGTCGGCAAGGGGAATGCTGGCCAGCAGATGGCTGGGCCCGAAGGAGCGCTTCCAGATTTCGACGTCGTGCGGGAACCGCTCCCAGGTGGTGATGTACGAATACGGACGCTTGATGGTCTCGACCAAGATGTGCTCGCCGTCGGGTGCGGCGTCAACGTTGGTGTAGATGCCGGGTTTGCCGATGGGCGTCACGACGAAGGTGCCCGTGTCCACCAAGGCCAGTTGGCTCGTCGCGTAGTACTCGAACAGCGCCTCGTCGTGTTTGCTGCTCAGGGTGTCTCGGGCTTCGTAGGTGCTGCTGACGCCCTTTTCGCCGTTGGTCTCTTGCACACTGGGTCCGCGGGCCGCGGGGCCCGCGACGGGCGCAGGGCCTGCGTTGTCGGGCACCAGCTTGACCAGCAAGGTCTTCTGGTCGGCCATCCACTGCATGCTGCTGCCCAGCATGCCGTTCAAGCGCACGCCGGGCAGCGCGCGCACGGCGCCCGTCTTGGCATTGCCTATGTAGAGTTCCACCGCATCGGGCTTGGTGACACGGAAGGCAAAGTGTTTCCCGTCGACAGTCCACATGGGGCCATCCACGCAGCCCGAAGGCAGCGCCACCTTTGTCTCGGCGCCGGTGCCGAGGTCGAGCAAACTGAAGCTCGTGGCGCACGGCGGAATGCCGTAGCCCCCACGGGTGTCGTGACGACTGCGATTTTTGGGCTCCAGGCGGACACCAGCGAGCCTGAGGAACGGTTCGGCCACGCGCGACATGGGCGGATAGTCCGTCCACGCCACCATCAGGATGGTGTCCGCCGTGGGGTTGACGTGGGGCACCGGGGGCGATGGCGCCCGAAGCACGCTGAGCACCGCGGGATCTGGCTTGTCGTAGAGCGAAGGGGGTGGACTCTCGTCGACAACGGCCGTGGAGCTTGCGGCCCTCGGTGCGGGTGGCGCACTGGCAGACACAGCCGGCAGCGGCTCGGGTCGCGGACCGGGCGACGCGGCATTGGGGCCGGCGCAAGCTGCAAACAGGGTGGTGGTCAGGGCAAGGGTCGACGCGAGCAGAGAGGGACGCTTCACGCAGCCAACATACCCAACCACCCGGAGACCTGCGTCACCTTCGCACGCGCAGGGAACTCCCCTGACCAGGCCCCCGGGCCCACTACGAAATGAGGGCATCCCTCGGGCAGGTCACCAAGACATTCGTGCAAAAGGATTCATGTTTCTAGGAAAGTGTCGTTTGATTCTCGTGCAGGCACGGGCTTTCGTGTAGAGCCGTGTCGCCATGGCCCGCTGGATCTTTGGTGATGAGCGAGTGACGCGCCTCCGCGCGGCAGGGTTCTCGGAGGATCTCGTTCGCGGCGTCACGACATCGTCGTGGGATATCTGGGAGAACGGCGAAGCATTTTCGAACATGCCAAACGAGGTGCGCGAGCTGGTCGAGGGCGGGCTCGCGTACGTCGGCATCACCGCCGCGGAGATCGTGCCCGTAGTGGGGCTCAGTGAGTATTCAATGCACTACGTGCTGCTCGTCGATGGCCAGCTCCTCGATTGGGGCGAGGAGTGGATCGAGCCGGTCGTTGGGGGCATGCCGCGGGTCATCGCGGAGACGCTGGTCACCGCATGGGAGGGCGATGTCTACCCGGACGCGCTCCTGCTCGCGTGGGCGAGCGAGATCGGCTACCCGCACGCCGCCCAGCTTCTCGAGGAGCTGCCGGAGCACAACGCCACGTCCGATGGGCTCGAAGCCTGGCTAGACGAGTTCCTCGGTCGTTCCGTGTAGATACGATTTTTCTGTGACTCGAAAATCTCACCTCCTCGGATACGCAAGAGGCCTGATGAGAGAAGAGTCAGAGACTCGATTGTCATTTGCCGCCTCTCGCTGCGTCGCGGTCGCAGGGCGGCGTTCAGCGGTGCGGCCGAGCGTTGAGGTCGCGCTGCCGCCATGGCGCTCACGCCGCGGTGCGGCGGGCTGCGCGGTTCCAATGCGCGGGCGCGCGTCCGCTTTCATGGGGGTACCCTGGGCCTACTCGTCCTACACCGAGTTGTGGAAGGCCGAACTCATGCAGCACGCGACCCGCGCGTTCGCGCACTCTGCTGGAGCGAGCGGAGGCGCTTGAGGTCGGCTTCGCTGATCATGGGCAGCGATAGGCAGTGGAACTGGCCGCCAAGGGAAATGCCCGCGCCGGCAACACGCTGGCGTGGGCCTCAATAGAGCGTGACATAGGCCACGCGCGCGGGGCCCTCCAACCCCTCGGGGGCTTCGAGGGTGCGCAGCGCGGCAACCACACAATCGACGAGCGGCCTGGGCAGCGCCGAGCTATCGAGGAAGCTCGAGGCCCGATAGCCCCCCTGGTTTCGGGCGGGCACACGAACGCGAATCCACCCGGCGAGGGTTGGCTTCTCTGAAAGGGCCCGCGTGTAACAGGGCAGGACGACGGCGGCTGCGTCGATGGTGGCCTCACCCCAGGGCCCCCACGCGCTCCCGGCGTCTTCACCGAGAAACGTCACGCTCAGGTGCCCACCGGCCTGCGGCTGCCCGTCGACGCTCGCCGCAGACGCCGCCGCTGGAGGCGCGATAGCCAGAGAATTGTGGGGACGCGCGGGCGTGTGCCGCGCAGCGGGGGCTCCACAAGCCGCGACGCCACACAGGGTCAACGCAACGCAGCTCGCGCGTGACAGGCTCAAGCGTACAATGCTACCGGAGCCCCGGCGGGCTGGGTACCCAGGCATGCACAAGCACAGCGCAGCAGTCATAGGGATAACGTTGGGGCTCGTCGCATGGACGAACACCGCCACAGCGATCTGCGGGCGACCTCCGGACGTGTCATTTGTGCCCTATGGCGACGACAGCGCGCCGCTGAATACCCATGAGCGCATCACGCTGGTCAAGACATGGCGCACGCAGCCCATCGCATGTTCGGGAGCACTGGGCACCCCTGCCGCCGGCGCGTGCAAGCCTGCGCGCATGGTTCTAGTGCTGCGCACGGCGCCGGTGGCTGGCAAGCCCATGAAGGAAGTCCCAACGGATGTTCGGGAGTCTGTCTCCGCCGAGATCGCCACAGTAGAGCTCGTACCGCGGACGCTGCTGGCCCCGAACACTCGTTACGACGTGTGGCACGAAGCCGAGAGCGACGCCCACACCCGTCGCGTGGTCGCCACCTTCGTTACCTCCGACATCACGGATCTAGTTCCACCGAACTTTCGCGGCATCAAGAGTGCGCATCGCGTGACGTCGGCCTTGGAGTGCGAAACTGACGGCGTCGTTGTCTCGGTGTGGGCGGCAACCGATAGCGTGACCCCTGCCGCGCAGCTTCGTTACGGGGTCTGGGTTCCCCAGGGCGACGCCACCATAGACTACAACGCGCCGCCCACGCTCATCGTGGCCGCAGAGACTCTGCAGGGCCGCATCCCCGACCCGAGCACGGTACAGCTCTCGCTTGGCGCGGGGGCCCTTCCAGATCTCGCAGTTCCAAAAGGCGCGCGCACTCTCAGGCTCGGCATTCGGGCGCTCGACCTGGCTGGCAACGCGAGCCCGGCGAGCGAGACCATGATGGCGCTCTAACGCGCCTTCGCGCACCCTGCGGGCAGGATTTCCCAAGATCCAAACGCAAGCTCTTCTCTTCTTGTGCCATTCTGGTCGTTGCTCCGTGCTTCGCCATGGCCTGCGGCCCCTCGAAGCCACCCGAGGCTCCTCGCGTGGCCTACGACGCCAGCAAAGACCCGCCCAAGCCTGCCGAGTGGCGGTGCTACCAGGTCAAGCCCAAGGGCGAAGAAGAGCGCTGGTATTGCTTTGCAGACGAGTCCGAGTGCAAAGACGCTCACTCCGCGACGGGTGCGCGGCGCCGAGGTCGCCGATGCGACCGAGTGTGGACCGGGCACCGAGGCGCATTGCTTCCAGCTGGTAAAAACCAGGTGCATCATCTCGCAGCACCGTAGACGTTCCAATGCACAACCGCCCATGCCGCGCCCTGTGCCGAGCAGCGCCACTCCCGGTCGTCTGGCACAACATGGGTCACCCCTTGGGAGGCGTGAACCGGCGTGAGCGCGCTCGAGGGCCAAGGCAAGTCCCGGTGCGTCAATTGCCACGCGGGCGGTGCTGACTACGTGCTCGTCCCCTTCCCTCTGAAGTAGCGTTCGAGACCGGCCGCCGGCCTCAGCGCGGCGCGCGAATACTGGCGTCGATCTGGGTGCCGAATACAACGCCGAACGATGGGCTCCCCATGAGTTCGCGGCGTTCGAGGCCGAAGAACATGCCCGAAGCGAACGCAAAACGGTCTGCGGCCTTTAGGCTGCCAAATCGCAGTATCTGCCTCGGGGCCTATGTCAGCTTGCGCGGTCAACGACGCCAGGTCACGCTAGACGGAGTGGATATCGCGCTACACACCGCTTACGCGCTTCTTGGCATCCCGTCCTCGGCGACGCCCACGGAGATCCGGCGGGCCTTCAGGCGACAGGTGGTCACATGGCACCGCGCGCGCGTTATCGCCTTGGCCGACCACATCCAAGATCTGACGCGCGCCTACGCGCTGATCCAGGCCCAGGGGCCCGGTGCCTTGCCCCAGGAGGCGGCAGTTGCCCCACCGGCGGCGCCTCCACCCGGCTGGTCGCGCCCGGCGAGCCCCATCGGCACGGAGTCGGGCGACCATGCGCGGTACCGAACCGAGGGGAGACTGCGGACCCAAGCCGCCACGGAGTTTTCCTCGTGTGCGGCCCGGCAAGGTGCGGAAGCGGTGGCAGCCAACGAAGCCAAGATCGACGCAATTTTGCACGAGGACGGCTGCGCGGGGCAGACGAGCAAACCCGGATCACTGTCGCGCTGGCTGGGTCTCCGCAAGTAGGACGGCGGGATCAGCGTGTGTACCGAGCGCTGACCGCTCGTGATCTCGCAGCGAAGTTGCTCGACGCGCTGCACCACCACGGCCGGGAGCTTGGCCGCGTGCGGGCCTTCGTGCACCCAAGCGACACCGGACTCCTTGAGCCCGAAGACCTGCATGCCACCCTGGAAGCGAGCCTGGATCACCCGTTCGATGACCTGGTACACGGCGGAGTCGCGCGCTTGACCATGCTGGTCACGACAGTGCCCGCGCAGTTCAGACTCGGTTCACGCCTTCCACGGGGTGGCCCACGTTGTATCAGGCAGGCGGAAGTGGCGCGGCTCGGCACAGGGCGCGCAATCGGGGGCTACGTAGCCCAGGGGTTGTTCGCGGGATGTGGCTTTGGACTACTTACGCTCATCGCTGGCTTTGAGGAGACCTCAGGCCGATGTCAGCCCCCGTCATTTGATCCCGAAGCGCCTCACACGTTGGGCCGGCTACGTGCTCTCGTTCGATGATGGTGAAGGCCTCGATGAGCCCTTTCGACGCGCTCGTGGCAGAGTACCGTGCGCTCCCCGCGAGCAGCAACCACTTGCCCGACTCTGGCGACAACGACCGCAAGTGCGAGATCCTCATCGAACTCGACGCCCACGCGAACGAGCCGAGTGTGTCCCGACTGCTGCTCGACGTATTGCAGGATCCGGACGAATTTGACCTTGCGAGAGTCGAGGCCATTCAAGTCGCTGGTCTGTACGTCGCCGAAGCAAATCCGCTGCACGATGCACTCAATGCGGAACTTGAACGCATTGCGAGCAGCGCGGACGAAGACGACATGCTGCGCGGTTGGGCGCAGCGCTACGTTCCCGAGAAGCCAGCGAAGCTGGTGAAGCAAGCCGTGAAGAGCGCGAAGCGAAAGAAGACCTAAAGCGATCCGGAACGACCTTGATTCAAGCGATCCGGAACGACCTTGATTCTGAGCGATCCAGCGAACCGGAACGACCTTGATTCTGAGGCCAGCGCGAAAGGCTCCTGTACGCGCCGCTACCCAAAAAGGGCGGCGAACAAGACGGTCTTGGGCGTCATTCGAGTTCAGGTGCAAGTGAGCATTGGCTGCTGCAGGGCCCGTTCTTTGTACCTCGGAGCTTCCGCGTGCGCATCGGACGTGCGCCAACGCAACCTCTTGTTGAAGCTCGTCTGAGGCGCTCCCAGCCTGCGAATGGTCTCCTTTGGCCGTCGCCCTCCGAGCGCGGCGGCTTCGACGAAACCGTCGCGAGGCCCGCACAGGTCGTTGGCCCACCGCCACGTCGTTCCGCGATCCCCCGTCAGAGCCAGATCCGATCGATCCAACGTTCGGCCTTCGTCCCCGGCTTGTCGACCACTTCACTGACGATGAGCACTCGCCCCGCGGGGTCATGGCGGATCGCGTTGAACAACGGCCGCTGCTCGCCGGGGCGGTCGAAGCGCACGCGGCCTCCGTTCCCGAAGGACGATACGAGGGCGCCGTTTGCATCGAACTGCGCGAGCCCGACATCTGATTCGCCGAGTCCGCCGAAGTCCGCCGCGAGGACGATTCCGCCGCCCGGGAGCAGGACAATGCCTGTCCCCGCGGAAGGTTGTGTGAAACCCGCCTTCGCGTACCCCATGACGCCGAACGTCGTGTCCACGGCGCCCGCCGCGTCGAGGCGGACGACGACGGCATCGCTGTCCATCGAACCCGGGACGTACACGCGACCGGCGCTGTCGAGCTCTACACCGCCCGGCCCGGAGGGCCAGAGGTTCGGGTCGGCGACCCCACCAGTCCCGAACGTCTGGTCGAGGGCGCCGGCGGACGTCAGGCGGAAGACCCGAGGCGCGTACGCTTGGCCGTTCGCGCCGATGTAGATCTTCCCCGCGGCATCGACCCGAAGCTGCCGAACGTCGGTGAGTGTGCTCGTGGTTGTGACCGCGGCGACGCCCGAGGTCCCGAAGGTCGGGTCGAGCTGGCCGCTGCTCGTGACGCGCGCCACGCCGAAGGCGTAGCTCCCGGGGGTGTTGCTGTTGAAACGCAGCAGGACGTAGAGCTGACCTTTGTGGAGCGTGAAGTCGATGGCTCCCGCCCACGTACCCGCGATGGGCTTTGGCGGCGGCGCCAACAGCACGTAACCCGGCTGTCCGAAGTCTTGTCCGAAGTCGACGTCGATCGAACCGTTCACGACCCGCCGCATGATGGAATAGTCCTGGTTTTGGCCGCGGCTCGTAGCGAGGTAGTAGACCGTCCCGGCTCCGTCCAGCTTGAGCTGCACCGGCGTGAGGCCAACCTTGATGTCGACGAAGGCGGCGCTCTCGATGCTCCCTTCCGGAGAGAGGCGTCCAACTCCTTGGTAGTTGTTGGCGTTGGCGCTGACGAAGTAGACGCGGGAGTCGGGTGCGACGGCGAGCGGTGGCACCGCGTACTTGTTGTCGTAGCGATCGACCTTCAGTGTTCCACCAGCGGCGAACGAGGTATCGAGTGTCGCTGACGTGGCCTACGGCGGCTTCGGGGGTGGGGCATCGGCGTTCGGTGCTGCGGGGGCAGCGGGGGCACCCGGTGCAGCGGCGGTGGGCCCGGGAACGACCGGAGCGGCACCCGTGGGGCTGTTCACATCGCGAGACTCGTCCGGCCCACTGTTGCTCGAGCAGGCGAACGTCGTTGAGAGGGCCACACAAAGAAGTAAACGCATGCCCCACGCTCTATCACCCGCGATGCGACGCGCCATCGAACCCGATGGTTGGCGATCACCGCGTCGCCCCATCGTCGAGGAGCGGGCTGTAAGTCCATGGATTCCCTTCACCTGTCACGCGGTTTGCGCGCATCTCGAACCCGAGGGAGGGGCGTCCGCAATCCAAAGCCACTCGTGTCGACCACTCGCAGGTCCAGGGCTTTGGATTCCGTACGCCCCTGCGCATTCTCCTTAGCCAGACAGCGCGCGAAGTGTGGTCATGGCCAAGCGGGCTTTGGGGCCAGCAGCTTGCCGGCGAGAAGGCGGTTTCAGTGCCTTGGGGCAAGCAGGTTGGGCGCGAGCAGCGTGGCGTGTGCCCCCGAAAGCGGGAGTGCTGGGGCTGCGTTCCCCAGGACCTGCACGGCTGCTGTCTGGACCGCGCTCGCGTCGTGGCGGCGGGCCGGCTCCGCCGGCTTGCGGTGCCGGGGCGACTTCGACGCATGGTGTTCGCAACCTCTGTGCTCGGACGATGGCGGCTTTGGGACCACGTCTCTTCTCCACGACGAGCGTGGTGCAATGACCCCGTGAAAGTGCACGAGGGGGGCCGGGGAGGCGGAATCAGAGCCGCTATGCGCGCGAGAAACGCGCAGAGAACTCCCCTGGCCTGGCCCCCTGCCCTGCCCCCTGCCCTGCCCGCCCTGGCGTCCCCCGACCACCACGCGCCGCGCCACCGTCAGGGGCTCTTGCAGCGTGCTGCATAGTCGGCCTCGACGCTCGCGTCGTCTACGGGGAGCACCGGCAGGCCCAACCGCAGGCGTAGTGCCGCCTCGACCCGAGTGGCGCGCTGCTCCGATGCCCGCGCTGCGGCCAACCCCGCAGCACATCCGTCTCCAAGCCCGTCACGCGCATGCACCGCGAGGTGCACAAACCGTGCG
>JBIKNA010000356.1:0-7903 GCA_044358965.1 Polyangiaceae bacterium
GAGCTCATGGCTCTGGACGATCATGCCGCGCTCCGTCGGTCGATCCCTTGGCGCTTCGGGGTAGCGATAGCGGCTGTCAGCCCCACCGCGCACGACGACGTGCCACGGTGCCGTGCGGTCCGGCGAGAGCTGCACGACACCGTGGCACGCGTCCTGCGCGAAGATGGGCATGACAACCGCTATCGCTACCCCTCGCTCAAGACTCCCGCACCATCGACTCGTAGCTTACGAGGTGGCGCTCGCGCTGCTCGTGGCTGTGCGGGAAGCAGCTATCAAGGATCCCAAGCTGCGGGACCAGGCGTTGCGCGCGGCGAAGAGCGCGGCACTCAACATCGCGGAGGCTGCGGCGCGGGTCTCACCCGCGGACAGGGCTCGGGTCTTTGGCATCGCTCGCGGCGAAGCCGGTGAGGCTGCCGCAGCCGTCGAAATCGCGGCGGCGGTCGGGGATGCGTCCGCCGAAGCTGCTGCCCAGTGCGAGGCGCTCGCCGATAGGCTCATGGCGCTGCTCACGGGATTGGCGCGACGTTAGCTCTCGCCGCAATCCGTGCGCACCGGGCTTCGGGCTCGGTGCGCGTGCGGGTGCGGGTGCGGGCCGAGCGTGAGGGGCTGGGGCTGGGGAGGGGGCGGGGGCTGGGGAGGGGGTCTTGCCGCCAAGAGCGCGGCGTTGGGGATCGACTTGCCGAGGCGACTCGGCGGGCGGAGGATCTCGTCCAAGGCACGCTTGCGCACGTGCACATCTGCGTGTTCGGCCAAGCTCGCTTGCCGCACGATCACCGTCTTGCCGTCACTCGCTAGCTCCGACCGCTTTGGCGAGCGCCCCCGACACCGACGCGTGATGCGTGCCAATGGCGAACACCAGCGTCAGCTCATGCCCCGGCACGCACACTCGGGTGAGCGCACGCCCATGCGCGCCGAGCACTCCATGTTCGCAACGAACGAGAGCCCCGCCGTGAGCGCCTCGGCGAGCTCTGCCGCGTCGAGCGGCCGCGGGTCCACCGATACTGCTGGCCGCTGGCGAGCCCTGGCCTCATGTCGGCCGTGAAGAGCTGGTGTTCATCGCTACCTGAGTGCGAGGCGCTTGTCCGGACCACGGAGGCCCTTCTTGCGCAGGGTAGAGTTGAGCCTCTTGTACTGCGGCAAGTGCTTTGGGATGTCGATGTCGCCCGAAGCCACCCAATGGATGGCACGAGGCAAAGAAGCCAGCTGTTTTTGCGCGTCGCCACGCAAGTAGAGCAGCAGCCAGTCGAGCTTCTTCTCGACCTCGGAGACTTTGCTGGTCTGCGCCGCGTGGACCTCTACAAAGTAGGCAAACGCCTCGGTGTCCCGCTGGTAGCCCACGACGTAGTCCCAGCGATTGCCGTTTGGGTCCGCCTTCAGGCAGTCGTCGTCGACGGCAACGCTGCCCAAAACGTTCTTCGAGTTGGCAGGCACGATTTGACCGGCGCCCTCGCTCTTCTTGATGGCCTTGAGACCGGGCTTGAGGTTCAGGTGACTCGCTGCCCTGACCGCGGACGCAAATACCGCCGCGGGCGTTGCCGGTTTTCGCTTCGCCGCAGCCACTACTTGCCGCCCTCGAGCATGGCGTCGCCCACCGTGTCCGCAATGGATCCGGAGAAGCCGCTGAGGCCGCCCCAGCCCGCGATCATCGCGTCATCACTGCCTGGGTCGAGCGTTGAGATGTCTCGCGCGATGGTGCCCTTGGCCGTCCGATCAAAGTAGTACGTGCGGTACTCCTTCGTCAGCGCCGAGGAGAAGATCGCCTGCACCTGCGCCGTGACGGAGGGCAGGCCAAAGACCTTCTTGAGCGCCTGTGTCGCCGCCTTTGGCATGAGCTCTTTGAGCTCGCGCAGCGCCCAAACCAGGTCGAGGATCACCGGCGAGTGTGTAGAGACGATGACGCGATAACCGCGATGAAGAAGCTCGAGCACAAGAAGTCCGAAACTGACGATGGCTTGCGGGTGCAGCCCCATCTCGGGCTCCTCGACGATGACCAGTTCTAGGTCGCCACGCGTGGAGACCTTGGCGCTGGGCATCAGGCGATACAAGCCGAGAAGCAACGGAGTGAACTCGCGTTGCCCTGCGGACCACGCGCTGTACGGCAGCGCAGGTTGATTGTCGTCCTGCGAGAGCACGATGCGTTTGCGCATCCCCTCGGTTTCGAGCTTGAGCTTGGCGCCCACGTAGATCGAGTCGTTGACCAGCGCCTTCAACTCGGCCTTGAGCTGCTTCGTCTGGGGAAAAACCGCGCCCTTGGAGCCGAGGCCTCCCTCCATGAGCATCCGAAGCGAGTCGCTAAAGTGGCGGATGCAGTACGGATCGCCAGCGGAGTAGCTCATGAACGGGCGAGGCCAACCGTCTTGCAGAACGAGCACGCGTTGCGCCGGGATCAGAAACACCTTCTCGGCGGCATTCGCGTTGCCTGCGGGCTTGGCCACAGCGCCAAACGATCGATTCTTTCCGTCGACCTGCAACGTGGTGTCGGCCGTGACGAGCCCACCCAAGCCACCGCCGAAGTACAACGAGCAGTAGTCCGAAACCAGATCCTTGCCGTGCAGCCAGTCAAAGCCATGGCTCTTCAAATCCGTGCGAATGGCACCTGCGTCCTCCACGGCTTTCACAAGCTGCGCGAACAGGCTCTTGCCGCTGGCCTGCGGGCCCACCAGCACCGTGAGATCACCAAAGGTGATGTCGGCATCATTGATGGGGCCAAAGTTCTTTAGGTGGATGTGTTTCATCGCTCTACTCGTCAATCACAAGGTCCGGGCGGCCAATCACGGAGGCCGCCCTGGAGCGTGATGGAGTGTCACTCCGCATAGGGCTATCAATGGTACATGGGGCCGTGGTCCAAGGGGAGGCCTCACACCTTTGGCGAGTGCCGGCGCTTCCCGCACCACCGGAGCCCCTACCCCGGTCAGCATCGGGTGCTCTAGCCCCCAGGTTGGCGTGTGCTTTTTTTGACCTAGAAACCACTCGAAACGCCTGGCCGCGTCTCAGTGCGTAGGCCGGTCTAGGCAGCAGCGCTTGAACTTCTTGCCTGATCCACATGGGCAAGGGTCGTTGCGCCCTACGCGGGCAGGTACAGGCGCGCTGGCCGACGTGGGCGAGCGATCGTTGAGGAAGGAGTCGTATGTCGCCGACACGATTGCCGCGCCCTGGCGGCACAGACTCGCTCGCGTGTCCGGCTCGGCGTCCAGCTTGCTGCGAAGCTCCGGCTCTACGAGATCGGGCTGGTTGTCGAGGTATGCCGCCCACGCGGCGAACGTCCAGTGGTCGTCGTTGTTGACCCACACGGGGTCTTCCATGGCACCCGCGAGGTAGCCCGCCGCGAAAGACTCCCAGCCCGCGAGGTCGTCCTCCTCCGGCACAATCACGGCGCCGCTCGAAAGCTCACCGAGTACATAGTTGTAGAGCCGCATGATCAAGTCGATGAAGAGCTTGCCTTCACCTTCGGTGAGCTCGATGCCCTTGGGCAAAAGCACCGGGAGCCACGCCGATGGGGGTACGAGCCCAGGCGCGGAGCCGACAGCATGCAGCATGCCCAACAGCCCATCGAGATCGAAGGGGGAGCAGATCTGGAGGTAGAGTTCGAGGGCGTCGTATTCGCTATCGGAGAGCCGGGCGGACGCAATTGCACGTGACGGGGGCATGGCCTGCCGTAGCGTCGCATCGGTGTTGCTAAGCGGCAACTCGAATTGCGCTGCTCTCGAAGGGAGTGATCGCCTCTCAACCAGCAGAGCCGCCGCCTGGGGTATTGTCCACGGCATGCCGCTCCCCAAGCCCCCCTTCGTTGCTTCTGCCGATCAGGTCCGCATTACCCGCGACGGGGACAACGCCATCGTCGAATACGCCGACGAGTCCGTTGCCACAACGCACATCAACATAGGGGCAGCAAGGCTCGCCGCCATGACGGACGACGAGCTCCTGGCCTTCTGGAACGACCACATCGAGGCCGGCGAGATCCAACGCCGGGCCCTGACCTACACCGCGACAGAGATTCCGGTAGGCAAGCCGCAGGTCGAGTTCTTCGAGGGAGGCAACCAGTGGACTCCGCGCGGCCAAGTCGTTCGCTGCGAGATCATCTCGGACGCCGCCACCGAGCCCGGCCTCGACGAGCCCTTCGTCTCCATCGATGGGCGGGACTTCACGCTCGCGGAGTTCATGACGATGGTAGGCACGTTCGGGGGATGGGGCATGAGGCTCGAGTTTGTGCCCGACGACGAGCTGCACAAGCGCCCCAAACTGAAGGTCCGCGAGCCCGACCCCAAGAAGGCGCGCAGTGCGTTCGCACGCAAGCCAGGCTAACTCTGGTGTGCCTGACCTCAATCTGGCAACCACAGCCAGTCCCCTACCTACGCCGCAACTTATCCCGGTACTCCCCCAACGCTCGCCGCCCAAGCGCTACCCCCTGACGGATCCACTCCCGCGCCGAAGGCAACTGCGCCTCGACAGCTCCCCTCGTCTCCTTCCCCTCCGCGACCTCTGGCGCCGGCGCGCTCGCCTTGGGCACGTCCTGTTCACGCCGCACGGCCTCCTTGGCCGGAGCACGCGGCACATCCGAGAGCCACGCCTGCACCGACATCACCGGCCGCAGCCGCGGCGGAGCACCCTCACGCAACAGCCGCTCGCGCAACTCCGCTTCCGTCAGCGGCACCTGCGTCCGCGGGTCGAGCAACCGTTGCGCGCGCGCCTGGCTCAAGAGCCGCGCCAGCGCCACAAGCGCGACCACGTCGCCATCGTCGAGCGAAAGCCAGCGCGCGTTGGGATTGGCCTCGAAAGCCACGCGCCGCTCGGCCACCGTGGTCCAAGTAGCTGGCACGGGCAGGCTCGCTTGCCGCACGATCACCGTCTTGCCCTCGAGCGCAAGCTCCCCTGCCCTGGCCAGCGCTCCCGACACCGACGCGTGATGCGTGCCGTTGGCGAACACCAGCGTTAGCTCATGCCCCGGAACGCACACACGGGTGAGCACACGCCCACGCTCGCCGCGCGAAGTGCACTCCATGCTCGCCACAAACGACAGCCCCGCCGCGAGCGCCTCGGCCAACTCTGCAGCGTCGAGCGGCCGCGGGTCCGACGAGTGCTGCACGAGGCTCGCACGAACCTTGTCCATTTCCACTTCGTAGAGCGACGGCCCCGCCGCGCTCGCGGTTTCAACGCCCGGCGCAGCAGTAGATCCATCCGCTCCCCGATCTTCCCGCGCAGGCTCCAACGCAGGCTTCCCATCAAGGGCCCGCAGCAGCGCCGTGAGCAGCAGCCGCGGCGTCATGCCCGGCGCCGTGCGCAAGACCTCGAGCTCATCGGCCCCAAGCGGCGCCGGGAACCTGCGCTTGCCGCCTTTGGCGTTCTCCGGGGCCAGGTGCGCGTGCCAGCGGCGCAACAGCTGTTCGCGTTGCTCGGGGCTCGGAGCTTCGAGCGTCATGATCTCGCGCGCCACCCGCGAGCGCTGCGGCAACGTGAGCCGGGGCTCGATGTGCTGCATCCACTCGCTGGTCAGGGCCAACTGCACCACCGTGAGCGAAGGCACCGTGTCGACCAACTCGGCAACCAGGTTGCCATAGCTGAGCACGCGCTCGTCGCCATCGCCGGCCAGGTTCTCGAGCTGGTCGAACACCAAGAACAACGGAGCAACCGGCGCCGCCATCACCGAGAGCACGCGAAGCACACAAAGTACGTCGCTCTCGCCAAGCGCCGCAGCATCGCGGCCATGCATGCTGCGCACTTCGCGTCCCGACAGCCACGAGAGCTCCGCCCAGCGCGACGCGCGATCTCGGTCGCCAAGTTGCAGCAGCGCAGACACCGCGTGCGCCATGGGCTCGGCGCTGGGCGCGCGTGCCAAAACCCTGGCCGTGGCAGCTTCCATCTGCTGCGCGGCTTGCTCGTCGGACTGGTTGCGAACGTCTTCGATGGACGCCGACGGGAACGCAGCCGTTGCCTCGTCGCCCAGCCAAAACGCGGCGATACGATCAAGCTGACTTAGCGCGCTCTTTTGCAACGGCAGGCAAAGCTGGTCGATGGCCGCACCCAGCACGTCGCGAGGAGTGATGGGCACGCCAAAGAACGGCCGCAAGAGCACCAGAGACACCCTTGCCGAGGTCTCGTGCCGCAGCCGCGCGAACACATGCGTCTTGCCGCCCCCTGCGGGCCCCAACAACGCGAACGCCTTGCCCATGGTCTCGGCGGCACCGGGCCCCGACGCACTCGCACGCACCTCGCTGGCCCGTTCGAGAAGCACCCGCGACGCCGTCGCGTTTACCTCGGCAACGTCGACCAGCTCTTGGGAAAACGGTGCACTCTGCAGGCTCAGATCAACGGCGCTCATGATCGCCCTCCAGGCGCGGCAACGGGGACCACCCACGACAATTGCGTGCCAAAGGGCCCGGCGGGGCACAGCGCCGCGTCCTCGGGTGAGAGTCGCGCCATGCCGCTCTCGGGCTCCAGCGCAAAGAGCCCGCGACGCGCACCTTCGAGGAGCACCTGCCCTCCCTCGCTCGTGGCCATACCGAGCGCACGAAGCAACTCGGGCACTCGCAAGGGCCTACCGGCACTGCGCACCTGCTCCGCGACGCGAAGCAAGATGTCGGGAGCAGCTGGAGTCGTCGGAGGCCTGGGCGGAGCAGAAGATGCCGAGACCGACGGGAACTCCGGTCCCGGTTGCCCGAGCCAGCGCTCGAGCGCTGCAAACACATCTTCGCGGAACACCACGGGGCGCTCCTTCTTCTTGCCCTGCGCCGCCCGAAGCAGCTTGGTTGCCGCGGCCAGCGACGCAAGGACCACACGCTGCTCGTCTTGCGAGAGCGTGGCCACCCGGCCTTGAGGCGCGAGCAGGTACCGCCCCGCCGGCCGCAGCGCTTCGACCACCGCACCGTCGCGCACCAATGCCGCGAGCGCCACCTTCACTTCTGCGCCCGTCGCGCCCTGCACACGCTTCTCGATCCCCTTGAACGGCGTTGGGCCCTGCGCAACCAGTTCCACGAGCTGCCGCTCCAGTGGTGCCCGCACGGTCTTGGCGGTGACCTCGAAGCCCTTCGCCCGGAAGCGCTCGTGGAGCACGCCCATGTGCTTCTTGAGCGGCTTCATATCGGCAGCGCTCAGGGCCGGTCGCTCGGCCAGCGACGCGAGCGCGCGGGACAGCAAGGTATCGAGGTCTACCGAGGCAGGCATGCCAAGCAGCGTAGCCCGTTTTGAAGCGCTGGCGGCCCCCGCGCAAGCCTCGGTCCCACCACCCGCTGTTGGGTCTCAGGCAAGCCCAAGAGGCTCTCGGCGCGAGCTCGTTTAACGCATTGGAGCGGGGTTCCCGGCGGGCGTTGGCTCTACCAAGGTCGACGGCAAATCCTGCAACGGCCAGGCCCAGCGCGGACCTACCCCTCTCCTTCGGGCGACCATTCCGTCGGTGAGGGCGGCAGAAGCTAGCTCTGCTCGGGAGACCGCAGCAGGTACGACTTGCTCATGGCTCAGGAAGATCATGCCGCCCTCCGTCGGTCCCCCTCCGCTACCCCAGCCCCAGCCCCAGCCCCTCACGCTCGCCCCGCACCCGCACCCGCACCCGCACCCGCACCGAGCCCGAAGCCCGGTGCGCGCGGATCGTGCCGAGAGCCAACGGCGCGCCAATCCAGAAGCTGGCGATGACGAGGCTAACGCTCATAAAGCAGCACGCCGCCGTGCGTGACTTCGTACGCCAATGTGTTTGGCGTGTCTTTGCTGTCGCCAAAGTCGGAGTGGTGGCAGGCGACCACGTCGATGGGCAGGCCCGACTCTTTCCGCAGGCGAAACGTCGCCATCGGGAGCGTAAGGAATCCAAAGCCGCTTCCCGCGAACAACACCCCCGAGCAACGTAACCGCCCATTACGCGCCCTGTGCCGAGCCGCGCCACTTCCGCCCGTCTGGCACAACGTGGGCCACCCTTGGG
>JBIKNA010000357.1:0-7890 GCA_044358965.1 Polyangiaceae bacterium
TACCAGCTCCGATCGTTTCAGAACGAGGTGCTGCCCATGTTGGCCACTGCGGCCTCGGCCCGGGGGCGCTTGGCCATCTGGAGCGCTGGCTGCTCGACGGGCGAGGAGGCCTACACCATCGCCATGTTGGTGAAGGAGTCTGGCCTGTTCCCTTCGTCCGACGTGAGGGTGTTTGGCTCCGATGTATCCAAGCGCTGCGTGGCCCACGCCCGTCGCGGGTGGTACGGCCTGAACTCGTTTCGCACCACCGAAGAGCCCATGCGGCAAAAGTACTTTGGCGCCGATGGTGCGGGTTTTCTGGTCCACGAAGACATTCGGGCCATGTGTCACTTCGGGCAGGTCAACCTGCTCGACGAGGAGCGCACCCGGCTGGCGGGGCGTGTCGACGCGATCTTTTGCCGGAATGTGCTGATTTACCTGGCCCCGGCGGCGCGCAAGCGGGTCATCGACTCGTTTCTCGAGCGCTTGTACCCCGGCGGGGTGCTGCTGCTGGGCCACTCCGAGTCCTTGCTCAACGTTTCTACGGCCTTCGAGCTGCTCCATTTGCGCGAGGACCTCGTGTACAAAAAACCGGCGGGGCAGTACGCTTTGCCAAGATGATCCTTCTCGTTGGAAGGCGCACTTGAGCAACCCCATTCGTCTCCTCGTCGTGGACGACTCCGCGTTCAACCGGCGAAACATCGCCGAGGTGTTCGCCGGGTACCCCGAGGTCGAGGTCGTGGGCAAAGCTGCCGACGGCGAAGAGGCATTGCGTCTCGCGTCCATGCTCAAGCCCGACGTCATCACGTTGGACCTCGAGATGCCACGCATGGACGGCTTCACGTTCTTGCGCATTCTCATGAGCAAGCAACCCACCCCGGTCATCGTGGTGTCGAGCTACTCGCAAAAAGAGAACGTGTTCAAGGCGCTCGAGCTCGGCGCGCTCGACTTCGTCACCAAGCCCGATCGTCAGATCTCTGCCGACGCCACGGAGCTCAAAGAGCAGATTCTGCAAAAGGTGCTCTTGGTGCGGCAGCTTCGCTTTGCGCCAGCAGCACCCCAGAGCCGAAGGCAGCTTGCCAGCGGCAACTGGGCGCCCGAAAAGGCGGACGCCAGCGCACCCGATGTGGCCTACGTGGCCCCGCGACACCTCATCGCCATCGGTAGCTCCACCGGCGGCCCCAGCGCGCTCCTCGAGATCTTCGGCAAGCTGCCCAAAGGGTCGCCCGCCGCCGTGGTCGTGGCGCAGCACATGCCCGACAAATTCACGCGCACGTTTGCCGAGCGTCTCGATCGCCGGGGCGCGTTTCGCACCGCCGAGGCCCAAGACAACGACGCCGTTGCCCGTGGAACGGGGCTCGTGTGCCCCGGTCGGCAGTGCATGGAGGTCGCCGTCGCGGGCAATGTGCTGCGGGTCTCGGTCAAGCCGCCCACGGCCGAAGATCGTTATGCGCCATCGGTCGATCGCTTGCTCAAGAGTGCGGCCAAGGCGGCATCGGGGCGCGCCATCGGTGTGGTGCTGACGGGCATGGGCGACGACGGCACCGAGGGTGCCCGGGCCATTCGCGACGCCGGTGGGATCGTCATCGCCGAGGCGCAAGAGACTGCCGTGGTTTACGGAATGCCTGGGTCTGTGGTGCGCGCGGGCCTTGCCACCAAGGTCCTACCGCTGCCGCAAATTGCCGAGTACCTCGCGGGACTCACCTAGACTCGCGCGGGGCAGACCCCGCACCGGTGCACGTGGGGTGCGGGGCACGAAGGGGCAGGCGGGGCACGAAGGGGCAGGCGGGGCCACGTTCACGTTCGGGCGGGGACGGGCACGGGCACGGGCACGTTTACGGGGGAGAGGTCGGGAGACAGTGGTACTCTGGGGCGGATGGACCAAAAGGAACTGGATGAGTTGCTCGCGCTCGGTGACCGCATTGTGGCCATGGCCAAAAAGGGCGGAGCAACGGTAGCCGAGTGTATGGTCCGGCGTGGCGCCGAGCTGTCGGCCAAGGTGCGTCTCGGCGAGACCGAGCTCATCGAGGAGGCCGGTCACAGGTCCGCTGGCCTGCGCATCATGAAGGGCAAACGCGTTGCGTCCACTTCCACCAGTGATTTGTCCGACGCGGGCATCGAGCGCTTCGTGGCCGACGGTCTCGAACTCGCGGACCTGTCGCAAGAAGACGCCTTTGCCGGGCCCGTGGACCCAAGCTTGCTCTGCGACCCGAAGGCGGCGCCGGACCTGGACCTGTTCGACCCCGCGGGCGGAAGCCTGAACGCGGCGCAGGCCATTGCCCGGGCCAAAGAGGGCGAGGCCGCAGCCATGGCCTTCGACAAGCGCATCACCAACAGCGAAGGTGCAACGTTTGGACGCACGCAGGGCTCCGTGGCCATGGTGTTGTCGAGCGGGTTCCGGGCGGCGTACCGAGGCTCGTACCAGTCGCTGTCTGTCGTGCCGGTGGCCGACGACGAAGGTGGCAAGAAGCGCCGGGGCTATCACTGGTCGGCGAAACGTCATCTCGCCGAGCTGGACCCGGCCGCCGAGGTTGGCGCCGAGGCCGCGCGCCGTACGCTTCGCAAGCTGGGGGCGCGCACGGTGTCCACGCAAGAGGTCCCGGTGATCTTCGACCCGGACTCTGCGCGGTCGATCTTGGGCATGCTCGCAGGGTGCATCATGGGCAGCACCATCTGGCGAAAGTCGAGCTACCTGGTGGGCCGCGAGGGCACCCAAGTGGCGAGTGACTTGATCACCGTGGTCGATGATCCGTTGCTCCCGCGGGCTCCGGGCTCTCGACCCTTCGACGGCGAGGGCGTTGCCAGTCGCAAGAACCTGGTTGTGGAGGCTGGGGTGCTCCGAACGTTCCTTTGCGACAGCTACTCGGCGCGCAAACTTGGCCGCGAAACCACGGGCAGCGCCGCGCGCGGCGGTGGCGCCGGGGTGTCTTGCAGCACGTCCAACTTTATCTTGAGCCCCGGCAAAGACTCCCCGGAGAGCATCCTCAAGGGCACCAAGACGGGGCTCTACGTCACGGAGATGATGGGCTTCGGCTTCAACGCCGTGACGGGTGATTTCTCGCGCGGCGCTGCGGGCTTCTGGATCGAAAACGGTGAGCTTGCGTTCCCCGTGAGCGAGATCACGATTTCGCTGAACATCGACGAACTCTGGAAGCGTATCGACGCCGTAGGGTCGGACTTGGACCTGCGCACCAGCACCGCGGCGCCCACCATGCGGGTCGCCAAGATGACCGTCGCGGGTGGTACCTCGTCCTAAGCCCCGCACGCCCGAAGTTCGGTCCTGGTTCGGCCCGGGCGCCCGGATGACGAGGCGTAACGAGGGCGCAGGCTGTTGTCCTGTAACCCAGGAACAACGACGCCAGGAACGATGTATCGCCCGAACCAGGCGCGAAGTTTTGGCGCGCGGTACTCGGGACTCCCCTTGGCCGAGCTGCCTTTGCGCAAAGCTCAGGGGGTGTAAGTAGTGCAGTCGAGGCGCTTGCCAACGACGCTCTTGTCGCTGCACCACACCAGGTGCGGCCTCTTGGGCGTGCCGGCGATGTATCCCGTGTGAAGCGCCGCGGCGCTGAGACCGAAGTCGCCCCCGAAAGCAAAGCGAAGTCCACCGGCCTCGCTTGCCTCTTGGACGCTGATGTCGATCTTGGGTGCCACCGGCGCCAGCAACGCGTAGCCCAAGGCGTCGATCACTGGCGGCCCGGGGCTCTGGGATGCCGCTTTGTTGGGCATAACACTGCCCGCCAGCGGGATCGATGTGCCGCTGGGACGGTCGAGGGACACCGTCAGCGTCGAGGCGCCCGGGAGCACGTGCACCATCCGCACCCGCGTGCGGGTCTCGTCGACGCTTGGGTCGTCCACGAGGGACACCATACGAAGGGCCGTTCCGGCATCGGGGCTCTCGCCGGAATCACTCTCGGCAACGCGCGTGCTGAGCAAGATGGTGACGAGCTTGCCCGGGTCCGCGGTGATGGTGCCCGCGCCCAGGCGGTCGCCGCAGCCTTGGGCATCGCCACGAACGATGGCCAGCTCGTACGTTCCGCTGCCGACCAGCGTCAGGTAGTTGGTGACCGTGAAGGGCAAGAGGCCTGCGCTAGACAAACTCGCGTCGGTGCCTCCGGCGTCGGTGTCCGCGTCGGACGCATCGACCCCGGCATCGGCGTCCGTCGACACATCCGCGCCGGCATCGACGCCAGCATCCGGCGACGCCGTGGCGTCGCTGGCGTCGGTGGCGTCGGCGCCGGCATCGACGAACAGCGCGGAACGCAGCAGCGGCCCCTCGAACGGGCCTCCGCCCACCTCGCGGTAGCACAGATCAATGCCGCCAAAGTCTTCGGTCATGTTGCCCACCCGTACTGCCGAGACCAGCTGCGCCGAGTCTCGGAGGCCGACCACGACGTCGGCGACGGGAACAGACACCGCGGCATCTGCCGAGGGCTGGTCGGGGTTGTTGCCGCTGCTGCTGCTGCACGCAAGCCCCGTGGCCACGGCCAGGGCCGAAAGCGTCAGCGCGACCGCGCGAAAACGCGTGAGTTGGATGGAGGAGGAAGGCATACGGCAAAGTGGCGCAACCCGTTCGTCGCGCAGTAGGTAGCGTACCACGGACTTGCGAAACCGGCCCCGACCTGCCAGGCTCGACGCCACCGTGACGAGGTTTTCGTGACCCCCGACGACATCAAGGCCCTGCGCAAAGATCTCTCGTGTACCGCCAAAGAGCTCGCGGCTGCCCTGGGCACCGAGCAGCTCACCGTGCTCGCCTGGGAGAAGGGCGACCTGTTTCCCACCAAAGCCAGCGTCGACAAGATGGAGGCCCTGCGAGCGCAGGGGCCCTCGGCCATTCCCCGCAAAGCCAAAGGCCAAGACCCCATGAAGGTGCTGGCCGACCCCTCACTGTGGACGATCGTGCGCAAACTCTTGGCGCACAAGAAGCTGCGCGATGACGTGAACAAGCTGGCCGACAGCTACGCCGACCCCGCCGCCGACGAATAGCGCAGGGCGAAGGCTCCGGCCCGTTGCCCTTGGGCGAGGCCGCTAGGCCTTCTCTTCGTCAGAGTCTTCGGAGTCGTCGTCTTCGTCGGAGTCGTCGTCTTCGTCGGAGTTGTCGTCTTCGTCGGAGTTGTCGTCTTCGTCAGAGTCGTCAGACTCATCCTCGTCTGACGTTTCGGACGATACGTCGGCAAGGGGCTCATCGTCCGAGGGGGTCTCTTCGGCGGCCGACGGGGCATCGCCGCTGCTTTCGAGGTCGTCGCCGTGGGCTGCGGGCGCGTCGTCGGAAGGCTCGTTCTCGCCGGGAGCCGTGGCGGGCCCATCGTCGTCGGCGCCCGGGAGGTCCTCGGGGGTTGGTGCCGCGGGGATCGCGTCGGGGCTTTCGCCCAGTTCTTCTTCGTAGGTTTCTTTGGACTCTTCGGAGAGCTCCGTGAACTCTTTGAGCGTCGGCAGGTCTTTGAGGGACTTGAGACCGAAGAACTCGAGGAAGTTTGTAGTCGTTCCGTAGAGGATGGGTCGTCCCGGTTCGTCGCGTTTGCCCAAGATGCGGATCAAGTCGCGGTCGAGCAGCAGCTTGAGCACGGGGCCGCAATCGACGCCGCGAATGTCGTCGATCTCTGGCCGTGTGATGGGCTGCCGGTAGGCCAAAATGGCCAGCGTTTCGACCTGCGCACGGGTAAGCCGCACGGGCTTCTGTTTGGACAAGTCACGAACGAACGGTGCGTAGGCCGCGCTGGTTCGGAAGATCAGGCCTCCGGCCACCTCGTCGAGCTGAATGCCCCGGGTGCTGTAGTCCTTCTTGAGCTCTTCGATGATGGGGCGCACCTCTTTGAGGCGCGAGGACGCAGCGCGGGCCAATTCTCCGGGGGTGATGGGGCTATCGGAGACAAAAATCAGCGCCTCCAGCAGGCCCTTCAAGTGGGCCTTCATGAACTCCATGTTGCCCGGTGCGTCGTCAGCCGCCGCGTCGCCCGGGACGCCGTCGTCGGCACCGTCGTCGTCGTCGCTTTCGGTCTCGTCGTCGACAAGGAACGGCAGCACCTCTTGCGAAGGCTCTTTGCGCGCTGTTGTGGCGTCGGCGTTCGCGTCTACATCCGTTGCCGCGTCGGTGTCTTCGGTCGGCGCGTCGACTTGAGGCGCATCGTCGCTCTCGGCGTCTTTCGCCGCTTGTCGTTCGGCGGCATCGAGTGCGGCGGCAACGTCTTCGGGCAGACCGGTCACCGTGGGGGCCTCGAGATCGTCGCGGCCGGGCACCTTGAAGAAGTCCCCCGTGAGGTTCACGGTGGTCTCGAGATCGTCGTTGTGCGTGCGAACCTCGCGCGAAACGGGAGGGTCGGAGGCAGGCGTGACGCTCGTCGGAGCCTCGGGCTCGCCAGCGGACGCGGGCGCGACCTCGGGCTCAACGGGGGGAGCCGCCTTCGACCGTCGACTACGGCGCTGCTTTTTGGGGTCCTTGGGATCCGTCACGGCTGGTCCTCGGCCTGATCATCAGAGTCAGGCGCACTCTTGGTGGCATCGCTCGCTGGGTCGGCGGCAGACGTTGTTTCGGCGGCGCTTGCTTGGGGCTCGCTTGCCGGCGCACTTGGGGCCGCTGCAGGGGCTGCGGCTTCGGAGAGCTCGGGCACGCTTGGCGCGCTCGGTTCGGGAGCGCTTGCGGGGCTCGATGCCAGGTCGAGTGCGAGCGCAGGCTGGCTGAGTGCAGGCTGGCTGAGTGCAGGCTGGCTGAGTGCAGGCTCGCTGTTCGCGCTCGGCTCGGGAGCGCTTTCGGGGCTCGATGCCAGGTCGAGTGCCGCAGGCTGGCTGAGTGCAGGCTGGCTGAGTGCAGGCTCGCTGGTCTGGGCCTCGAGCGCGTGAGGACCTTGGAAGTCGGCTCCGGGAGCTGGTTCGCTTGGGGGCAGGGCTTCGGCCAGGGGCTCTTGACCCAAGAAGTCAGGCAACGGAGGGTCGAGCACGGCATCGAGATCCGCATCGAACGCTGGGTTGCTGTCGGGAGCGGCTTGAAGATCGGCGTCGAGTTCCGGACTGCTGCCGGTCGCGGTCTGAACGTCAGCGCCGAGTTCCGGGTTGCTGTCGGGAGCGGCTTGAAGGTCGTCGGTGTCGAGTTCCGGGTTGCTGCCGGCCGCGGTCTGAACGTCAGCGCCGAGCGCCGGACTGCTGTCGGCCGCGGTCTGAACGTCAGCGTCGAAATCTGGGCTGCTGGACGCGTTCGGCGAGGCCTCGGCCTGCGCGGGCTCGGAAGGGGACTCTGCGGGGAGATCCGGGGGTGGGGCCTCGGGCGCGTCTTCTTTGGCGCGGGCGGCGGCGTCGAACTCTTCTTGCGACGCGCTGATGTCGCTGGGGAGCGGGCGGTCCGCGCCGTCGTCGTCGTCTTCCCACTTCATCGTGACTTCGATGTAGAGCGGGGAGAAAGGGTCGACCTGCACGAGACGGGTCATGCGCAGCTTGGCCATCTCGAGGATGGCCAAGAACGTGATGACCAGGTCGAAGCGTGTGGTGAGATCGCGGAACAGGTCTTCGAAGAGCAGGCGCCGCTTGTCGCGGAGAATGGCCGTGAGTTCGTGGATGCGATCGGTGATCGAGATTCGATCGGCCACGATGTCGTGGGTGATCTTGACCTTGGCCTTTTGGAGCACGGCCTGGAAGGCCTCGACCAGGCGGTACAGCGGGATCTCGGCGAGCGGCGGCTCGCCCACCTGAACGGCCTCGGCCACGGCCACGCCACGCAAGAACACGTCGCGGCCCGTGACGCCGCGGGCGGTGAGCTCTTCGCCGGCTTTTTTGTACTTTTGGTACTCGAGCAGGCGCCGGATGAGGGCTTCCCGGGGGTCGATCTCCTCGAGCGGGGACTCGCTGTCTTCTTGGCCGGGCGGGGGCGCCGGCAGCAGCATCTTGGACTTGATGTGGGCCAGTGTGGCCGCCATGACCAGGTAT
>JBIKNA010000358.1:0-7877 GCA_044358965.1 Polyangiaceae bacterium
TCCTGTTCGTCGACAACATCTTCCGCTTCACCCAGGCGGGTTCCGAGGTGTCGGCGCTCTTGGGCCGTATCCCGAGCGCCGTCGGTTACCAACCCACGCTGTCCACGGAGATGGGCGCCCTGCAAGAGCGCATCACCTCCACCAACAAGGGCTCCATCACCAGCGTGCAGGCCGTGTACGTGCCCGCCGACGACTTGACGGACCCGGCCCCGGCCACCACCTTCGCGCACTTGGACGCCACCACGGTGTTGAGCCGTGATCTCGCGTCCCTCGGCATCTACCCCGCCGTGGACCCGCTCGACTCCACCAGCACCATGCTCGATCCGCAGATCGTCGGCGACCGGCACTACGCCGTCGCACGCAAGGTGCAAGGCACGCTGCAGAAGTACAAGGACCTCCAAGACATCATCGCCATCTTGGGCATGGACGAGCTGTCCGAAGACGACAAGCTCATCGTCTCGCGTGCTCGCAAGCTGCAGCGCTTCCTGTCGCAGCCGTTCTTCGTCGCCGCGCAGTTCACCGGCATGCAGGGCAAGTTCGTGCCGGTCAGCGAGACCATCGAGAGCTTCGAGCGCATCGTCAACGGCGAGTTCGACGACGACGTCAAGTACCCGGAGCAAGCGTTCTACCTCGTGGGCAACGTCGACGAGATGAAGGCCAAGGCCGCGGACCTCACCAAGAGCAAGTAAGAACATGGCCGAGCGCATTGAGCTTGAGATCGTGACCCCCAAGGGGCGCGCCCTGTCGACCACCGTCGACGAGGTCACCGCGCCCGGCGTGCGGGGTGAGTTCGGCGTCATGCCGGGCCACTTGCCGCTGCTTGCCGCGGTGCGCACCGGCGTTGTCAGCTACCGCCAAGGCAGCGACAACAAGAAGTGCGCCGTGGGTTCGGGGTTCGCCGAGGCGGGGCAGAACAAGCTGCTCATCCTCACCGACGAGTATACCGAGCGCGAGGGCGTCGACCCGGTGCTGGTGCGCAAAGAACTCGCAGAAGTCCAAAGCAAGCTCGACAAGCTCGCCGGCACCGCCCAAGAAGGCGATGACGCCAAGCTCGAAGAGAAGAACCTGGTGGAGCGCGAGGCGTGGCTGGCCGCGCAGCTCGAGCTGTACGGCGATCCGCCCCCGCCCACCATGCGCCCGGTCACCGACTGGGACACCGAGACCCAGGAAGAGGCGCCCGTGGTCGTCGAGGAGTCGGAGACGACTCCGTCGTGAGTTCCGTAGAGCGCGCGGTCTCTATCGCGCTCGGCGCGGGGGTCGTGATCTTCGCCGGCTACGTGGCCGTCGAATCCGCCCCCACGCTCAAGGAGCGCGGCCCCGATGGTGGCATCGCAGACGCGGCCGCGGACCAGCGCGCACCGATCCTTTTGGTGGACGCCAGCCCTCCGCCTCCGGAGACCGACAAGGCCGATGCAGCGATGCTGTCGCTGACGGAGCTCAAGGCACAAATGGCAGAGGCCGGGGCCGCCGTGGGCAACGCCCGCAGTGTGCGTTTCGGCGTGGTGCTCGTGCAGTTTGCCGGTGCGCAGGGCGCCGCGGCTGGAGCCCGCAGCAAGGCCGACGCCGCACGCATCGCCCAAGAACTCGCCGAAGGCGCCAAAACGGATTTCCGCGCCGCCGTCAAACGGGGCGACCCAGGCTCCACCGACGACGCGGGGCGGATCTCGCGCGGCGTTCTCGAGGCCGAGAGCGAAGCCGTGCTCTTCGCGCTCCCCGTGGGCGATGTGGGTGGACCTATGGAAACGCCCCGCGGTTACTGGATCGTCAAGCGTCTCGAATAGTGATAGGACGGAAGGCCTCATGGCCACCATTGACCTCTCCAAACCCCACTCGCTCCCCCTCGAAGACGCGCGAAGCCGCGCCGAGGAGATCGCCAAGAGCATGGAGTCCAAGATCGGCATTCAGTGGAAGTGGGATGGCAACACCATCCGCTTCGAAGCCCCCAGCGGCGCCGCCAAAGGCACCAAGGGCGAGCTCACGGTGTCGGCAAGCGACGTCAAGATCGCGATCGATCTTCCTTTCATGCTTCGCGTCATGAAGGGCACCATCGAAGAGAAGATCAAAGAGAAGCTCGACCAAATGAAGTGAGCAACGAGTCCCGGTCGCGGCGCGCTTGCGCGATGGTGCGCGCCCGGCGGGGAGTTCCTTGTTTCATGCGGGTGATAAGCGCCAGATGGTGGAGACGGACGGCAGCGAAGACATCGACGTAGACGCGATGAGCCTGGACCCCTCGGAGGTCTTGGCCTCGGACGTCTTGCCCGCGGATGGCGTAGAGACCGTTGTCGCACGCCTGCGCCTCGAGGCCGACAGCGCCCCGAGCGTCATGCGGCGCGCGCGTCTGTTGCTCGAGATTGCCGAACTCGAGGAGCGCGCAGGCAACGAGGCCGCTGCAGCCAAAGAGTATCTGGCGGCATTCAACGCCGACCCCGAGTTTCGCGAGCCCCTCGAAGGTCTGCTGCGGCTGCTCGAACGGCGGCGCTCGCAAGACAACATGGGCACCCTCGTCGATGCCCTGGTGCATTCCGCCGAGACCGCCGACGACAAGGCCCGGGCCTTCTTGGTGCAGGCTGCATTCTTTGGGCTCGTGCAGAGCGACTGGGTGGGCGCCAAAGGCGCCGCGCGCGAAGCCCAGGAAGCCAGTTCCGTCACCGAAGATCGCGCATCGGCGCTGCTCTTGCTCGAGCTCATCGCCACGCGACTGGGCGACCAAGACCTGCGCGAAGAGGCGTTGGGCGAGCGGGCAGCCGTTTCCACGTCGCAACCGTGGAAGGACCTACTGCGACTCGATCACGCGGGCCTCGTCGCTGCCGGCGGCGACCTCGAGCGAGCCATGTCTTTGGCCGTCGCCATCGCCACGGATGGCGGGCCCCTTGCGCTCCGCGCCATCGATCACTTCGAGCGCTGGCTCTCGCAAGCGGGGGCCCCCAAAGGCGACGAAGACGACAAGGCGCGCAAGACCCAGCTCGCCACGGCACTCGAGACCCGCGCGTCGTTGCTGCAAGCCACCGTCGGTACCGGTGGCGCATCCGGCGACCAAGACACCGACCTGCAAGTGCTCGATGCGCAGATCCGCGCCGCCGACACGTGGCTCTCCATCGGCGAGGCAACGAAGGCTGCCAGCATCCAAGACAGCCTGCTTGCGGGGCGCGCCGATGACGATCCGCTGCTCCCTCTCTTGCTTCGCTTGCGCATCCGCACCGCCGAGCGCCAGGGCGACACCAAGCTGTCCGCCGAGCTCGCGCTGCGCGCGTTGCCGCGCGCCGTGCATCCCGGGGTGCTCGCGGCGTTGCACATGCGCGTGGCCGAGCACGCCGCGAGCCTGAACGACGCGAGCGCCGCCGTGGCCGCCGCCAACGAGGCGCTGCGCGCAGAGCCGCGGAGTGTGACGGCGCGGGTCCTGGTGCTGGACCTTCTGGCAGGGGCCGACGACACCGCAGGATTCCTTGCGGCGCTCGAGGGCTACGCCGACCAACTCACAGACAAGGCAGCCAAGGTCCGCGCATACGTGCTCGGCGCCCACGAGGCCGCCACGGGTTTGCCGTCGCACCCCAAGGCAGACGACACAACGCCCAGCGGTGCGGTCCGCGCCAAGCAGTTTCTGCGCCTTGCGGAGGCCCAAGGGCTCTCCGCGACCACGGCGCTGTCGCTCTCGCGTTCGCTGTCGGCGCTGGCGCAAGACGATGCATGGTACACCGAAACCCTCGAGGCGTTGGTGCGTGCAGCGCCCACGGAGACGGACCGCACGCTGTACGCGTTCGAGCTGGTTCGTCGGCGCATTCTGCGCGGGCACGCGCGGGCCACGGAGGCCCTCGAGCTATTGGCACAGAGCGCGGGGGGAGCCTGGCTCGCCCGCGCCATCGAAGCATTCGTACTGGGCGGCCCAGGCGCACTTTCCGCTCTGGCCGAGGTGGACGACCCGGAACGTCGTCGAGACATCGTGCTCGCCGAGGTGGCGCGGAGCATCGCCGGGGCAGACCTCGACGGGGCGGCGTCGCGGCTGAGTGGGCTCCTCGACGAGCGCAGCGAGCTCTTGCCCGCGCTCATCTTGGCTGCGGTGGAGCGGCGCCGAGGGGAACACAAGAAGTCTGCTGTTGCCGCCCGCAAGGCCGGGGGCCTCGCCACCGATGCAGAGCTGTCCGCGGCATGCCACATCGAGGCAGCCATTTCCTTCTTCCGTACCGGCGAATACAGCGAGAGCTACGCGAGCGCCCTTGCCGCCGACGCGGCGCACGCAGAGGCGGCCCGGGCGCCATTGGCCCTCATCGCCCGTGGCGTGCACGCCGACGAACTCGAAGGCCGCCGCGAAGCCATCGACCGCGCGCAGGCTGCAGGACACCACGAGGCCCCGCTGTTCCTCGAGCGAGCAGCCCTCGAAGCCGTGTTGGGCGACCCTGCGGAAGCCGAAATCGCGCTATCGAATCTGGAGCGCGATGCAGAGGGCGCGCTTGCGGCCGCCGCGGCACTTTTCCGCATCACCTGGTTGCGCGGCGTGGAAGACGAGGCGGCCTTTGCCGCCGCGCTCGACCATGTGGCGGCACTGGGGGGCGCGGGACCTGCGCTTTCAGCCACCGAAGGGCTTCGCCTCGCACGCAACCAAGGCCCGTCCCAGGCGGCCAAGGCCGCAGCGCATTGGCTCGACCATGGCGGCGGCGCGCCGGCGGGCGTCGAGTGGTTCGCGGCGGCGCTGTCCGGCGGCGACCTGCGCCAAGAGGTCGACGCGCGTCGTGCCCTCGGCAACCTGCTTACGGACGAAGCCAAAGAGGCCATGCTCGCCGGTGCCATCCTGCTCGAGCATGTCATCGACCGCGAGGCCTCCCCGGAGTTCGTCGCTGGCACGTCCCACGCGGTGCGCTTGGCCAACCTCGAGGTGGCGCCACCCGGACAGGCGCCTGCGCGCCGGGCCCTGGCCTTGTCCGAGCTCGGCGGCGCCATGGGCGACGAAGCCGAGAGCGACGCTCTGGGCATGGCCGCTTGGGCAGCGCTGCAAAGTGGCAACGCACCGCAGGCCATCGAGCTCTTGCGTACCGCCACGCAATCCCGGGCGGACTCCTTGGCCTCGTGGGAGGGGCTCCGCGCGGCGGCGCACGCCGCGGGCGACGCAGAAGTCTTCGCGGTGGCATGCGAGCAGCTGGGCGCACGTTGCGCCAGCGACCCGCGCGGCGCCGCGTTCTGGGAGCAAGCGGGCCTTACCTGGAGCAAACTGCAGGGCTACGAGGCCCGCGCCGAAACGGCGCTCGAGGCGAGCCTTGGGCGGGACCCTTCGCGCCCCGTGGCCTTCGACCGCTTGTTCCGCAAGGTCCGCGAGCGCAAAGACCCGGACCGGTTGCTCGCGCTCATCGACCTGCGCTTGGGCTTTGTCACCGACGATGGCGAGCTCGGCAAGCTGCGCTGGGAGCAGGCCCGGGCGCGACGCGAGAAGGGCGACCCCGAGGGGGCCATGGAGGCACTGACGCACGTCACGGCCCTCGAACCGGACCACGTGGGCGCCCTCGCGCTCACCGGGGAGATCTACTTGCGCAAGGGCATGTTCGCCGAAGCCGCCGACGCGCTTGCGCGCTTGTCGCGTGTGGCCGGCGCTCCGGCCAAAGACCGCCTGACGGCCGGCGTTGCCGCCGTGGGTGTCTACGAGAACAAGCTGGGCCGTCACGATTTGGCCCTTGGCGTGCTCGTCGACCTGCACCAAGCGCAGTTGTCCAACCTGGCCGTTCGCGAGCGCCTCGCCCGGGCCGCCGCGCGCACCGGGGCCTGGGCCCGCGCCACGGCCATTCTCGAAGAGCTCATGCGCGAACGGCCGGAGCGCAGCGGCCGCATCGAGGCCGCCCGCCTCGCCATGGCCATCTACCGCGACCGGCTGCAAACACCCGGCAGCGCCACCGCAGCCATCGGCAAGCTTTTGTCCGAGGCCCCCACCGACGGCGAGGCCATCGACATGCTGCTGGGCCTCGACGACGCCCAGGATCGCAAGCGTGCCCAGCCCATGCTCGCGGCCGCGCGCAGCGCGTTGCTCGGCGAGGTCCGCGAGCGCCCGGGCAACCCCGAGCAACACAAACGACTTGGGCGTGTGGCCGCCTGGCTCGGGGACACATTCTTGGAGCACGCCGCGCTGAGCGCCGCATGCAGTACCCAAGCACCGGATGGCTCCACGGAGGCGCGACTTGCCACGCTGCTCGCCGGCAAGCCGCGCACCCCCACTGCGCCCTTGTCTCCGGAGCTCGTGCGCGCCATCTGCGCGCCGGGCGACGAGGGCCCCATGGCGCAGCTGTTTCAGGCCTTGGGACCCACCATCGGCGAGGCCCTGGGGCCCACCGTCGCGGCCCTTGGCGTCGGCAAAAAAGATCGCATCGATGCCCGCTCGGGGCTCGCCGTCCGAACAGAAATCGGCGCCTGGGCCCAGGCCTTCGGCATCGGGAACTTCGAACTCTACGTTGGCGGACGCGACCCCTTGGGCGTGGTTGCCGTGGCCCAAGATCCGGTGGCCATCGTCATCGGCGCACAGGTCAACGCTCCGCTGAGCCCGGCGCTCCGGGGCAAGGTGGCCCGGGAGCTGTTTGCGTTGCTGCGTGGTACGTCCATCGTGCGCTCCCGGGACGACGCGACGCTCGGAGCCGTCGTGCTCGCCGCAGCGCAAGAGGTCAAGGTTCAGCTACCCATCCCGCGCAACGCCGCGCTCGCCGACGTGGAGAAGGCCGTGCACAAAGCCATCGGGCGCAAGGTCCGCGCGGCCATCGAGCCCATCTGCCGCATGCTGGCCCAGGGGCCCGTAGACCTCCGGGCCTTTGCCGAGCGCGCACGCATGACCCAGCTACGCATGGCGACAGTGGCCGCCGGCGATGCCAGTGTGGTGCTCACGGACTTGTTCCAGGCGACTCCAGAGCAAGCGGCCGCCATGGCCCGCGAAGACCTTCGCGCCGAAGAGCTCCTGCGCTTCTTGCTCTCGGACGCATTCTTTGACCAGCGCCGGGCCCTCGGGCTCGAAGGCGCGGACACGAGGGGCACGCGATGAGCGGCGACGCGCCTAAATTCGACGATCTCGACGGCCTGGATTGGGACGCCGCGCTCGACGAATGGGAAAAGAACAGCTTCGTTCCGGAGGTGGCCAAAGAGGCCGACTCCGAACGCGCGCCCACGCCGCTCGCTGCCGCTTCGCTCGACGCCACCCAGCAGGCCCCGGCACTCGGCACGGCCACGCAAGAGAGCTCTGCGGGCCTCGACACGCCGCAGGGTGGAATGCCCGCCGAGAACGAGGTCACCATCGCCGGCGGTGAGATCCCGGCCGAATTCCGTGGCGCGCGGATCGTGGTGCCGCAGCCGAGCACGGGCCTTGGGCAGCTCTTCCCCAAGTCCAAGCCCATCCCTTTTCCGGATCTCGGCGACGAGCCAACAGCCAAGGGCCTTCCTGGCGAAGCCAAAGCGCCGCCCGGTGCGCTACTGACACCGCGCGCCAGGGTGCACGATCCCGAGGGCGAAACCGAAATCTTCGAGACCCGCATCACGAAGTCCGACTCGGGCAAGGTCAAGATCGAGCTCGCGGACCCGCCCAAGCCCGCTGCCGAGCCAACGCGCGAACTGCCGTCCCTCATGGACGACGACGACGACGACGACGACGAGGACGATGCGCCGACGCGCATGGTGCCCAGCAACCGCGTGCCGGCGTTGCCCGAAAACGAAGCGCAGACGGCAGTGCCATCGGGGGTAGTGCCCAACGAGGCGCCGTCGGACCCGGTCCTGCTGCAGCGGCGGATCCCCAAGCGTCCCAGCAAGCGGCCGGCGGCCCCCGTCGAGACGCCCGTAGGCGTCGACCCGGCGTCGTCCCTCGTGGACCGTGCGGCGTGGCTGCTCGAAGAGGCCGCGCTGCTGCAAGACCCCGTCGAGCGAGG
>JBIKNA010000359.1:0-7871 GCA_044358965.1 Polyangiaceae bacterium
GCCCCGATGGTGCAACACACACCGGGCCAGGTGCAGGCGCCGGCCAAAACAAAGGCGGGCGCCCGCCCCCTCACCATCGTCCTGCTCTCACTGGTGGTGCTTCTTTTGCTGGCCATCGGTGCCGTTCTTTGGTTCGGCATCCGCTCGGGGAAGATTCCGCGACCGCACGCGTAACAGAGGGCCAGAAAGGTTCTGGCCCATGTTCATCTCCGAAACGTTCATTCAGGTGTTGTCCCGCGGTCTTCTCGAGCCGGGCGAGCAGCTCGTCGCGCGCTCCCTCGGTGTGGAGACACCCTGGTGGTCCATGGGCATCCCGTTCCTGCACACCACCTATCTGGTGCTCTCCACGGACCGCCGTTTGATCTTGGTCGAGCACAGCCGCGACTTCTTCGGCCGTGGCCACAAGATGGAGCGCGTGCACTCGATCCCGTGGAGCCAGGTGCGCGAAGCCAAGGTCAAGGGCCTCCTGCGCAAGAAGCTTCGCGTGATGGGTCAATCGGACGTCCGAAACCTGGCGCTGACGCTGAAGCTCCCCGGTGGTTTGTTCCCGCCGGTGGCAGGCAACGTGCAGGGCGCCCGGGCCATCGAAGGCCAAGGCAAAGCCCTGTTGCAGTTGGCCGCCCCCCCGATGCAGCCGCAGTACTCGTTGCCCCCGCCGTCCATGCAGCCGCAGGCCAGCCCCGTGTCGGGATACCCGCAACCCGCGCAGCCGCAGGTCTCTGCCTATGGCACCACGCAGCTCTCGCCCGTGTACCCGTCACCGTTGCCGCCGCCCCCAGCGCCCCCGGGCGCCTACCCCATGCCGCTCTCGGCATTCCCCCACGCGCCCCACATGACACAGCCCGCACCGCAGCCCTGGGGCACACCGAACCCTTACGCCGGTCCGAACTAAGTCCAGCGACCAGCACAACACTTATGCGAGGCGACCTCGGGGGCCCCCGGGGTCGTTTCGTCTTTTGTCCGAGGCACGCCTGCAAACCGAACAGCGGACAACGGCCGCCACCCCCAGGACATGGCCACCTGAGGCAACGTATGATCCTGGGTCATGACGACGCAGCACACCCTGCTCAAGCCCGTCCCCAAACACGCGAGCTTCCTTACCTTCGATTTGCGGCCTGGGTCCGACGCCAACGAGAGCCTTTCGCGCGTGGCCAAGGCGTTCCCTACGCACAACTCGGTGTTGGGCGTGGGCCTGCCGCTCACGTTGGCCATGGGCGCCACGGTGCAGAACCTCCGTGCGTTCCCTGCCCTCTCGGGTGCTGGCGTCAGCGTGCCGTCCACGCAAGGCGCACTATGGATGATGCTTGGCGGCGCCGACGCAAGCACGGTGTTCGATGCGAGCTTGTCCGTTCGCGCCGCCGCAGATCCGGGGTTTGTGCTGCGCGAGGAAGTGTGTGCCTTCGAGTATCGCGGCGGCCGGGACCTGACCGGCTACGAAGACGGCACGGAGAACCCCAAAGGCACGAAAGCCATCTCCACGGCCATCATTCGCGGCGTGGGCAAGGGCTACGACGGAGGAAGCTTCGCGGCCACGCAGCGCTACGTGCACGATCTGGCGGCGTTCGCCAAGCTCAGCCAAACGGAACGTGATCACGTGGTGGGTCGGCACCACAAGACCAACAAAGAGCTGCCTCGCGCGCCAGAGTCTGCCCACGTCAAACGCACCGCCCAAGAGAGCTTCCCCGACGGCGGCTTCATGCTGCGCAGGTCGATGCCCTGGGGCGATAGCCAGCAACACGGTTTGGTCTTTGTGGCCTACGGCGCAAGCCCCGACCCCTTCGAGCGCGTGCTCCGTCGCATGGCCGGCCTCGACGACGGCATCGTCGACAGCATGCTGCGGGTGAGCCGTGCTGTCACCGGCGGCTACTACTTCTGCCCTCCGATGATTGGATCCAAGCTCGACTTGTCGGGCCTGCGCGCGGCCAAGTGATTTTTCTTTGAATCGTCGACGACACTTGCGCGTCTACCAAAATGCGTCACCCTTGCAGGGACGCAGTTCACCTCCGATGCTCCTCTCGCAACAACAGTAAAGCCCTTCGCCGCTGCACCGTCGTGCGTAGCCCCCTCTGGCTAGCCGATCGCGTGCCGCAAGGAAGCTCGTGTACCGCGCCAACTGGCGGCGGCACGGGCGCTGTTTGCCCGGCTTCGATGCCAGGCCGAGAGAACGTCATCATGAGAAGTGACATGTCGAAGGTCATCGTGGAACGTCCACGGTGGTCTGGGCACGGCTGCGGGGAGTACCCCCGCGGCCACCTAAAGAACCGCTGGTGCAAAGATCCCGAGAGCGCTCCGCACAAAGAGCCCATCGGACGCAGCTACCGGCAAAAGCACCTGAACGAGAACCTGCAGCCTTTGGTGCGATTCCTGCGCAAACACGTGGGGCGCCCATGGGACAAGGTGCGCTCGGAGATCAGCGCACAGATCTCTTGCACAAGTGCCGTGCAGAAACACGTACTCGACCACCTCAAAGACTTCGTACGCACCGACGTGGTGCTCCGCGGCAACAAGGTGTTCGTTGCGACCTATCTGGACGGCTTGGTTCCGTTCGTGAGCCGCGGCATGCGCCTGCGGTTCTACGTGTGCCCGCGCACGCGGCTACTGCGACTGGCGCCCGTGGTGCCCCGCAAGAAACCAAAGAAGTGAATGTGTACTATGCAATACCTAGACGACAAAACGACCCTCGTCGCATCGACGGGGAGCTGGATCGAAGGCGAAGCCGTGGAGCAACTTCGGGCTACGGCGCGCCTTCCCGGCGTCACGCGGGTGGTGGGCATGCCCGACTTGCACCCGGGTGCGGGTCACCCCATCGGAGCCGTGGTATGCGCCCACGGCCGGGTGTACCCACACCTGATTGGCGGCGACATTGGCTGTGGCATGGCGCTGTTTGCCACCGACGCCGATGCACATCGCGTGCGCATCGATCGCTGCGAAAAGCAGCTCAAACACCTGGAGGGCCCCTGGGACGGCAACGCCCGAGAACTTTTGCTGCGCCACGGCGTACGCGAGCCCAGCCACGAGAGCTCTCTTGGCACCATTGGCGGAGGCAACCACTTTGCCGAGCTGGTGCGGGTGCACGAAGCCATGGCCCCAGAGCGCCTGCAGGCCCTGGGCATTGCCGGACGCGAGCTCTTGTTGCTGGTGCACACGGGCTCCCGCGGCCTTGGGGAGACCATCATGCGCCAAGAAGCCGCGCGCTCGTTTGGCGAAGGCCTTGCGGTGCCGGGCCCCGAGGCTACGCGGTACATGGCCATGCACGACGATGCCGTACGGTGGGCCGAGGCCAACCGTGCGCTGGTGGCCGACCGCATGGCCTGCGATCTGGGGGTACGCCTGCGCCCGATCTTGGACGTGCGCCACAACTTCGTGGAAACCCAGGGCGACGCGCTGGTGCACCGCAAAGGCGCAGCGCCACACAACCGCGGACCCGTGGTGATCCCGGGCTCTCGGGGCGCGCTGAGCTACCTGGTCGAACCTTCGGGCGACGGCGAGGCCGTCGGTCACTCGCTGGCCCACGGCGCCGGACGAAAGTACACGCGTGGCGATGCCCGGGCACGCATGCGCCATCGGTACCGCGCTCACGAGCTTCGACGCACGGGTCTGGGCAGCGTCGTCATCTGCGACGACAAAGACCTGCTCTTCGAAGAAGCTCCGGACGCCTACAAGCGCATCGACGACGTCGTCGGCGATCTGGTGGCCGCCGGTGCATGCCGCGTACTTGCTACGTTGCGCCCCATGCTCACCTACAAGACCCGGGACACGTAGCCCGGGCCAGAGCTAAAGGCCGCGGTGGCGTTCGTACACTGCGTCGCGCCAGGCCAACAGGTCCTGATAGCGCGCCGCAAGGCCAGGGCTCGAGAAGGTACGACGGCTTGCGTTGCCGATGCGCAGGCCTTTGGTGGGAGGACTCACGAATGCGAGCATCTGCGCGGCCGCGATGTCGGCGAAGGAGAATGTGCCCAGCATGGGAGCCCCGGGCGCGAGCGATTGCACCGCCTGGCGCAACGTGTCGAGAAAGCCCGCGAACTCCGACTCGTGCTCCTCGGCAGACTTTTCGTGGCCTTGGTACTTGCGAAGTGTGCGCGCCACGCCGACCCCGGCGATGGTACGGGCCGGCCCACCAAACTTGCGCAACACGGGGGGCACCATCTCGCCCAGAGCCTCTTCGTCCATCACCATGCGGCGCAACGAAAGTGCACGGCCCGCAGCGAGCGCGCGCTCGGAGAGATCGGCCCAGCGGTCGACCTCTTGGGCGTGCGCTGCCGGGAACAGATCATCGCCTTGGCCTTGGGTGTTGGCCCACCGCGCAATGCGGGTGGAGTCATCGATGGCAGCGCCGGTGGCAGGCACCAACACGGGCACACTGACTCGGCCGCGGAGCCTTCGTAGTTTGATGCGGAGGCCAGGCTCGCCCAACAGCGGCTGGTAGTACTGGAACGTGTAGGGCACGCCACGACGGTCGAGCGCCCACCGTGCCTTTTCGGTCCACGGAGAGTACGGAAGGCCAACAAGCGTCACGGCGGACATGCGGCCAAGTCTACGTGGAGCCCGTTGTTGGCACCATGGGCGGCGAACGTTCCCCGGGCCCCGTCGCATTTTTGCTTGCGGGGCGAAACTGGGGGGTGTCACCCCAACATGAGCCTCCCGTCCTTGCGTTCTTTGGCCCTTGTTTCCACCGCGTGGCTCCTGGCGTGTTCTAGCGATCCGGCTGCCCAAGGCGCGGGTCCCACGCAAGATCCAGGGAGCGGCACGGGGGTCAATGCGGGTCCCGAGGAGTCTGACGGCGGCAATGCGACGACCGACAGCGGCGCTGCTGTAACAGACGGCGCTGCTGCCGTACCCGACGGCGGTGCCGCAAGCGACGGCAGCGCTTCGAGCATGGGCATGCCCACAGACGCGAACACCGGTCCGGCCGCCGGAACCACATTTGCCGATCTGGACTTCGGCTCGTTGCAACCCAACACCACCTACACCGGTCGGAGACTCATCAACCTGACCAGCGCAGATTGGCCCGCCAACGTGACGCTGGTGGACTCGCTGGTGTTTGGCTCGGCGGGTGGCACCGTGTGCTTCAACCTGCTGCGGGTTCGCTGGTCGGGCGGCATCTACGTGCGCCAGCAGCCCGGCGTCAGCTGCAACGGCACCATCAAGCAGAGCTCCATTGTGCACCCCAAGGGCCAAGCCCTGCGACCTGCCTGCACCAACGCGAGCGGCAACCAGAACCCGGGCCCTGGCAAGTGCACCAGTGGATGGAAGGTCGAAGACTCGTACCTCGCGAGCCCAACGCCGGGCGACCCCGGGCAACACCTCGAGGCCATGCAGGGCTTGTGGGATGCCGGCGGGTTCACGTTCAAGAACGTCAACTTCATGATGGCCGGGCCGTCGAACAACACCCAGACCGGCGACATCAACTGGCACGGTGGCGACAGCACGTTCACCGACTGCTGGTTTACCGGCGAGGCTGGCTTCCGCGTGTACGCCGCAGGCAACAACTTGTCGTTCATTCGTCCGCGCATCAAGAACGCGGGCTTCGGGGTGTGGTACCCGCCGCACATGCCCAGCAAGAACCCCGGTGTCACCGTCCGTTGCCCCATGCTGCTCGACGGCACGCCCATCACGAGCATCGACGGCGCAGTGTGTCCCTGAGCGCGTCTTTTTTCGTCTCTGCTGGCACTGGGCGGCGCTTCGCTCCTATGCTCGGCAGATGCGGCTGTCCCGATCGCTCCTTTGCTCCGCCACCCTCGCCACGATGCTCGCCTTTGCACCGGCGGCGCAGGCCTTCTGTGGGTTCTATGTGTCGGGGGCCGACAACAAACTGTTCGCCGATGCCACGCAGGTGGTGTTGATGCGCGAGGGCATGCGCACCGTGCTCTCGATGCAAAACGACTACAAAGGGCCGCCAGAGAAGTTTGCGCTGGTGATTCCGGTGCCCGTGGTGCTGGCCAAAGAGAACGTGAAGGTGCTGCCCGCGGCGGTGTTCGACAAGGTCGACAAGCTCGGCGCGCCGCGGCTCGTGGAGTACTGGGAACAAGACCCGTGCCCGCCCGAGGGCTTGGGGCTCTCGGGGCTTGGCGAAGGCGGCGGGGGTTTTGGTTCGGGCATTGGCCTGGGCGGAGTGGGCACGCTCGGTCACGGCGCCGGCCTTGGGGTCAAAGTCGAAGCCAAGTTCGACGTCGGTGAGTACGAGGTCGTGGTGCTGTCGGCCAAAGACGCGTCGGGTCTCGACACGTGGCTCAAGCAAGAGAAGTACGCCATCCCCGACGGCGCCGAGCCTTTCTTCAAGCCCTACATCGCGAGCGGCATGAAGTTCTTCGTGGCCAAGGTCGATGTCAGCAAAGTGAAGTTCGAGGATGGACGAGCCACGCTGTCGCCCCTTCGCTTTCACTACGACAGCGACAAGTTCACGCTGCCGGTGCGCCTTGGGCTCATCAACTCGGCGGGCAAACAAGACCTCATCGTCAACATTGTGGCCAAGGGGCAACGCTACGAGGCGGCCAACTATCCCAACGTGTTCATCCCCACCAACCTCGATGTGGCCGAGGGAGCCAAGGGTCAGTTTGGCGCGTTCTACGCTTCGCTGTTCGACAAGGTGCAGGGCAAGACCCCCAATGCCGTCGTCACCGAGTACTCGTGGGACGCGGGCACGTGCGATCCGTGCCCCGGGCCAACGCTCGACGGCAACGACTTGGCGACCTTGGGCGCCGACGTGCTGCCCAATGGCACCGACGGCTTGAGTGCGGGCTCTTCCGGGCCGAGCAGCTCCGTACGCCAAGGTACCGTCACGGTGCAGGGCAAACTTCCTCCGGAAGTCGTGCAGCGCATCGTGCGCCAACAATGGGGCCGCTTCCGCTTGTGTTACGACAACGGACTCAAGACCAACCCCACACTCGCGGGCAGCTTCGAGGTCAAGGCCACCATCGACGAGACCGGCGCCGTGTCGAAAGCCGGCGTGGGCACTGGCACCATGACCGATGGCGTGGTGCGAGCTTGCGTCGTGCGTGCGTTCAAGCAGGCGAACTTTCCCAAGCCCGAGGGCGGCACCGTCGACGTGTCCTACGGCTTCAACTTCTCGCCCAATGGGCCCGCACCGCAGAGGCTCGGCGGCTTGGGCGGCATGGGCGCCATGGGGTTCGCCACGCCGTACGTGCTCACGCGGCTCCACGTGCGCTACGACCGCGCGTCCATGGGCGAAGACTTGGTGTTCCGCGCCGCGCCCCCCGTGGTGGGTGGCCGCGAGGTGCGCAACAACAAGACCATCGAGCAGGGCGCCGTGCCGTCATCGATCAACAATTTCCAAGGGCGCTACGCCATTCGTCACCCGTGGACGGGCCCCATGACGTGCAAAGAACCGCGCCGCGGCGTGTGGGGGCCCCCGCCCCAGGGCACGCCCCAGCCAACGCCCATGCCGGCACAGAAGCTCGCGTTTGTTCGCCGCGACGCGCCGCTCGGCAGCTTCTTGACCTCGGCGCTGCCAGAGCTGGCGGTGCAGCCCATGGCCCCGGCGGCCTCTGCGTCTGCAGCCCCCGCTGGCTCCGCAAGCCCATCGCCCTCGGCGTCGACCGCGCCCAGCGCCATGCCAAGCAGCCCCGCAGGCGCAGACGCCGCAACGAAGCCGGCGGTGGCCGACAAGAAGGGATGCAACACCAGCGGCGGCGCATTCGACGGCGCAACCGCGGCCGCGCTCGCCCTGGTCGCTTTGGTTTTCGGTCGCCGGCGCCGCCGGGGTCAAGCGCGCGGCGCGCAGGACTAGATGTTGCCGAAGGCGGCGGGGTGCTTGGGCGGCTCGCCGATGAGTGCGCGCAACGCATCGAGCGCCGACAGCATGCCCACGGCCTTGCCGCTCTCGTCGGTGACGACGACATGGTGCAGATCGC
>JBIKNA010000360.1:0-7829 GCA_044358965.1 Polyangiaceae bacterium
GTGGTCCGCCTCCGGCAGGCGGTGGCTACGGTCCGCCTCCTGGTGGTGGCGGTGGCTACGGTCCGCCTCCTGGTGGTGGCGGTGGCTACGGTCCGCCTCCTGGTGGTGGTGGCGGCTATGGCGGTCCGCAGGGTGGCGGTGGCTACGGCGGTCCGCAGGGTGGCGGTGGCCCCTACGGAGCCTGACCGCTCGGGCGCTCGGGTTCGACCACGTGCGCCACGAAGCAACGGCGGCACCGGGCCTCGTAGGCCGCGGCGCCGCCAACGAACAGCTGGCCTTCGCTCGCAACCAAGCGCTGCGAGCGACAGGCCGGCGCGCCACATCGCGAACACACCGCGTGGAGCTTGGTGACGTACTCGGCGATGCTCATGAGCGCCGGCATGGGGCCAAAGGGCAGGCCTCGGTAGTCTTGGTCGAGGCCGGCGCAAATAACCCGAACGCCCTTGTTGGCGAGCTCTTCGGCGACGCGCACGATGCCCTCGTCGAAGAACTGCACCTCGTCGATGCCCAGCACGACGACATCGCTCATGTTGGCGATCTTGATGAGCTCGTCGGCGTCGCGCACGGGGATGGCGTCGGCGCCCAGGCCCTCGTGGCTCACCACTTTCACGTCGTCGTAGCGGTTGTCGACCCGCGGCTTGAACAGCATGGTGGGCAGCTTGGCCAAGGTCGCGCGCTTCATGCGGCGCAGTAGCTCTTCGGTCTTGCCGCTGAACATGGAGCCGCACACGACCTCGATGCAGCCGCGGCGCTGACCGGGCTCCAGCGACCGAACCCCGAACGAAAGGTGCTCTCCGTGTTCCGTCGACATGTGGCGCCGAAGACCCTTACACAACGTTGGGCCGCTCCAAAAGGGACGCCGGACCTGCGCAGGTGACTCGTGGTGCAGCCGTGCCCCATGGCGCACAGCGTCAACACGGCTAACCCGCCGATACAATGTGACAATGGGTCGCTTTTTGGTCCCTGCCAGCTCTGCTTCGGGCGCCAGCGGTGTAGGGAGTTTCCTCCCCGATCTGGCCGTGACGGGCGGCGAGACTAGACCCACCCCCCTGGAATGCTAGATTGGGTACGTGGACGTTGTTCTGCGCAAGCTAGGGAAGGGGTCGCGCGCCGTCGCAGGACGGTTGGTGCGAGCACCTCGCAAGGGCTCGGTGGTGGTCATCGAGTTTCCCGATGGCATGCACGAGTACGTCACGACCCCGGTCAAGCGCGTGCTGCGCATGGCAGGCCGAGAGGTCTTCTACATCGAGACCATCAACAGCCGCTACCGCCTCGAAGTTCGCAGCCGCGAAGACTCCGTGGCCGAAAACACGGGCTGATTCGCTGGACCTGGCTGCTCGGGCCCTAAGCCATGCGCTGTGACGCGTGAGCCTAGGATCTGCTCCATGGAGCTTGACGCCAGGGCCGATCCTGTCGCATATCTCCCGGTCCCGAGAAAACGGGGCCTTCCAAGGAAACTGACATGGGCAATCACGATCGCCGCAATTCGATGAAGATGAAGCGCCGCCGCTCGCAGGTGAAGACGAAGGCGCGCGCCGCCCGTGCTCGCGCCGCCGGCGCCACGGCCAAAAAGACCACGGCCAAAAAAGCCACGGCCAAGAAGTCTGCGCCCCCCAAGGCCTGACGCAAACTCGCTCGGTCGGCGCCTCCCGGCGCCCCAGTAGCGTTACTGGCCTTCGGGCCCTTCGGCGGCGCCGCTTTCGACAGCAGGCGCCGCTGGTGCGTTTGTGCCCAGGCGAATGGTCGGGAACTGCGCGTTCTTGGGCGCCTCTTTGCTGCGCACGCGCTCGGGGACCGGCTCGCCCAACAGGCCCACGTCGCCGTCCACGCGCTCTTCTTCGATCAGACGCCAGTCGCCCTTAAAGTCTTTCCAGATCTGCTTGATCTTGGTCGAGTGAAGCTCGCCCTCGTCGACGCGATACCAAGAGACGGACACATTGGTCTCGGCGCGGTCTTCGCCAACCATGCGGATGGCAGAGATCTCGGTGTCGCCCAGGCGGATGCCTTGGCCCCACTGGCGGCGCCGCTCGACGAACTTGTTGCGATACGACGTGTCGACCTTCTCGCCCGCCAGCTCCACGCGGCCGAAGCGAATGTGCGTGTTCATGTCGGACGCAGCCTCTTGCGCCCGGGCCGGCCGAGACTGGCCCATACACGCCGCCAGCGCGACCGAAGCCACCACGACACCCGCAAACTGACCCAGCATCCGTGTGGCTTCTCGCATGGAAATGCACGGTACGTAGCCCCAGCAAAAGTGGCCAAGTTTTTTGGCAGTTTCTTGGTGGCGGCTAATAGGGGACCGCTGCAACCAGGTACAGGCGGTCCATGGCGCCCGAGTGGAACCCGTGGGCCGCGCCCAGGCGCACAAAGAAGCTGACGTAGTAGCCAAGGCTCCACTCGGTTTGCAGCTCGGCGCCAGACCCTAGCTTGAACAACATGTCTCGCGGGGCATCGAAGGCCGTGCCGTAGTCGGCGAACACCGCGCCGTTGATCCGGTTGATGAGCAACGGGAGCGTGGACAAGCCGCGGTCGATGTTGACGATGGGGAAGCGGTACTCGAAGTTGCCGAGCATGTAGTTGGGACCGGCGATGGCATACGTGGGGTATCCGCGCAGCACGAAGCCCCCTTGCAAGATCAGGTTGCGCAGCACGTCGGCGGGCGGGAGGTCGACGAAGCCACCCACGTAGTACGAGCCCCGCCCCGGGAAGGTGCCGCTGCTGGTGCCGAGGCCCGCGTGGAACGCAAAGGTGTGCTGCCGGAACGGCATGCGAAAGTACCGCGTGTAGTCTGCACTGGCTGCAAACCCGGCAAAATCACTGGCCAGAATGGGGTCTGTCAGCGCAAACGTGGTGGAGAGGCTTTGCCCCCGCTCGCCGCCAACGCTGTGCAGGTAGCGCTCGGTGCTGTCGTAGCTGTAGCTGAACTGCGCCGAACCCACGTAGCCGCGAAAGGGCACGCGCGGTGTCTCGTACGGGTCGAGCGCAGCGACGGGCGTGGGTTGCGAGCCCGCGGTGCGGCCAAAGGTGTACGACAGGCTGACGCTTTGGTTCTCGAAGGCTTGAGGCAGAGGAATGCCAATGGCCGTGGACGCGGCCATGGTCTCTTGCACGGCGGGGACGTTCTTGGCGCCGAAGCCGTAGCCGTCGCGGGGCGACAGCACGCGGTATGCACCTGCAGTGACGTCGAAGGGCAGGCGCGAATAGCTGTAGGCCAGGCTGCCCTGGGGCTCGGGTTGCTCGGCTTCGACACGCAGCGCCGCAACCACCGAGTGCAGGCCGGCGATGTCGGTGCCACCCACGGAGATGGAGTACGCCTGCCCAAAGTTCCCCGGGGCAGATTCGAGCGAGTACTTTCGGGGCACCAGGGTGCGCCAGGCCTCGTAGGGCTTGGCCACGCCAGCGTGGTGCGCGGGCATTGGCGGCTCTGGGGGTCGCGTATCCACAAACGCCGGCGCGGGCGTGAAGCGCGCGGGATCGAAGTCCATGGCAAACAGGTCGAAGCCCGCTTTGGTGTACCCGACGTAGAGCAGCGTCCGCCCATCGGCCGACAGCTCGGGTTGGAAAGCTCCCATGATGACGTTGGTCACCTGGAAGAGCTTCTTGCTTTCGATCTCCCAGGCGTACACGTTGGGGATGCCCGTGCGATCGGAGTGGAACAGCACGTACTTGCCGTCCGCCGAGAACGACGGCGCGCCGTCTTGTGCGCGGTCGTGGGCGATCTCTTCGAAGGTGCCCGTGCGCACATCGACGTAGCGAATGTCGCGGTACCCGCCACGACGAAACACCGAGTAGGCCACGTGGGTGCCGTCCGGCGAGAATCTGGGGGTGTAAGCCTGATCCGTTCGCTCGCTGGGCACGAGCGAGCGAATCTTGCCCAGGCTCGGGCCTTCGCCCTCTTGCACTTCGCCGAGCTGCAAATACCGCGTGCCACGGTGGTTGCTGACGAACACCACAGTGCGGCCGTCTGGCGACGGATCGGGCTCGTGCGCACGGACGCCGTAGCTCAGGCGCTCCGTCGGATCCGAAAACCCTGTCTGGCTGGTGGTGCCTGCTTTCATGCGAAACAGGTCGTTGTACGCAAACACCTGGTTGCTCACGGCGGTTTGCTGGAAGACGAACGAGCCATCGGGGGCAAAGCCGCCGTAGGTGTCGCCATTGATGCGTAAGGCCAGCGCTCGGGAGCCTGCCTTGCTGCCAACCACGTGGCCCCTGGCGTCGCGCTCGATGCCGAGCGTGTAGTACCCCTGGCGATCGCGACCGTCGTCGGCGAAGTAAATGACGTCGCCCGGGTTGCCGAGGCCACTTTTGGGGTGCACGAAGCGCGGACGCCCGGCGGCTTGTCCGTGGGTGCTGAGCCTGACGCCCTCGCGCAGACCCTGCGCACGCACCGCGTCGCGCTGCGCCTGATAGCGCTTTTGCATGCTGGCGATCCAGGCTGGGTAGAGCTCTTCGAAAGTGCGCCCCGTGGCCCTTCGTACGGAGCGGTTGATGCCCCACGGCACCACCCGCTCGCCATAGTCGCGGATCATGGCCCGGAGTGCCTGATCGCCGTAGGTCTCGGCGATGAAGCTCAGGAAGTACGAGCCGTACAGGTACCAGATGTTGCCTTGGGGCCACCGCCGCACGAAGTTCGACATCTGGTCGAGCGTGGCCATGTTGTTCTCGAGCACGTCGGCCCGCATGAACATGTCCCAGATGGACGACCGCATGCGGCCGGCGCTGGTGTGCTTGCTCTCGTGGTACACCGCCAGGCCTTCGAGCAGCCACCTTGGTTGTACCTGGTTCGGGGCGAAGGTCTTGCCAAACACACGGTTGGCCAGCGCCGGCAGTCCGCGAATCTGATCGGTATGGAGAATGTGCGTGTACTCGTGCGTGACGAGGTCGAGCATCCAGTCGTCGACGTCGGCCAGCGGGGACATGTCGTCCGGCGCCGTCATGAACAGGCGCACGGTGTTGAACGGCAGCGCCGTGGCCGACCCGTTGGCCGAGTCCGTGAAGTCCGTGAGCATGATCTCCGTGCGCTCTTGCGGAGCCCAGCCCAGGTCGGCGCTCATCTCGGCGTACATGCCCTCGGCCAAATCGGCCGTGTGCCGCGCGACCTCTTCGGAGCCCGAGTAGAACGTCACGCGAAAGTGCGGCGTCTCGAAGGTACGGAACAAAAGCCGCGGGTCGCTCGATGCCTTGGCCGACGGTGCGTGTGCAATGCACGCAAGCGCCAGCGGTACTGCGCCGAGCCAGCGCTTCACGCTGTTGTCTCCGTGATCTCTGCACCCTCGGCGCCGCGCCCTACGGCCACCGGCTCGTGATAGCCGGGGGTGATCACCTGGAGGCCTCGGCGCGTCTGCGAAACCTCGTGCAAGAACCCGGGCACGTCGACGCCCGGTAGCAGGCGCACCCCGGCATCCATCGGTGCGAAGAAGGCGTCGTGGTGCGCGGGGATCACGAGCTTGGGCGAGAGCGCATGTGCCAGCCTTGCCACGTAGTTCTGCACGCTCTTGCGCCCGGCAAGGCAAGCCAGCAGCACATCGGCCTGGTGGCCCTCGAGCTCTGCGTCGACCAAATCGGCGCTGCCATTGTGATACACGGACAGACCGGGGGCGCGGAGCAACACCCCGAAGGTGCCTCCCATGCGGTACTCGTGCACGCGACCGTAGGCCCGCGGCAGATCGGGAACATCGCCGGGCAAGGTGGGGACCGGCAGCGGACCCACGCGCACCTTTCCGTGCCGGCTCGGCACCATGATGACTTCGATGTCGCCCACCTGAACGCTGGCGCCGCGGGCTGGCACCCGCACCAGCGCGCTCTCGGGCAGGCCCTCGAAGCGCCCCCAGCTGCACGTGGACTGCGAACCAATGAGGCGCGCGCCCGTCTTGAGCGCGATGCGCGGCGCGTCGGCCACATGATCGAAGTGGCTATGTCCGCAGACGATGGCGTCGACGCGGTGGGGAATGTGCCGTTGGATCTCGGCGTCGTTGGGGGTTACCCGGGACACCAGGAGCCGCGGTAGCGACGGCCGGGAAACGAAGGGATCGATGAGGATGACGGTGTCTTGCGTGCGAAACACGAAGCCCGCGGTGCCAAGCCACTCGATGGTGGCCACGGCCCCGCGACCGGTGCCGCGCGGTTGGTGCTCGGGCCGCGGGCGGAAGCGCGGGAATACACGCTCCATGGTGGCAGAGAGCAGGCGCATGACGAAGCGCGGAGTATACCCCTCTTGATCCATGGCGCATGCTCATCGTGTACCTTGGCGTCGAAAGCACACGTGACCGCCATTACCTCGCACCCCAAGCTCGTGTACGCGCACCGTGGCGCCCGGGCCGAGCGCCCGGAGAACACCATGCTGGCGCTCGAGCGGGCCATCGAGGTCGGGGCCGACTGGTTCGAGCTCGACGTGCACATGACCCGCGATGGCGTGGTGGTGGTGGCGCACGACGATGACGGCACCCGCATGTGCAATGTGCCCCGGCGCATTCGCGATTGCGCCTACTCGTATGTGCGCACCTGGGATGCGGGCTGGGGCTTTCAAGCGGGCGACGGCACGCGGCCGTACGCGGGCAAGGGCATAAACATTCCGACGCTCGATGAGGTGCTCGAGGCTTTTCCGCACACCCCCATGAGCGTCGACGCCAAACAGACCGAGCCGGACATGTGTGGGCCGCTGCTGCGGGTGATTCGCGCCCACAACGCCGCGCCGCGGGTGCGCCTGGCCAGTTTTCAGCAGCGCAACCACCGCAGGTTTCGTGCCCGGGGTTACGCCGGCGAGACCGCCGTGGGCAAGGCCGAGGCACTTGCGCTATGCACGCTTCCTGTGGCGCTGATCTCGGCGTTGGGCCTGGTGCGCAGTGCGGCAGCGCAGATTCCGACACACCTAGGCGGCTTCGATTTTTCGACACCCAGGTTCATCGCCAAGCTGCATGCCCTTGGCCTTCGTGTCGACTACTGGACCATCAACGACGAGAGCTCTGCGAGGGCGCTCTTCGCCGCGGGGGCCGACGGGATCATCACCGATGATCCCGCGCGGATGGTTCCGCTGGTTCGCGGTCTGTAGCGCGCGGCGTTACAGGTCGTCGTGGAAGATGGGCTCGCGGTTGCGCGTGTAGCGGTACACCAGCTGCCGCGCCTCGGGTGTGATGTGCGTGAACTTGGCGCCAAAGCCCGGGGGCGCGTCGGCGCCGCCCTCGGACGACTCGCGCACCCATTGCACCGTGGCATTGGCTTCGAACTCGTAGCCGCCGGGGAGCGACACCTTGAGCCGCACCGGTGAGCCCATCTTGGGGATCATGTACGTGGAGACGAAGAGGCCTCCGTGCTCGATGATGTCGTTGCCGCTCAGGCCCTTGTAGAAGTTGGTGGCGCTGTGCGCACCCAAATCGGCGTTGAGCATTTGGAGGCCACCGGCGGGCGGTAGCGAGTTGTGGGCCTCGCCGGGTGCGTATTGCCGCGGGGCGGGGCCCCCTGCGGGCGCACCTTGGGGCGCGGACGCCCGCTGCGGAGCCGCGAATGGGTCGCCCTGGGCGACGGGCGCTGCGGCCCGGGGGGCTTGCTGTTGTTGCGGCGGTTGCTGCTGGTGATGCTGCTGCTGTTGGGGACCACCCCATCCGGGCGGGGGCTGTTGCTGGAAGCCGCCTTGCGGGTGTTGCTGCGGGGGCGGGAAGCCGTGCTGACCTTGGGGAGGTCCGTAGGCCTGTTGCGGCATGGGCTGGGGCTGGGCCATGGGCGCGGGCTGGGGCTGGGCCATGGGCGCGGGCTGGGGTTGGGCCATGGGCGCGGGCTGAGGCTGGGCCATGGGCGCGGGCTGAGGCTGGGCCATGGGCGCGGGCTGAGGCTGG
>JBIKNA010000361.1:0-7804 GCA_044358965.1 Polyangiaceae bacterium
ACGCCAGCCCCGAGAGCGGCACGTCGGTCTGGTGCCCCGGCCTCACCAAGGCCAACGGCGGCGCCATCACCATGTCGGCCTGCGAGCGCATCGTGGTGTTCTCGCAGCCCTACGACGTGGCCAGCACGACTTACCCGCCGCCTCCGCAGATCAAGTTCCGCCCCGAGGCCCCTTGACCCAGGCCTTCGGGCCCACGGATCCAAGGCGAATCGCCGCGCAGTCGCTCCTTCGGGTGCTGCGCGACGACGCCTGGGCTGCGGCGCTGCTCGACGCCGAGTTCTCGAGCTTGCCGCAACTCGACGTGCGCGATCGCGCGCTGGCCACGGAGCTGGTGTACGGCACACTTCGGGCGTGGTCGGGCCTGGAGCACGCGCTGCTGGCGCTGACCAAGACCCGGGCCTTTCCCGACGACATGTGCAAAGTGCACATGATCATGGCCGCGCACCAGATCAAGAACCTGGGGCGTGTGCCCGCGTTCGCCGCAGTGGACCGCGCCGTGGGGGCCATCTCCAAAGAGCGCGGGCCCAAAGTTGCGGCCTTTGCCAACGCGGTGCTGCGCAAGTACGCCACGGCCTGTGCCGAGGCACCGCCCGAGCCCGCCGACGCGCCGCAGCTCTCGGTGCCCGCGTGGCTCGAACGCGCGCTCAAGAAGAGCCTGGGCGAAGGCGACAGCCAAGCGTTCTTGCGCGCTTCGGCAGCCGCGCCTCCGGTGGCACTTGCACTCGCCGACGCGTCGGACACTGACGCCCTGTTCGCCGAACTCAAAGGCCGGCTACCCCAAGCCGAGGCCCGCGTCTCGACGCTGGTGCCCGGATGCATCGTGCTCGGCAACGCCGGGCCTTTGGGCGAGCTGCCCGGGCACGGCACGCGCTTTTGGATTCAAGAAGAGGGCTCCCAGTGGGTGGCCCAGGCCCTGGGAGCGCAACCCGGCGATCGCGTGCTCGATGCTTGCGCCGGCCGCGGCCACAAAACCGCCATGTTGGCCCGTGCCGTGGGCGAAACCGGCACCGTCGATGCGTGCGATCTGCATGAATCAAAGCTGACGCACCTGGCGCGGGAGCTTGGTCGCGTGGGGCTAGAAGTGGGCGAGACGCACCCGGTGGATCTCTCCGTGGGCACCGGCGAGCTGCAGCCCGGGTACGCGCGCATTCTGCTCGATGCGCCCTGCACCGGCGTGGGCACGCTGCGCCGAAGGCCCGAGATTGCCCTGCGCCGTACGCCTGCAAGCATCCGCGAGCACCAAGCCTTGCAGGTCCAGATCCTGACCAACGTGGCCAAGCTGCTGGCCCCGGGCGGCACGCTGCTCTACGCCGTGTGCTCGGTGCTCCGGGCCGAATGCGAAGACGTGGTCGACCAAGTGATCGCCGCGGACCCATCGCTCACACTTTCCGCCTGGCCCGTTCCCCCCGCGCCGGGCGTAGCCCCCGGAGCTTGCACCGTGAGGCTCCTGCCGCACGTACACGGCACCGACGGCTACTTCGTGGCCAGGATCGCGCGGGCGTAGCCGCAGCCCCAGCCCCGGCCCCTTACGCCGCCCCGCACCCGCACCCGCACCCGCACCCGGCCCGGTCCAAGTCGGGCCCAGGTTCACCCACGAGGCATCGCCAGCAACACGAGCGCGCAGCAACGCTCGTCCCACAGCGACGGGATGGGGCTGGTCTCGGAGCCCGGCACGGGCGACGTCGGGGGCACGCACTTAGGCCTGGGCCAAGGTGCACAGCACTTGGACGGCGTCGCGCACGCTGTGGACGATCATGCCGCCCGTCAGGCCGAAGGTGACGCCGAGCGCAAAGAGCGCAAAGCGGAGAAACGTGGTGGACAGGTGCTGCGTGGGGACTGTGGCCTGGCTCGGCGGAGGGCTCGAAATGGGCCGAATTGTCGGGCGAACAAGCCGCGCATGGCCCAGGTCGGCCCGGCGGTAGATGCGCTTGCCCGGCGCGGCGATGATCGTCGGATCGGAGTCACGGAGCGAGTGTTGGGGGGAGCGGTGGAGCGACATGCCCAGGCTTAGAGCAACGGCTGGGCCAAAGGGGATTGCTCGCCGTTCGGAGGAACCCTACGAATGGCCCGCCGGGGCGGCATTTGCTCGCTTTTTTGAGGGAAATCCCCGGTTCCATTCAACAACTTGCTTCAGGCCGGACCCGAGCCGCGTATACTGCGCGCCTTCCAACGTTCTCGTTTCTGCACAGAAGGGATCTCCATGGCGATCGACGTCAAAATGCCGCAGCTCGGTGAGAGCGTCTCCGAGGGCACCATCACCAAGTGGCTTGTTCGCGAGGGCGACGTCGTCAAAAAGGATCAACCGCTGCTCTCGGTGGCCACCGACAAGGCCGACACCGAGGTGCCCGCGCCCTTCGCCGGCCAAATTGTGTCGCTGCTGGCCAAAGAGAACGACGTCGTGCCCGTGGGCACCGTGGTGCTCAAGCTCGACGAGACCGTCACCGTGGGCAAAGCCCCGTCTGTCGCGCCCGCCGCTGCGGCGCCGGCGGCAGCTCCCGCAGCGCCCGCGCCCTCGGGCAAGAGCGTGACGGGTGGCAACCTGGCAACCCCCGTGGCCCGCAAGGCCGCCCTCGAGAACGCGGTGGATCTGGCGCAGGTGCAGGGCACGGGCGAGTTCGGGCGCATCACCAAAGACGACGTCATTCGCGCAGCGGCCCCCGCAGCAGCCCCGGCGCCCGCAGCCCCCGCGGCGTCCGCGCCCCCGGCGCGTCCCGCGCAGCTCGCGGCCATGATCAACCAGGGTGGCGGCTTCGTCCCGCCGGTGCCCGGTGTGGGCTTCGGCTCGTTCAAGGTGCCGCCCTACCGCCCCAACGCGGGCGACCAGGTGGTTCCCTTCACGCGTCGTCGGCGCATCACCGCCGACCACATGACCTACTCCAAGCTCACGTCGCCGCACGTGGTCACGGTGGCCGAGATCGACCTGCACCGCGCGGCCAAGCTGCGCGAGGCCCATAAAGATCGCTACAAGAAAGAGGGCCTCTCGCTCACCATGTTGGCCTTCGTGGTGGTGGCCACGGCCCGCTCGCTGCGCGAGAACCCGGCCCTCAACAGCCGCGTGCTCGACGACGCCTTCGTCATCCACAAGGATGTGAACATCGGCGTCGCCGTCGATTCCCCCGACGGCCTCGTGGTCCCCGTTGTTCGTCGCGCCGACGAGCTCGGCGTACGTGGCATCGTCCGGTCCATCGACGATGTGGCCAAGCGCGCGCGCAACGGCAAGATCACCGCAGACGATCTCAGCGGCTCCACCTTCAGCGTCTCGAACCCCGGCCTCAAGGGCAACCTGTTCGGCGGCGCCATCATCAGCCAGCCCAACGTGGGCATTCTGCGCATGGGCGAGATCCAAAAGCGCGTGGTCGTGGTCGAGAGCCCCGAGGGCGAAGACCAAATGGCCATTCACCCGGTCATGTACATGGCGCTCAGCTACGACCACCGCGTGGTCGACGGCGTGGCCGCCAACGCCTTCTTGTGGCGCGTCACCGAGATCCTCGAGAAGGCCGAGTTCGAGGTCTAAGCGGGTCCAAGCGGGTCCAAGCGGGCCTCATCGGCCCCATGGCGCGCGCGTGTTCGAGCACTGGCCCATGGGTGCGGGGGCGCGGGCTCGCGTGCGCGCGGTGCGTGTCAGCGGGGTTTGCGCCGGCGAAGGAGCCAGAGAGCCACGGAGGCGGCGAGGCCGGCCAAGGGGACGGACCAGCGAATCGAGGGTCGGTGTGTGGCGGCGCAGGCCCCGCCGCCGGCTTGGGCGCCGTCGGTGTCGGACGCAGACGGCGAGGGCGCGGCACTGGACGCGTCGGTGCCGGCGTCGCTTGGGCCCACGCCGATGGCGAGCTCTCGGGCTTGGCGCGGCCAATCGGGTTCGCATTTGTCTTTGGTGCTGCTGCCCGGCGGGCAGGCAAGGGGACCACGCACCTGGTTCAGGTGCAGACGCGCGGTGAAGGTCTGCCCCTGATCGACGGACTCGCCCAACACGAAGCCGCTGGCCTCGTTGGAGCAGGCCCACAGGGCTGCGCCCTTTAGCGCAAGGCACTGCACCTGAAGCTGTGACTTCTTGGTGAAGGCGAAGTCTGTGGTGTTGGCTTGGTGCAGGCCGTCTTTGGGGCCGCCCACGTACACCGTGCTGCCGTCGTCCGACAGAGCGAAGCCAAGCAGCGTGCCCGTGGCCGTGAACTTGGTGGACCAGGTCTTGCCGGCGTCGTTGGACACGATGAGCCGCGCGGGCTTATCGGGCGCCGCAGTGGTGCGCACGTACAGGCGATCGGCGTTTTTGGGGTCGACGGCGGCAATGAAGGGCGCGCGCTCGTCGGGGTTCTGCATGGGGATCACGCGCTCGGTGAACGTTGCGCCGCGATCGTCGGACACCAAGAGCACGCCCTTGACCGTGGCGCCGCTGCCCCGGATGGCGGAGATGTACAAGCGATTGGGGTTGGTCTCGGTGACGTCGATGGTCTCGCCCAGCAGCGTGCCGTCCAGCCGTTTGCCCCGCAGGGCCCAGGACTTGCCGTTATCAGTGCTCTCGAAGACCTGCGAGTTGAACACCAAGCCGCCGTCGGCGTCGGAGTTCTCGTAGCCGGACATGAACGCAACGCCCCGCGCGGGGCTGCTCTTGGGAACGGCCACGTCGATGAAGAAGCCCTTCTGCTTGAGCGAGAACGAACACGCGCTGTCGTGCGACACGGACAGGCCATCGGCCAGCGAGCCCATGAGCGTGCCGTCGCCGAACAGCGCGTACGCAGGGTCTTCGGGGCCGCTGTAGCCAATGGAGGTCTCGCACACCCAGTCCCAGGTCTTGCCCGCGTCTTTGGACACGAGCACCCCAAAGGTGACCCGGGCCACCATCAGGTTTGGGTCTGTGGGGCTGATGACGATGGAGCTCGAGGCCGGGATCCGACCGTTGGCCGCTGCGGGGACTGCAAGGCCCAATGCGGCGAGGGCAGCAAAGAACGAGACCAAAGCTTGGTGATGCCGCTTGCGCACGGCGTGAGTCTACGCCAAAACCCCCAGAGTCTTGGGCACCGAGTTCGCTCCGCGGGTCGTTCACCCCACGCTGCCTTCGTGGGTGCAACACATCTCCGAGCGCGGGCTCCGCCTTGGGCCCAAAGGCCACATCGGCCTGTCGTGGCCCGGGCTCCTTCGGCACTTGCCCCACAGCGAGCGCATGATCTGCGTGGGCGGCGCCACCTTTGGCGGGGCGGGGAAGACACCGGTGGCCATCGCCCTGGCCCAAGAACTCGCACAAAGCGGCGCTTCGGTGGCGTTCGTGGGCCACGGCCACAAGGGCCGCCTTGTGGGGCCCATGCGCGTGACCAAGGAACACCCGGTGGCGTTGGTGGGCGACGAAGCGTGGCTTGCCGCCGGTGCGCTCGCGCCGTTCGGTGTGCCGGTGTTCGTCGCGCCCCAAAGGGCCGATGCCATAAGCGAGGCGGCACAGGCGCGCGCGGTGCTGGTGGTCGACGGCGTGCTGCAGACTCATGGGGGGCGCGCAGGACTCTCGGTGCTCCTGCTTCCGGGGGCGCACGAGCTCACCCATGCCCGCGTGTTTCCTTTTGGCGATCTGCGCGCCGCGCCCGCGCGACTTCGGGCGCTTGCCGATGTGTCGCTCAGGGCAGACGACGTTGCGTTCGAGCTCTCCGTACGCAACGCCCAAGGCCAAGACGCCAGCCTCAGCGAATTGCGCGGCGCTCGGGTTGGGCTCTTCACCGCCGTGGGCCGCCCCGCGCGGGTGCTGCAGATGCTGCGAGGGCAGGGCGTGCAGCCCGCGGTGCACGTGCGCTTCGCCGACCACGGACCCGTGACCGCCGGCCCTTTGCTGCGTGCCCAGACCCGCGAACGCGTCGATGTATGGCTATGCACGGACAAGTGCGCATTGCACCTTCACGAGCCAATTCTGCGGCCCTGGGTGCTCTCCGTCCGGGCGCGCATTCCACGCGATCTCACCGACTTGGCGCTGGCGCTTGCCTCCCGATTGCCGAACGCCCTTCATGGTGTGACATAGAGGGGCTGCCAACCCTCTGTATTCATTGCGATTGGGCCCGATGATGGTGCCTTGACCGGCGCCGGCCCCTCGGCCTACCCTTCGGTCTCATTGCAGCTTTGGACGGAAGAAGCGTGACGTGACCGAACACGACGAGAAGACGCGCGTAACGACGATCGTCCAGAAGCCGAGTGCCGACGAGCCCCGGGCCTCCGGGGGCGACTGCTTGGTTGTGATCTACACCAAGGAGCCCACCCTGCTGGGCAAGCGGTTCGTGCTCGACTCCGGCGCCATGCGCATTGGCCGCGGCGCCGAGAACCACATCATTCTCGAGGGCGACTCGGTGTCCCGGCGCCATGCGTTCTTCGAGTTCCGCGGCAGCGCCTGGTGGGTCGTCGACGAGAACTCCACCAACGGCACCTACGTCAACGACGAGCAGATCAAAAAAGAGCTCTGCCTCACCAACGGTGACCGCGTCAAAGTGGGGCCGACTATTTTCAAGTACCTCACGGGCCAAGACGTCGAGGCCCAGTACCACGAAGAAATTTACCGGATGACCATCATCGATGGTCTCACCGGTGCACACGTCAAACGCTACCTGCTCGAGGCGCTCGAAAAAGAGATCATCCGCGCCCGCAGGCACCAGCGCGATCTGTCGTTCATCATGTTCGACATCGATCACTTCAAGAAGATCAACGATTTTCACGGTCACTTGGCCGGCGACCACGTGCTCAAAGAGCTCGCGCGCATCGTCCAAGCGCGCATTCGCCGTGACGAGGTCTTTGCGCGCTACGGCGGCGAAGAGTTCGCGCTGCTCTTGCCCGAGACCTCGCTCGAAGGTGCGCGCTCGCTGGGCGAAGGCCTGCGCGAGAAGGTCGAGACCTCGCGCTTCGTGTTCCAGAACGAAGTCATCCCCGTCACCATCTCTGTGGGCGCTGCAGTGCTCGATCCGGCGCACAAAACCGGCGTGGACCTCATTCAGCTCGCCGACGAGAAGCTCTACGAAGCCAAACGCGGCGGTCGCAACCGCCTCGTGTTCTAGGCGCCACGCGCGTACGACATGCCGGTGTTGGGCGAGCTGCCTCCGCATCTTGTGGTGCCGCCTCCGGGCCCTCAGTCTCGGGAGTGGAGCGCCCGGCTGTCGCGCGTCGAGAGTCCGGCCTTCGAGGCCCGCCGCGAGGCCCGTGCCCAAGTGGCCGACGCGGATCAGGGCGCCATCGTCTACGAGCGCGCCCAGGGCATCAACGTGCAGGACGTCGATGGCAACGTCTACGTCGACCTCATCGCGGGCTTTGGCGCCTGTGTGCTGGGGCACAACCCGAGCCCCGTGGTGCAGGCCCACCACGAAGCCAGCCAAGCGCTGACGCTGGCCCTGGGCGACGTGTACGCGTCCAAGGTCAAGATCGAGCTGTCCGAGCAGCTGGCCGCGCTGTTTCCCGAGCCCGGGGCGCGCGTGCTGCTCGGGTTGTCCGGGGCCGATGCCGTCACCGCGGCGCTCAAGACAAGTGTGCTGGCCACGGGCAAGCCCGGCATCGTGGCCTTCGAGGGCGCGTACCACGGTCTGTCGTACGCGCCGCTCGCCGCATGTGGCCTTGCGCCAGGGTTTCGCATGCCCTTCGCCGCGCAGCTCGGCGATCACGTGCGCTTCTGCCCGTACCCCGGCAGCCCCCAAGAGCTCGATGCCTCGCTGGCCGCGGTGCGCGCAGCGCTTGCCCATGGCGACGTTGGTGCCCTGCTGGTGGAGCCCGTGCTCGGGCGCGGCGGGTGCGTGGTGCCGCCCGCTGGGTTCTTGCGCGAACTGCGTGCGCTATGCACCGAACATGGCACGCTCTT
>JBIKNA010000362.1:0-7777 GCA_044358965.1 Polyangiaceae bacterium
CCGGAAATTGCGCGGGTTTCGCCGAGACCAACCTTGCCGAATTTATGGTTCCTTTATGCCCATCGCAGGCGCCCGAACGACATCTTTATGCCGCGTCGTGCACGCTAAATCACCGAGCATGATCTTCGATCAAGCTCGGCTCTTTAGCCTTGTTCATCGGAGGACGTTCGTCCTCCGCCCCATCGGCAAAGCCGCTGGGGCCCCACCTCCTACTCTTGGGTCCCAAACCCAAGAGCATTTTTGCCGTGTTCGACAATCAAGCTCACTCACTTAGAGGCATCGTCATGTCGCACTCCTCGCCCTACCGTGTTGCAAGCGCCGTCGCCTCACTGTCGTGCTTTCGCCCGCCGGAGTGGGGTCTCGCTGTGGTGCTTGCACTACTTGGTGTGGCCAGCCTCCTGCGCATCCTCACGGCCATCGCCGATCACGCATCTTTTGGCGCCGAAGCCACCATCAACCTGATCATTTGTGGCCTGCTGCTCGGTCGCGCCAAAGACTACGCCCTCTCCCTCGCGCGCCGCGCCCAAGACGACGCCGGATAGCGCAACGTCGAGCTTGTCGCCCCTGCCAGCACGCCAAGCACGCCAAACACCGAATGTGCTAACCAGCGCTCCCATGATGCCCGCCCTGGCGCGTCGCACCGCGAGCGCCCTCCTAGCCCTCACGCTTCTCGCCCTGGCCGCCCCAGCGCGCGCCCTGCCCGAGGGCGACACACTCCACCGCGAACCCTCGGACCCGCAGCCCGCGCCTGCCTCTACCCCCGCACCCGCGCTTGCCTCGACTCCGGTCGCGAACCCCGCACCCGCACCCGCACCCGAGCTCATCCCCGCGCCCACGCCCATCCCCGCAGCCGCCCCCGCCCCAACGCCCGCCCCCGCAGCCCAACCCACCGACATCGCCGAAGCCCCCTTCGCCTTCGGTGACTTCTCCTGGCTCAACGGCAACAACCGTCAGCCCGAGTCCCTTCTCAAGGTGGGCCCCGTTCTCCTGTCGCTCATCGTCGACGGCTATTACCTCTGGGCCCTGCACCGCCCCATCGATCACACGGCCTTCCCGTCGACCACCGCCCCGCGCCACAACGAGCTGTCCCTCAACATGGCCAGCATCGGCATCGAGCTGCCGCCCAACGCCATCGACGGCAAGGCGGGCGGCCCCGTGGGGCAGTTCAGCCTTCAGTACGGCGCCATGGGCGAGACCAACTTTGGCCAAGATCGAACCTTGTCTCGCGGTTTCTTTCTCACCAAGTCTGCGTTCCTGCCCATTCGCACCGCTTCGGCAGGCTGGCACTTCCACTGGCTCCACGGCGTCAACGTCGAGGTGGGCATCTTCCCGTCGTACGCGGGTATGGAGAGCTACATCCCGCAAGAGAACTGGAACTACCTGCACCCGTTCTTGTCCGACTTCACGCCGTACTATTTCAGCGGCGTACGCACGCAGATCTTTCCGACCCAGAAGCTCAAGGTCGAGCTCTGGGTGGTCAACGGCTGGCAGACCTTCGGGCAGTGGAACGAAGGCCGCGCCGGAGGCTTTCTCGTCAACCATCGCCCCACCGAGCGTCTTTCGCTCACGAGCACCGTCTACGCCGGCCAAGAGGGGCAGGGCGATCCCAAGTCGTCGCGCTGGTACTCCGACAACTACGCGCAATACCAATACTTCAAAGACGGCGGTGGCCTGTTCCGTAGTGCTGCCCTGTGTTTGGTCGCCGACGTTGGCTACGAGTATCGAAGCGACGGGACACGAGATGGCATGCGCACGGGCTACTCGCTCACCCACCGTGTGGAGTTCAAAGACGACTTCGCGTTCACGCTCCGCGGCGACATCTACTACGACCGCAGCCAGGCCCTGCTGCCCTCGTTTCCCATCGAGAGCAAGTACAGCCGTCCAGATCAAGACAAGCCCTTCTTGGGTGGGGGCGTCACCACGACGTTGGACTACTGGCCCAGCCCGTGGCTACTCACGCGCCTCGAATTCATGCACCGCGAAGCCAACATCCCTCTGTTCAGCGGTCGCGGCGGCATCACCGGACCTGGCGGCGTGGCACCGGTAGATGCCGCGGCCACCCAGGGATTCGTTCCGGACGTGCGCAAGTCCGACAACCGCGTGGTGGCCAACGTCACGTTGCGGCTTTAGCTCCGCGCAGCACCCCATCAGGTGCCTGGCTTGCGCACGCTGATGACGGCCGAGTACACGGCCGGCGCCAGGGAGCCCAAGACCGCCGCGGCGAGCGCTACCGGCGTCAAGGTCTCGCTGGCCAGCGCCAACAGCGCGGCCAAGGCGCCGCTCGAGACCATGCAATAGCCGGCCATGCGGTGCGTGCGCGCCCAGACCTCTTTGGACGCGAGGGTCCACGGCGTGCGGATGCCCACGAAGGCGTTCTGCTGCACGCGCGGCAAGATGACTCCCAGGGCCGCAAAGAACAGCCCCATGATGATCGCTGTCATGCGCGCCACGTTGGTGTGCGGGGTGAGCGCCGCGCGCAGGATGAGCACGTGTGCCGCTGCCAGGAAGGCCACGGTGATGGCGGCTGCCAACGGCATGACGCGAAGGCCTGAGAGCCCCATGCGCTCGCGCCAGAACAAATGGGCGAAGCGAACGAGTGCCCACACCGCAACGGTGACAACGGGCAAGAACCACATGACCGTGGCTTTGCTCATCCACCCGTTGGGGGTGCCATGCAAGTCGAAGTGCGTGGCCACCTGTGCCGGCAGCTTGTCGAAAGAGAGCCACGAGGCTGCGATGGACACAGCCAGCGCACCTGCGGCGGCCAGATCTGTACGGAGGAGTTTCATGGTTGATGCTTTCGGTTTACGTACGAGCACGCTTCTTGGTGGGCGCGACCATCATGCCCATGAGCTCGGCCACGGCGTCTTCGACCACGTTGCTTTGCAGGGTGTAGACGATGCTGGTGCCTTGGCGCTCGGCGCGGACGAGCCCCGCGCCTTTGAGCACCCGCAGGTGATGAGACATGGTGGGCTTGGACAGCTCGAAGGCGTCGGCGATGTCGCCCGCGGGGCGAGAGCCCTGGCGCAACATGCGCAGCACCGCACGCCTAGTTGGGTCGGACAGGGCGACGAAGATGTTCTGGGCCATTGTTAGATGGATATCTATTTAGACATCTGTCGAACAATGGCAAGGGCGCGGTCTGCCGATTCCGGCCAAGTGGTTATTTTCTAAGCGCAATAATCGCTTCGCAGGGGGGCACCGGGCCGCGGCAATTGGGTATGATGCGACGCGTGGGGTACCCGTGAAAACGCTGCGCGTGGCGCTTGTGGCTGCTGTTTCGCTTTTGTGTTCCCGGAGTGCCTTGGCGCAGAGCCCCGCCCCGCCGGAGCACCTCCAAGAGCCCAGCGACGTGCCGCTTGCGCCGGCCACCGGCCTCGAGCGCGAGTTGCCTGCAGAGCCCGCGGCGCCAGCTCCGCCAGTGGCGCCAAGCACTGATCCCATTGCCGTCGCGCCCTCGCTGCGCCCCGAGGCTCCTGCCGCGCTCGCGCCCGTGCCACCGCCGCCCGAAGGCATGGAGCGTCGTCGTGCGCTCGGCGACGAAGACCTCGAGCGCAAACGCGAAGGGCACTACTTCACGGGGCTCCCGCTCGTGAACTTCGACCCGAACACCGGCGTGGGCTTCGGCGCGCGGGCCTACTACTTCGAAGACGGCAAACGCACGGATCCGCTGTTCGCGTACACACCGTACCTGCACCGGGCCTTCGCGCAGGCCTTCGCGTCCACCGGTGGCCTTCAGTACCACTGGCTCGATTGGGACGCGCCCAACTTCATGGGGTCGCTGTACCGCCTGCGCGCGAGCCTTCGTTACGAGCAGAACACCTCGCGGCAGTACTACGGCATTGGCGAGCGCAGCATGCGGCCGCTGGCCTACGTGGGCAATCCGCTGCCCTTTGCCGACGCCAAAGACTACGAGGCGGAGCTCGCCAAGGTGCGTGCCGATGGCACCACCTACGGTCGCTACGACCGCTTCTTCTTTCGCCGCCCGTCAGCCACCTTTGCGGCCGAGCGCATGTTGCTCGGCGGCATCGTGCGACCCATGGTGGGGCTTGGGTTCTCGTACACCGGGGTTCGAACCTATGGCGGCACCAGCACCGAGGGCCAAGACGCCCAGGGCAACACGGTGGCTGCCACCGAAGGCACCACGCGCCTCGACCAAGACTGCGCGGCGAACCGTATCGTTGGCTGCGCCGGCGGCTGGGACAACGTGCTGAGGCTTGGTCTGTCGCTCGACACCCGGGACTTCGAGCCAGATCCCAACCACGGCGTGTACGCGGAGATCTCCACGGAGCTTGGCACCAAGGCGCTCGCCTCGGACTACGACTACGCGCGAACACTGTTCGTGGCGCGTGGGTACTACAGCCCGTTTCCCAAGTTCGCGGACGTGGTGCTGGCGGCGCGGGGCTTGTACCAACTGCAAACCGGGGGCACGCCGTTCACGTCCATGAACAACATGCCATTCATCGAAGACTTGCGCACGGGGCTTGGGGGCCTGCGTACCTTGCGCGGCTATCGCCAAGACCGCTTCGTGGGCCCGGTGATGGTGGTCACCAACTTCGAGATCCGTTGGACGTTCTATCGATTCAAGGCGGCCAAGCAGAACTTTGCTCTCGGCGTCGTGCCCTTCTTGGACATGGGCCGCGTGTTCGATCGCGTGAAGGACACGAGCTTTGCCGGCTGGGCCCGGGGCCAGGGCTTGGGCCTGCGCGTGGCGTGGAACGACGCCACCATCGTGGTGGTCGACTACGGCCGCAGCTCCGAAGACTCGGGGCTCTACATCAATTTCAACCACCAATTCTAGAGGTGCCCAAGCATGCTCGGTGATTTAGTCGCCGAATCCTCGCGGCAATCAATCAACTTCCCGGTGTCGAGGTACTAGAAGTAGATGGCCACACCGACGTTGGCAGAACCGTGGTGCTGCCACTCGGACTTGTACTTTACACCGGTGATGGTGTTGCCCGAGGTCGTGGCGTCGCGGCGGTCGGTGACCTTGTCGCTGGTGCCCGTGTTGTATCCGTAGCGGAGCGAGATGGGGATGCGCAGGTCGACGCCGGGGATGGGCAAGTGCACCTCGCCGCCGAGCACGCCCGTGAGCAATGTATAGCTCGACGCGCTGGCCTCGACCTTGGTTTGCAGCGTGGCGCTCCCTTGGGACGTGACCGTGGCGGTGGCGTCGCCGGGGAACACGAAGGTGGGGCCGAAGCCAACGAACGGACGGAAGACGCCGAAGGGAAGCACGGCCTTGAGCAGCACCGGGAGCTGCCAGGCGCTCTGGCCGATCTTGATGACGAAGGGGTTGCCGCCCAGGGTGTAGTCGCCGTTGCCGAAGTCGCTTGTGCGCAGCAGATCAATCTCGAGGCCGATGATTCGGATGATGCGCGCGTCGACCATGAGGCCGCCGCCGTAGGATGCGCCGAAGAAGCCGGGATAGCTGGTATCGACGGTATTGGCGCCCACGGAATTGTCGGCCGGCTTACCGAGGCCCACAACCCCGCCGCCGCCCATGACGCCCACGCCCACGGTGAAGGTGCCATCGCTGGCGCTGGCGCTAGGCGCCCAGGTCAGGGTGGCGACGGCAACAACGAGCGCGGATCCGATCCCAAGAGCACTTCGCATGATGCACCGGGGCTTAGCTCATTTGGGCCGTCACCGCACGAAGCAACGTGGCCCGGCGTTGCCCCGCTATGCCGAGTGCCCGGGCGGACGGAGGCCCAGGGCTCGGCGCGCAGGGCGGCTCGTACGCGCTCGGGCCGCTTTATTTGAAGTTCTGCACCGACCAGATCTTGCCGTCGGAGCCCGTGAAAAATCCGCACGCGACTTGCGTGTACTTGCCGCTCTTCATGTTTTCGTAGTGGCCCCCGCCGGGGCCCTCGCCCCACATGGCCTTGAGGCAACCTGCGATCATGGTGTTGCCCGGGCCGGCCCACCCGGGGCACTCGTTTTGCGCGAACTCTTTGCATTTGCCGAAGGCGCCGTGCGCCCGGCCAGACTTGGAGTCCGCCATGGACTGCTCCGTGGCGCACGCCTCGCCAGAGGTCCAACGTTGCAGTGCCGGAGCCCCCACGGTGGCGCGGTATTTGTTGATCTCGTCCACGCAGGTCTGCTCGAGCGTGCCGTCACTCACCGGGGCCGCGCCGGAGCTCATGGATCCGCTGGTGCCCGCTGGGGTCGTCGCGCCGGTGCCACCCGTCGGGTTGGTTGCGTCGTCGCCGTCGTCGTCGCTGTCGTCGGCGTTGGTGCTCTCGGCTCCTTGGCTGCCGCTGCTCGATTGGGTGGTGCCGCGTCGGTAGCGCGAAGAGACCGTGTTGGTTTGGCCGGGATCGCACGCGACGGAGACCGTCAGCAGCGCGAGCAATGCGACATACACACCGGTGGATCGAGCGACCATGAGGATCAATGTAGCCGCCGCGAGACATGTCGCACTCGCCCAGCGCGCCAAAGCAGGTGGGCTAAGTCGTTGAATGGACGTGAAGATTCAGCCTACGGTGCAGCATTGTGCCCCGGGCGGAATGCTCCCAGGGCGTACCAGGCACCGCCCACCGCGGGGCTGCGCTGACGTTGTGTTGTGGCTGTGCTGCCGCCGAACAACGCGGCGGCTTCGAGCCCATGCTGCGTGGGGGCCAGCGGAACCTGCAACGTGCAACGAAGGTCGAGCTGTGCCTCGGGCGCACCCACGAACGCCGCGATGAGCTCCTGGCCGCACTGCCTGGTGTGACCGTCGGCCCCAGCATAGGGCGACTGCTGCGCGACGCCGTGGGTGGCCGCGGGCACGAGCGCCCAGGTTTGCCGCGCCCCAAAACGCTCGGCGAACCGCGCGGCAGCTGCTTCGGGGGTTTGTGGGTCAAGGCCACCGGAGAGCATGAGCACGGGCAGGTTGCCCGGCATGTTCGAGCGCAGCGGCTCGGCCGCGTAGGTGGGCCATAAACCCTGAAGGGCGGCAATGCCTCGAATGTTCGTCGGAAAGACCGACGCACGGAAGCGCTCGTCGATCTCGGCGCGATTCGGCGCCGGGGTCTCCCAGAGCTCCGAGAAGCCTACGGTCAGATACGTGGCCAGCGACGAGAGCGCATCACCTTGCTCGGGCGCGGCCAGCGCATCTCGCAGGCTTCCGAGCGCGCTCAGGCTTGCGGGCGTGCACCGCTCGTAGTGCGACAGGGCCACGAGCGCCAGCGGGGCACGGTCGTAGCTGCGGAGCATCTGCGCGATCTCCACGCGAAAGTCTGCATCGAGGTTGGCCTCGGGGCAGTGCCCGGCTTGCAGGAGCGTCTTGGCCCGCTGCAGACGCCCAACTGGATCTTGGCCGACGCTGGCGACGCAATCGCGGCTCTCGCTGCAGCTTTGCGCCAGCCGCGCGCCGGCGGCATCGCCGTACGCATCGAAGCGAGAGAGCAAGACCTCGCTCGTGACAGTGGAGTCGAGCACGGCACCGGCAAATAGCTCCGGTCGCAACCACGCGGCCCGTTGCACCAGCGCCGTCCCGTAAGACACGCCGTACATGAAGCTCTGTTGCCCAGGCGCGCGCAGGTGCTCCGCCGCGTAGACCAAGTCTCGGGCCGCAGCCTCGGTGCCAAAGTGTGCGAGGCGCGGCCCCCAGGTGCTGCGAAGGCCTTTGGCGCAAGCCTCTAGGAACGAATCGCCCGTTTGCACACTGGGGCACTCGAGTTTGTGCGAGAGGCCGACGCCGCGACGCTCGAACAAGATGATCTCGACCTGGGGCATGGCCCGGGCGAGCTCTTTGGCGAGCGGCAGCATGCCTTGCACCGACAGGCCCGGACCG
>JBIKNA010000363.1:0-7763 GCA_044358965.1 Polyangiaceae bacterium
GTTGGTCCGCTGGCAAACGGCACGGCAACCGTGTTTGCCCGCGCCGAGCTGCACACGGCCACCAGCAAGATCCATGGCGTGGCCCGTGTGCAAACCCATGGCATCGCTCGCGAGGGCGTGTCCGTTGTCCGGTCGAACTCACAGATCACGGTCTCGGGCACGCTCAAGGCACCACTTATCGCGCTGCAGAGCGACGCCCAGGGTCTGGCCCTTGGCCCGCTTCACTTCGCGCGCGCGCGGCTCACAAGCCACGGCGACGCGAACGAGCAGCACGTCGCCCTGGGGCTCGATGCCGACGCAGGTGGCCCAGACGTGGACCTCGACACCGATTTGTTGCTGCGCCCGGGGCTTGGACTCCGCGGCACAACGCTGAACCTCCGGCGCGGCGTATCCAGGATCTCCGTCGAAGCCGCGCGCATCGACACGGGCAAGGCAGCGTTTTCCGTGCACGGTGCGCGCATCTTGGGGTTGGGGGCGCCGACAACCATCGACGCAGAGGTCTACCCGGGCGGGTTCAGCATTCGCGGACGCAGCCGCGGCCTCGACATCGAGCGCCTCGCGCGCATGTTGGGCCCCGACGCACCGGCGGCCCGGGGCCGCGTGTCCTTCGACGTGGACCTGGTAGCCGACGCCACCAAGACCCAGGGGCACGCCATTGTCGACGTGAAGGAAGCTGAACTTCTGCAGGTCCGGCGTGGAACACTTCACCTCGACGCCGTGCTCGACGGCACCAGCGCCCGCGCCGACCTGGATGCCAGCGCCGAGAATCTCGGCACGGTTCACGCCTTCACCACGGACTTGGAGCTTGGGGGCAAAAATGTCCTCGCCGCGTCTTCTTGGAGGCAAGCCAAGGGGCGCGTGGACCTGTCGGGCAGCGCCGACCTCGGCAAGCTTCAGGCTTTCTTGCCCGAAGACCCCACAAGAAACGTGTCGGGCATGCTGTTGCTGAAGGCATCCGTCTCTCGCACAACGCACGGCGATCAAGAACCGGACCTGAACCTGGCATTGCACAGCGAAGACCTTCGCGTGCGCCGCGGTGATTTTCATTTGTCGGGGGTCGACATCCAGGCATCGGCCAACACGGGCCCAGCCCCGGCGCGCAACGGGGCCGCATTGGTGTTCGCCGACGGCAACGGCGAGCTACTGCGGGCCGAATTGCGCGCAGACGAGCTTCGGCCACTCGAACTACTGGCCGAGGGCGCCTCCGCAAGAGACGCCCTCGAAGCGATGCCCTTCGAGCTCAAGGTAAGCGCGCCGGAACGCGACCTCACGGAGCTACCGGAGGGACTTGCGGTCCGCGGCTTGCGCGGCCGTCTGGGCGCCGTGATGGCCGTGCACGGACCGGCCAACGGGCTCCGCGCACGCTTCGACGCACACGCATCGGAGTTGGCCATGCGTGGTGCGGGGTTGAACGTGCCCGTCGATGCAAAGCTCGAGAGCACCTACGACGGAAGCCAAGTGCTGGCGCGGCTCTTGGTCCGGGACCGTCGCGCCGAGGTCTTGTCGTTGGACGCTACGGCCCGCGCCCCCTTGGCTGAGCTGCTGCACGAGACCCAGGCTCCGTTTCATTGGGATGCCGATGCACGCGCAACGCTCACGGGCTTTCCGCTCGGAAGCATCGTCCAGCTCGACCGAGCGGGCGTTCGCGGCGCCCTCGACGGCGCCATCAGCCTCAAGGGTCTACACAAGGACGCGCGCCTCAGCGTCGATCTACGCAGCACCGATCTTGGCATTGGCGACTCGGCGTACAAGGCAGTCACACTGAGCGCGCTGCTCGATGGCCGTGAGCTACGGGGCAAGCTGGTGCTACAGGACGCCATCGGTTCGCTCGCTGCAACGGGCAGGGTCGCTAGCAAGTGGGGCGCGGCCGTGGCTACTACCCTGCGCGTCGACGAAGGCATCGAAGGCGAACTCCGGAGCCAGGATCTTCAGATTGCCCCCGTGCGAGCATTCCTGGGCGACGCCGTCACCGAGCTCCGGGGCCTTCTGACCGCCGAGGCGAAGGTGTCCATCGCGCAGGGCAAGGCCAAGGTTCTCACGGGCAGCGTGGGTCTGCGCGACGTCGCGCTGCAAGTCGCCGCTTTTCCCGTCGAGTTTCGTGGCGGCAAGGCCACCGTGAGCCTATCGCCCGACGGCGTGGTGCGCCTGTCGGACGCGGCCCTTTACTCGCACAGTGGCAGCGTCACTGCCGAAGGCGTAGCCAAGCTCGACGGACTGCGTCTCGCTTCGGCCAAGGGCAGCATCACGATCCCCAAGGGCCAGGCATTGCCTCTGGATCTCAATGGCGGAAACCTGGGCGACGTCTACGGAAGAGCGGAGCTGCGCGCCCAAGGTTCCGCCGACGGCCAGCGCGTCCAGGTCGACGTGCAAGTCCCCACGCTACGCGTTGAACTCCCGCTGTCGCCCACGCGCACAGTGCGTGATCTGGACCCGTTGCCCAACGTTCATATTGGCTACCGCAACAGCGCGGGGAAGTTCGTATCGCTCGAGCGCCGCCGCGCCACCGCGACGAGCACTGGAACCAAAGGTCCTAGCATGCACATCGATGTGGCCATCGAGCTTGGCAAAGACGTCGAGGTACGGCGCGGTTCGTCGGTAAAAGTAGCCATGACGGGCCGCCCGGTGCTGCACCTGGGCGAGGCCACCACCATGACCGGCGAGATTCGATTGGAGAACACCAGCACCATCGAACTGCAGGGCAAGAAGTTCGAGATCGAACGCGGCACCATCAACTTCGTTGGGCAGGATCCGGGCAACCCGCTTGTGTACATCACCGCGGGCTGGACTGCGGCAGACGGCACCCGCGTGTACGCAGACTTCGTCGGCCCCCTCAAGACCGGCAAGGTGACCCTGCGCTCGGAGCCCGCGCGACCGAAGAACGAGATCCTCGCGCTGATCTTGCTGGGCCACGCGGAGGGCTCGGCGGCAACCCCCTACGCCCAGAGGCAAACATCGGGCACCACCACCGCGGGCTCGGCGGCCGGAAGCCTGGCGAGCGAGGGGCTCAACAAGGGGCTCGAAGAGCTGACAGGCCTCGAGATCGCCACCAAGGTCGACACGTCGAGTGGCAACAACCCTCGACCGGGGGTCGAAGTCCAGATCGCCCGAAGCATCTCCCTCGAGCTTTCATTTGTGCTTGGCACCCCGCCGCCGGGCACCAACCCCGACAAGACCTTTGCGACCATCGATTGGCGCTTTTGGCGGCGCTGGTCCCTCGAGACCACCTTCGGCGATCAGGGCAGCTCCTACGCCGATCTCGTGTGGCAGTACCGCTACTAAGCGTGCGGTACCCGAAGTAGCGACGGAGCGTCCTACCGGGTAACGCGCTCGACGAAGGCAGCGAGCGGGGCCGAGAGCCTGTCGTCGGCCGTATCGAAGTTGAGCACCACGTCAGCGTGATCGTGCTCCGCGAGCGTCTGGAAGGTGATCTCCGCCCCAAGGGCCCGCAGGTCTTGCACGGCTTTGGGGACTTGCGTCACCAGGTACGGCTCGTCGCGCTCGCCCATGGCGACGAAGAGCGGCACTGCAGTGACACCGTAATACGTCTTCGGCGAGTGCGTCCGCAGGTCTTGGCCAAAGACGGGTGTCGTCACTCGATCGTTGAAGTCGGCGTCCGGCGGACGCGCAGCCATGTCTTCGAGGTCGAAGATCGGCGAGAGCGGGGCGAAACCCTTGATACTCCCCGCGTCGACGCCCCCCGTACGAAGGCGCGCCGGGTCGAGCGCAAGCAACGCGGCCATGTGCCCTCCAGCCGAGTGCCCCGCCACCACAAGGCGACGGGGATCTCCTCCGTAGCGTTCCACGTTGTCTTGGGTCCACCGAATGGCCGAAACCACATCGGAGAGCTGCTCGGGAAAGGCAACATCGGGGACCAAGCGGTAGTTGAGCACTACCACGCCGATGCCGCGGCGGGCCAAGGCACGGCCCACATTGCCGTAGAGCCCGACCAGCGGAGCGAAGTAGTCCTTGTCTTGAGCTATCCAGTAGCCCCCATGGATGAACACGACCACGGGGAAGCCGCTGCCTCCGCGTGGCACATAGACATCGAGACGCTGCCTAGGGTTACTTGTACCCTGCACATAGGAAATGTCTTTGGACGTCTCGACGACGTCCGCAGAGAAGTACGCTCGCATGTCGCCGTTGCACGCAACACATACGGGCATCCACAAGGCCATGACCCAACGTCGCATGGCGCTAGAACCGATACCGGAGCGCGAGCTCGGGGCGGAGCCATACGGGGTAGCCCGTCGAAGCGCTGACCTGGAGCGAGAGCCCCGATGCGACCCAGATACTTGCACCGATGCCCTGGGTCATGAAGGCGCCCAGGAACCTGGCGCCCAGATCGCGGTTCGTGGCCGGCGAGGTGCCGCCACCGGCGATGGCAACGCCTAGGAGCGCCTGGTGGAACAGCTCTACCCGCCCAAACTCCGCGAAGTAGGCGCGGGTGGAGAGCCCCACGGTGTGGAAGGCGAACTCGGAAATGCGGGCGTTGTAGCTATATTCGACGCCGAGTTCGAAAAATGAAGCGCGCTCGAATCGTCGGGCGAACCTTGCGCCAAAGAACGGCCGGTCGACATTGAGGCCTTGCATGCCCGAGACCGCAAAGCCCGGGGCAGCGCCGCGCTCTTGCGCTACGGCCAGCGCGGGATACCAAGCAAGTATCAATGCTGCGGCTGCACTGACGACGGCGCGGGGGCCAGGCATGCGCTACCGACACTCTTGATTGAACGGCAGGGCCTCGCCGATGCGCTTGGGCAAGGGCATGTTCAGGCTCGCCATCTCGGCCACGAACGCCTCCTCGGAGCCCAAGATCCAGCGCTTGTTGCTGCGGCGCTCTTTGCCAATGGTGCTGGCGCGCTGGCCTCGGTAGTCGTGCGCCGGGAACACCAAGGTCTCGTCGGGCAGCTCCATCAAGCGCCCCAGGCTGTTCCACATGAGCTTGGCGTCGCCTTGCTGCAAGTCTGTGCGACCGCAGCTGTCGATGAGCAGCGTGTCGCCAGTGAGCACGCGGTCGGGCAGCAAGAGGCACATGCTGTCGCGGGTGTGCCCGGGGGTGGCCATGATTTGCACCGTGACGCTGCCCACGCGGAGCGTATCGCCGTCTTTGACGGGCATGTCTACACAGGGAACCATGGCCCGCTCGTGCATGACCATGCGGGCGCCGGTGAGTTCTTTGAGGCGCACGGAGCCGGACAGGTGGTCGGCGTGGGTGTGGGTCTCGATGGTGTAGCGAAGCTGCAAGCCTTTGCCGCTCAATAGCTCGAGGTACGTGTCCACGTGCTCGCGCACCGGGTCGACGATGGCCGCATCTTTGCTGGCAGCGTCGTAGACAAGGTACCCGCGGTAGTCCGCGTCCTCGTGCAGCACCTCGAAGGCGTAGCCGTTGGCGGCGAGGTCTTCGTGGCTCTCCGCCTCGTGCGACGACTCCATCCAGCGGTCGGCACAGCGACCGGCGAACTCGGCGCTGACGGAGTCGCCCTTGACGCGGTACCGGCCCACCCACTTCTTGTCGCGGACGCGCCGCACGAATTCGAGCAGACGTTCGACGTCGCTGTCGTCGTTGTAAAGACCAATGCTTGCGCGCACGGCGCCCGACGGCGGCTCCGCAGACGATTTGGGGTGCTGCGAGGCCAACAGCCGGTCCATGTGGATATGCGCGCAGAAACGACCGTTGCGCACCGCCAGCGCTCCTTCTTCGCTGAGCACCGCGGCGGTGAGCAGCTCGGAGACCCCTTCGACGTTGAAGGGCAACACGCCAAGGCGCTTGTTTGGATCTTGCGGGCCGTACAGCACCACGCCGCCCATCTCGCGCATGCCCTGCACGGCTTTGTTCCACAGGGCCATTTCGTGTTTGCGCACCTCGGCGAGTCCAATGCGCTCGAGCATCTGCAGCGACTTGGCCAGGCCCACCACGCCGGGGATGTTGGGCGTACCGCCCTGATGACGGTCTGGCGAGGGCATGAAGTCGACGGTGTTGCCGGTGACCCGAGACGCCGTGCCGCCGCCGGGCATCCACGGGGGCGCCTCGTTCATGACCGCCCGGGGTCCATACAAGAACCCGAGGCCAAAGGGTGCGTACGCCTTGTGCCCCGCGGCGGCCACGAAGTCTAGGTGCTCGGGGCTGCCCTCGGGTTTGACGTCCATGGGCATGTGGGCGATGGCCTGCGCCGCGTCGACCAAGATCATGGCGCCGTGCTCGTGTGCCAAACGGGCGATGGCGTGCACATCGGGGGTGTAGCCCGTGACGTTGGCGCCGGCGCATACGGCCACGAGCTTGACGTCGTGTTTGCGGAGCAGCTCTTCCATGTGGCCCATGTCGAGCTCGCCCTCGGCGGTGATGCGCGCGCGCAGGACACTGCCCCGCCGGCGCCAGGGCAGCTCGTTGGAGTGATGCTCGAGCTCGGTGGTGATGACCTTGCCGGGGCGCTCGGCCATGATGTGCGCCGCGAGCTCGATGGCCTGGGTGGTGTTGGCGGTGAAGGCCACGCAGCCGTGTTTGAGGTCGCCGCGCAAGAAGTCTGCAACGACGTAGTAGGCCTCTTCGAAACGCTCGGTGGCCTTGCGCGACAACAGATGTGTGCCGCGATGCACGTTGGCATATTCGTGCGACACGAAGTCGGAGTAGGCCTGCATGACCTGCGACGGGGCATGGGTGGTGGCGGCATGGTCCAAGTACACCAAGGGCCGCTCGCCGGCCCCCAGCACGGGCACCCGCCGCGCGACGATGGCAAATTCGCGCCGCACGTCGGCCCAGGACAAGCGCTGCCCGCCGACCAAACACACAGGTCCACCGCCCTCGAGGGGCAGGCCCAGGTGGCTCCAACGCTCGATGCCGCCGGCCAGGCAGCTGACGCGTTCGTAGCCCATGCGAAGCATGACGTCGCCCGCCAAGGCCGAGCGTTTGCCCGAGCTGCAGTAGATGCAAATGGCGCGCGTGCGGTCGGGAAACAGCTCGCCCACGTGGTTCTCGAGCAGGCCTCGGGGGACATGCACTGCCCCGGGCAGGGTGCCGCTTGCGATCTCGTCGTGCTCGCGCACGTCGAGCAGGGCCACGCCGCCCTCGGTCATGCGCTGGAAGAGAGCCTCGCAGGTTTGCTCGGGCACGCGGCTAAGCGCGTCTTTGACCAACTCTTGGTAGGAAAGGGCCCTGGTCGCCATGCCCGCGTTCTAGCACTCAGGTGGCGATGTCCGGCGAGTCCAAAGGTGTCTCTTTTTGGAAGTTGCCCTCCCAGCGAGAAATGACGCAGGCCGCCAAGCCATTGCCCGTGAGATTGATGGCACTCCTTGCCATGTCCATGATCTCGTCCACGGCCAAAATCATGGCCACGCCGGCCTCGCCGGGCAGCCCAAAGCTGCCGCAGGCCGCCGCGATGATGACCAGGGTGGCCCGGGGGACACCGGCCACACCTTTGCTGGTGAGCATGAAGGTGAGCACCATGACGATCTGCGTCGAGAGCGGCATGTTGTGCCCCGAGGCCTGGGCGATGGTGAGCGAGGCCAGCACCAGGTACAGCGTGGACCCGTCGAGGTTGAAGGAGTAGCCCGCGGGGATCACGAAACTGGCCACGCGCCGAGGCACCCCAAAGGCCTCCATCTCTTCGAGCAGCTTGGGCAGCGCGGCCTCGCTCGATGCGGTGCTAAACGCCGTGAGTGCCGGTGCGCGCACGCGCCGGAAGAACGCGAGCACCGGAATGCGCGCGATGAGCATGATGGGGATGAACACCAACACCACGAGCAGCGCGAGAGCAAAATACAGCGAGCCC
>JBIKNA010000364.1:0-7761 GCA_044358965.1 Polyangiaceae bacterium
AGCGGTTTGCGAGGACCATGGCCATTGGCGCCTACGCGCTTTTGACCGTGGCCGCGGCGGGTGGCATCTTGGGCATCGCTCAGGAGACCTCGAGCGCCTGCATCGCAGCGCTCAAGGCTGGTCACTAAAGGCCTATGTCGATGGGCCGGACCGAGGGGAGCGCCAACGGAGATAGGCTCTATGGCCCAGCGGCCATGGTCGTCGCCGACTCGGCTTTCCGTGAGGCGCTACTGACAGGCGAGAACGCCGGACATCTGTTTGCCTGAGCGCAACCCAACCCCGCTGCACGCGGCTCCTTCGGTGCCAGCGAAGTGCCGGTTGTTGTCGTTACCGCAGAAGTCGCAGCGCCATTCGCCCCCCTCGACCATGCCAGGCGCGGACTGCCCCTGGCAGGGGCTTCCTGCGGGCACGTTCGTGGCCTGCATAAGCTGACACGTCTTGGGCTTGGCGCCGGGCAGCGACGTATAGGCCGAGCAAAGCGGGCTTGTGGTGCCAGCCTTCACGCAGGCACACTTCACCGTCTCGATCTTCTTGGCGCAGATCACCTCGGCGCTTGGGGCGTTGCACTGGCACGTGCCGTTGACATCGGGGACGCCAGCCGGTCCCTTGCTGGGCGCCGTGGGCGCTGCGCTGGCCGAGGCCCTTGGAGGCACGTTGCTTCTGTTCCCAGAGGGCGTCGAAGCGGTGACCGAGGCCGCCGGGGAAGCAGCGCTCTGTGCGCCCGCCGCCAGCGTGATCTCTGTGGGCCCCTTCGTGGCTGAAGACGCGGGGGGCTCCGAGCTGCGCGGCGCCGACGTCGCGGCATCGGGCGTGGCCCCCCCGGAGCCCTTTGACAGCGCCCCGTACTTGAGGGCGAAAAGCACGCCGCCGGTGACCAGAAGCGCGGCAAAGGTGAGCCCACCGAACGCGAGACCTACCTTGGTGGCCACAGTGGAGCCCGCGGTGCGCGCCGGCGCCGGGTGCGCTTGGCTGGGCACGGGCGGCAAAGACGGCGCGGGCATGGGCTGCGACTGCCAGTTGGACGGGTTGGGCCCTTGCGTGGGCCCGCCCGGAGGCGCAAACGAGCCTCGCGGAGGGTCCACGGAGGTGCGCGTACTCGCCCCCGCGTCGATGCTCGTCTTGGCTGCCCACTTGTTGCCACCGTCGGCAACGGTTGCGCTATGCATGTTTTCTGGGCGACTGGTGGGCGGCGCAGGAGCCCCGGGGCCCGGAGGCGCCCACGATGGGAGCGACGCCGGAGGCGCGAGGCCAAGGGAGGCCGCGAGGGTGGCCGAAAACGCCTCGGCGCTAGGGAACCGCGCCTCGGGATCGTGCGCGAGGGCGCGCCCTACGATCGCCGTCAGGGCCGGGGGCAGCGACGGATCGCGCTGCTCGATGGGCACAACGACGCCGGCGGCCATCATGCGCATGAGCTCGCCAATATTGGCGGCCTGGTGCGGCGAGGTGCCCACCAACATGCGGTACAGCACACCGCCTACCGCGTAGATGTCCGAGCGCACGTCCACCAGCAAGCCCAGTGCCTGCTCCGGCGCCATGTAGCCTACGGTCCCCATGACGGCGCCGCTCTGCGTTGCCGCCGAGCCCGTCGCGGCCAGATCTTTGGCGATACCGAAATCGAGCACCTTCACGAAGTCTTCGCCGGTGGCGGTGGCCATCAGCATCAGGTTGGCCGGCTTGATGTCTCGGTGCACGATGCCAATGCGGTGCGCCGCGCCCAGCGCCGAGAGCACCTGCATGGCGATGCGCACCGCGCGCTGCGGAGGCAAGCGGCCATTCCGCTGCAAGAGTGCATCGAGCGACTCGCCAGGGACGAGTTCCATGACCAGGAACGGCGGATGCTGCGGCTGAAAGTCCGTGACCTGCACGATGTGCGGGTGCCCCAGGGACCCGGTGGCCTTGGCCTCGCGCTCGAAGCGCGCAAGCGTGTCGGCGTCGAGGCCCTGCTCGAACAGCACCTTGATGGCGACCTGCCGGCCCAGGTCGAGTTGCGTCGCCTGGTACACGGCACCAAAGCCGCCGCGGCCGAGCAGTCGCCCGACGCGGTAGCGACCGCCGAGCACGGTCTCCGGCGGCACGGGCAGGGGCGCGTTCATTTTCATTGAAAATACCCTCAATGGAGCTGTTCCAGCAATGGCCATCGCCGCGGCACCGGTCTCAAGACTTCTTGCTCTTCTTGTGGGTGTCGGCTTCGCGCTTGCGCTCGCCCAGGCGGCGGTCCAGCTGGCTCAGCCATTCGGTGTACGCGCCTGCTCGACCGCGAGAAAGCCGCCGAAGCGCATCGACCTCGCGCGTGGCCATCGCCAGATCCGAGGCCTCGAGGGCGTGCTGCAAACGCAGATGGTGCACGCGGTAGTCCTGCTCTACCGCGGCGCGAAACTCCTCCATGCTGGCCTTGAGCTCCACCGCGCGGGGGGCATCGCCCGCTGCTTCGAAACATGCCACGGCCAACGCGAACTGTTGCACTGCGGTCGGGCCGTCCTCCACGGCGAAGGGGTAGCGCTCGCGCAGCGCCTCTGCGTGGCGCAGCTCGGACTCGCCGTAGGAGCGCGCCTCGTCACCCTTGTAGCCGTGGCAGTCCTGCGGCGCGGTCCCAAAGAGCGCCACCGGCTCGGGCGGCGGAGCGGCCGGACGCGGGGCAAGCGCTCGGAGCGCCACCACCCCCATGACAGCGAGCACCAGCGTCGCCGCCACGACGATGCCGGTCATGGCGCTCCCGGTGGTCTTCTGCGCGGTCACCCGGCGCACTCCTGCGGTAAGCGTGACGGAGCCAAGGGTGACGGTCCCCTCTTCGCCCAGCACGGCCTCCCGCGTCGGAATGCCTCCGAAGAGTACCGGTGCCGCCTGCTGGTGCACGAAGAGCACGACGCCACCTTCCCGGACCTCGATGAGCGCGTGCACCGGGGCGACGCCCGGTTCCGAGACGCGCACATCGCAGTGGGCCCCCGCCCCCACCAGCAGCTTGCCGCCGTCGCCATCGATTTCCTGAACGTGGCCCGTCTGCGCCCGGACGTGGACTCGCAGTGCAACCGGGCCGTTGGTTCGTTGGTGATTGGAGTTCATTTCATGCCCATTTGGATGCGGAGAAACAGGGGGGTGATCAGGATCAGCATGATGGCGCCGAGCATCATGGCGAGCGGCACGTACAACGCGGACTCGCTCGACGCTGCGGCCTGCTCGCCGCGCATCGACCGATCGTGGCGTTGCACATGCGACTGGATGGAGAGCGTGTCCACCAGCGGCACGCCACGCTCCTCGGACTGCACGATGGCCGCGACCAGCTCGCGCACGGCTTCGACTTGCGTACGACGGGAGAATTCGAGGAGCACCTGTTTGCGCGTCTGGCCCAGCGCGAGCCCGTGCAGCATGAGTTCTGCTTCTTCGACCAGGATGCGGTCCGACGAGCGCTCGGCCACTTGGCGCAGCGCCGCGGGAAAGTCCATGCCCGCGGTCATGCTCAGCGAAAGGATGTCCGAGGCATAGGGAAGCCCGTGCCGTAGCTCCGTCGCACGATGGGCCCCAAGCTCGAAGAGCCACACGCAGGGCGCCAGTGCCACCAGCCCCGGAACCACGAGACACAGGATCGGTGCAAGGTGCATCATCGTGCCGAGCTTTCCGAGCGCGCCGCCCAAGAGCGGCGCGACGACCGTCACAAGGACGAGCTCGCCCGGTGTCAGCCCGAAGGGGTCGCCCGCGCGGGTGAGCGCATCGTCGACGCTGCCTAGCGCCCGCTGCGGCAAGAGCGACGACATGCGCGCCCCGGCGAAACGAAGGGCCGGCTCCATGCGGCGGAACCAGCGTGTGGCGAGCGCTTCCTGGCGTTTCTTTCCCCGTGGCCCCAGGATGGGCTCCGCAGGCAGCGCGGCCGTCAGGAACCCGATGGCGAAGAGGCCCGCGGAGAGACCAAAGACCGCGCAGCCGACCAGCTTGAGCAGGTTGGTGCTCATCAGAACTTCCTCGCCATGATCTGCCGTCCCACCAGCACGGCCCCGGCCCACAAGAACAGCCCCGCGCAGCCAACTAGCTTGCCGGTCGTCGATGCCATGAGCGGTTCGAAGTATGTCGGCTGCATCTTCTGCATCACGCCCATCAGCACGAACGGGGCCAGCCCCACCACTTTCATCTGCGCCCGCGCGGGCGCGGTCTTGGCCAGCATGTTCGCTTCGAGGCGCTGCATTTCGCGGAGTGATGCCGCCGTGGTCTCGAGCACCTTGGGCAGCGCTCCGCCGAGCTTGGTCCCGACCACCACGGCAGCGAGCACCGTGTCGAGTGCACGGCACCGGGCGCGTTTGCCCATATCGAGCAGCGCGTTCTCGAAGGTGGCGCCGAGGCGCATCTCTTTCTGGACGATGAGCAGCTCCGAGCGCATGGGCTCACGGAGGGTATCGGTGCACATGCGCATGGCGTCGGCCACGCTGGGCGTGGCCCGGAGCGCGTTGGCGAGCGCCAGCGCGAACTGCGGCGTCTGCTCGTAGAGGGCCTTGTCGCGCTTTACCCGAAGCCCCGAAAGAACAGCGAGGGGCAGCACCACCACGGCGGGCACCAGGAATAGCCACCGCGGGTCGCCGCGAAGGATCGCGGCCGCTATGGCCACGTACGCCGCGGCGACCTGCCCGAGCACAATGAGGCGTGCGTCGAGAAACACCAAGATGCGCTTGAACTCGAGGCCGAGCGTCGTGGCGTAGCCCGAAAGAGCGCGGTGCACCGGAGACTCGGGGTGCTGGGCCTGGGCCAGGGCAAAGACCCCGGCGGCGAGCGCGCCCAGGCCAATGCCCCCACTGCGCAGGAGCGCAAGGCGATCCATCACTTGCCCTCCAGCCGGGTGGGGCCCGAGGGGCCGGCGGAGAATGCTGGACGCTTGGGCTCGCCGAAGAGTGTGGCGCCGGAGAGCGCGAGCGGGCCTTCGATGGTGCGGTTGTCCTCCGGGTGCCGGAGTGCAGCGCTGAGCTTTCCTTTGTCTTGGGCGAGTGTCAGGTGCTGCGCTTGCAGCGGCGACACACTGAGCGTGAGCACCAGATCCCGCTGACCTTCGCCGGGCGCACGGGTCGTCGACGAAGAGAGCTCGGTGCCCACCGCGAGCACCAAGACGTTCTGCACCAGGACGCGCGACGTTGCTTGTTTGTCGTCGCTGGGGCCCGTAGCAGGCAGGGTCACCAGGATGTCCACGCGGTCGCCGGGACGGTACAGCGCGTACTGCCGCTCGTCGGCCGTTGCGCGCATGCCGAAGGCCCGCATGCCCGGCCGAACCAGGTTGCTGAGCGTACGCTTGTCGTCGCTGGCGATGGCCAGATCGCTCCACAGCAGTGTCTGTTGCGGCGAGAGTGCAGCTTCGGTCTTGAGGCCCAAGATCTTGGCTTTGTCCGAAGCCCGCACCATGCGCCGCTCGACGAAGGCCTGCGGGATGGCGCGCACGGAGAGCGCGCTCTCTTCGAGGGCGACGCCGCGCTCCACCTGCGCGTTGACCGTGAGCACGTCAACGAGCGCGCCGCCGCTGGTCTCGATCTCGACGTTGCGCACGTAGAGAAACAGTAGAGCCGCGCTCAGCACCGCAAGGCCGATGGACAGAGCGGTGACGCGAAGAAACGAACTCATGGCATCTCCCGGGTGACAACGGGGTTCTTCATCTCAATCAAGTTCAGGAAGCGTCCGTCGCCGAGCATCACCAAGACCATCACGTCGCCGCGGAAGAACGCGCGCATGTTGCTTGGCCGCGCGAGAGCCGTCTCCCGGAAGCCCTGGGCGGCAAGGCGCATCGCGTAGAGCGCGGGGCCTTCGCCATCGGGCACCGTCTCGTAGCTGTACAGCGCGAAGGGATGGCCTTCGCTCTCCAGGCTGACGATGCGGCGCACGCCGAGTGGTCTGGGTGCCACGCGCGGATCGCGGCCCGCGGCGTCGCCGGTGGCCGGAAACATTTGCTGCAATGGCAAGGAGCCCTCGGCCCAGGTGCCGAGCACAAACGATCCCGTGCCTTCCTTGCGTACGGTCAGGTACCGCACGTTTCCCACCGCCGACAGCTCCTGCGTCTGCAGAAAGGCACCGAGCCGCTCACCGAGACTCCGCTCGTGCTCGTCTTTGCCCGTGGAGAAACACAAGACAGCGCCCCGGTCCTCGCGCTCGTCTTTCAGGATGCCGATGCCCGCATGACCTTGCCGCGGCGCACCGGCGGCGACTGCGCGGTCGAGGTCCCCCATGGCCTGGGGAATGTGTTCGGCGCCGGTCTCGCACGCCTGCGCCAGCCAGGAGAGGGCAACGTGGGGCGAAAGCGCGGAGTGCGCGGCATGCAATTCGAGCGCTTGCCCGTTGAGCTGAACGCGCGTCGCGTCTTTCACGTCACTGCCCAGAAACGACTCGAGGGACTCGCCGAGCATGGGGAAGCGGGGCACAGGCTCTTGCGCACGGGCGTTGGGCGCGGCAATGGCAGCAACAGTGACCGCGACGGCCGCGGGAACGGCGATGCGCGACGCGAGAACGCGCAGTGGGGAGCGAGGCTCAGTGGACGGTCGGGTCGAAGGTGCCGGTGCTGACATTTCGCATCGCGGCCTTGTTTCCGGTACGGACTTGCTCGTTGCAGACCATGGTTTGCGCACTCTCCGTGCGGACTTCGAGCAGGGGCAAGAGGAGTCCGGCCGTACTGATGGCGCGCTCGTTGGATGCGCCTGCGTGTTCGTGAGATCCCTGCGTGAGGTCGGCATTGGGGGTGTTGGGCAGCACCTTGGCGAACTCGCGACCATCGGTGGTCTGCGTGGCCGAGGCTTCATCCTTCTGCCGACTGACACGTCCCGGTGGCCGGGGGTCTCGCTGGAGCGCCGTTTTTTTTTCGCCCAGCTGCCCGCAGGCCCCGGAGGCGTCCGAAGACACGGCTTCCCGCACGGACTGCAGGGCGTCGAGCTTCTCTTCGTAGATGCGCCCGGCGAAAACCACGAGCGAACAAGCAATGCACAGCGTCGGCACCACCAAGAGAGCCTCCACCAAGGTCCCCCCACGGGTTCGCGCAACATTCCTGGTCTTCATCAATGCAGCGCGCCTCCCCCCGGAATGGTGAAATTCGCTTGATCCAGGCGCTGGCCGAGCTCCTGGGTCGCTGCGGACATGGGGCCCAAGAACGACCCGATGGCGTTCCGGGCGACCTCGCTCCCCCCGGGACTCGCCAGGGACAGGAGTGTCAGAAGCACGGCCCCCGGCCCCGAGGGCGCCCGCACCCGCCGCAGGCGAGCCCGCCAGCGCATGTTGTACATCGACTCGCTCTTGGACTCGGACCATCGCGCAGGTCCGTCGTCACGCGTGTCGTAGTAGAACTCGGACAATGCGCTCTGGAACGATGGCATGGGCGCGTCGCCGGCGCTGGTCCCCCCGGCCGAGGCGATGCGCACGCCCTCGCGGGTGTCCGTGCGGCCCAGGCGTCGCGAAAGGCTCACGATCCACGTGGCGTAGTGGTCGTCGCCCAGATTGGCCTCGGCGAAGGGCGCCGCAGGCGTCTCTCGGTCCGACCCGCCGTCGCAGAAGTAGCTTGGGGCGGCCCGCACCAGCGCTTCGAGGAGCGGCGCCACCAGCCGCTGGATGGGCGCGACGATGGCCGAAGAGCCCGGCAAGAACTTCAACGGCTTGAACATGACCTCTTTGATCTCGGTGGCCGAATGCACGCAGAAGTTGTCGAAGCGCTCGCCCTGCACGGGCATGCCCATGCGCCCTGGTGCGCCTGCGCTCCCGGCTCCGGGCACGGCCGACAGCATGAGTACCGCGCTCTCGTCCACAAACCCTTCGGGC
>JBIKNA010000061.1:0-24856 GCA_044358965.1 Polyangiaceae bacterium
TTTGGGCTTGGGACCCAAATGCAGGAGGTGGGGCCCCAGCGGCAATGCCTCTGGGGCGGAGGACAGCGTCCTCCGATAACAAAGGAAGCTAAATCGCTGAGCTTGATCGAAGATCATGCTCGGTGATTTAGCGCGCGGCTTCGATGGGGAAGCTGAGCGTGCTGGGCTCGGCCTGCTCGGGGAAATGGGTTTCGTAGATGGTGGCGGCAGCGCAGGTTTGCACCTCGGGATCGAGCGGCGGCTCGAAGCGGGCCGCCTCGACACGACCTCCGGGGGCAATGCGAAGCGTGAGCTTGCTGGACACGAACACCTTCACCCGACCAGGCTGCACCCGCGACGCGATGCACCCCTGCACCGCTGCGACGATGCGCTCTTTGGGCGGCGGAAGCGCTCCCGGTGCGGCCGCGACGGACGACGCAGGCAACGAAGAAGCTGCAGCGCTGGGGCGCGCGGGGGGCGCCGCGGGGGATTGCTCCGGGTGCTCGTCGTCGACGGTGCCCAACGCCGCCACTTGGGCAACCGGCGGCTTGACCGCCGAGGCCGTGCGCACATGCGCACGGTCGTGGTCCACGCGCAGCGACCCTTCGGGGTCGACGACGTCGAACTCGACGTGAGCGGGCGCCGTGACGAGCTTGCCAACAGTGATGCCCGACCGGGGAGCACGGCCTACGGCGACAACGCCCTCGGTGAGATCGACCACGACATGGTCGCCAAGACGTTCGACGCGCAAGTGCGTGCCGTGCACGGCGACCCTGGCCACGGTGGTGTTGGAGGCGATGTCGACCCCAAAGGCCTCGCCCGCAGCCACCTTGACGACGTCGGCCTCGATGGCGCCGCGCTCGAGGCGCACGAACAATGGCCCCGACGCCGCCTGCAGCTGCGCGCGGGAGCCTGCCTCGATGGCAAAGGACACTTTGCCCGCGCGCTCGAAGAACGCTTTGGCCCCTTGGACCTCGACGGTCTCGCCGGCCCCGATGTTTTGGCCGTCTTCGGCCGGTTGCCCCGAGACCGTGACGATGGCCGAGGGTTCTCGGCCCGAGAGCGCGCTCGCCGGGAGCTGCCGCGCGGAGGCCACGGGCTGCGAAGCCGCAGGGGCTCCGCCGCGCGACGCGAAGATCCCGAACACGGATGCGGCAAGCAGGAGCGCGGAGGCATAGGTGAAGGCCCGGGCGCGTTTGCTGGGTGCGGCCGCCTGCGGCTCTTTCTGGACCCGGGTCATCAACGAGGCTTCGATCTCGTCCCAGTTGGTGTCTTCGCCTTCGGGCCCGCGGGCCGTGGCCTCGCGCACCTCGTCGAGCAGTGAGGGCTTGCTCATGGCTGCTCCTCTCTGTCGGCGCTGTCGTCCCGGGCAAAACCGATGTCCATGTTGGCGAGAGAGGGCTCGGTGCGAAGCAGCTGCTCGAGCTCTCGGCGTGCGTAGAATAGCCGAGTCCGAACGGTGAGCACCGGCGCATCGACCACGGTTGCGATCTGCTGCGGAGACAGTCCCTCGAGTTCGTGCAGCACAAAGACGACGCGCTTCTTCTCGGCGAGCTGCTCGAGCAGCCGAAAGAACGCACGCACTCGCTCGCGGCGCGCAGCGTCTTCGTCGGGCTGGAGCACGGCGTCGTCGGGGGTCAGGTCTGCGGGCGCCTCTTCGGCCAGCACCGGGCGCGACTTGGCAGATCGCCGCTGCATGAGGGCGACGTTTACGGTGACGCGATGCAACCAGGTGCTGAGCTTGGCCTCGCCGCGATAATCACGCAGGCTCCGATGCACCTGCAGGAACACCTCTTGGAGCACGTCGTCGAGATCGGCCCGGGGGCCGAGCATTCGGTACAAGAGCCGCATCACGTCGGCGCGATACCGCCGGAACAGGTCACGAAAGGCGAGCGGATCGCCCGCGTGTACACGACGGACGAGCTCTTGACCCTCGTCGTCGGCCGCGCGCGCGGGCCTATCGGACACGCGTGCACCAAGCAGGCGTAGGACGGGCGGGGCCATGGCCACAGCGGCGGTCATCAGTGAGTTGGTTGCCCGCTCGACGGGAGGCATTCACGGGCAAAAACCGCTTGTTCACGTGCAGGATGCTTTGACGATGGTCGCTTCGCGGCGGGGTGGGGAACGCCCCGTTTCCCAACGGATTTTGGCAGGCAGCGGGGTCCCTTGGCGGAAACCCGAGCCTTTTTGCGGGTTGCACCGGGCGGTCTGCGCAGGGCCCAGACGCCCCCGCGATTGCCTTCGGGGGTTTGTGCTGCTTGCCGCACAAGCAGCGAGCGTGATGGTCGATTACGCAGGAGATGCTCTTGGGCTTGGGACCCAAGCGGCAGGAGGTGAGGCCCGAGAGACGTTGCCTTTGCCCGCCTTGGAAAAGGCCTAAACGAGCGGAGCTTGATCAAAGATCATGCTCGGCGACTTAGCGGCTGCGGGTCTGCAAGAACTCGCGAGCATCGTAGAAAGCGACCGCAGCGATGACGGCAAGAGCGAAGAGTGCCATGGCCGTGCACACTGCACGCATTGGTTTTGCAGGGCCCAATTTTGGGTGACAAAAAGCAGACATCGCCCGCCGATTTGGAGGGCGATGTGGGTGGGTGGCGTCGCTTGCACCACCGTGCTTGTTGCCCCGCAGCGGGAGGCCACGAAGGCCTACCGCGCAGAACTCGCGATCAGAACAGGGTCTTGAGCTCGACGACCGGCTGCTTCTTTTGCTCGAGCAGGTAGTTGACCGCCCGGAGAATGCGCTGCTTGGTGGGGCCGCTGACGGTGCCACCCGAGGTGGCGGCCGCGAGCGCGCGGGGCGTGATGGGGCGACCGGAGCGGGGCTTCTTGAGCTCCTTCTTGTCGGCGCCCTCTTTGCCCTTGGCCGTGCGCTTCTCGAGCTTAACGCGGCGATCTTCGGCCTGAAGGCTCTCGAGCTTGAACGAGACGGCGCGAAGGCGCTCGAGGTTGATCTTCTTTTCGGCAACGAACGCGGCGAACTTGGAAGCGGACATGGCTTGATTCCTAGCTGAAAGAGGGACCGAAGGTCTTAGGCAAATCCTGTGAACTCTGCAAGCGCTTGCTCTGGCGCACGCAAGGCATTGATTTTACTAGGCATTTACTCGACAAGGGCCGGAGTGCTGGGCTTTTCGACGGTGGGCACGGTGGGGGGAATGGCGCCCCACTCGCGAGCCGGCTTGGGCTCGGTCTCGGCGGCGCTGGGCGACTCGGCCGATGCTGCGCTGGGCTTGCCGGGCGCCATTGCGCTGGGCTTGGCGGCCGCGATGCCGGCGTCGGCGCCCGGTCGAGCCGCGGCTGGCGAGGCCCCGGTGTTGCCAATTTCCATAACGGCTGCGGGCTCTTGGGCCGAGGTGGCTGGCGGCGCAGCGGGAGTCGGCGCAGCGACGGCGCTGGGGACCTCGGCCGCGAGCTTGCTGGCCGCGGAAACGGACGGCCCTGCGCCCTTGCCTGCATAGAAGAACACGGCGGCAGCGGCCGCTCCCACGACGACCATCAGGGCGCCGACGACCGTGGGGGCCGATGACTTGCGTCGCGGTGGGGCCAGCGACGCCGGCGGGGCAGGCGCCGGGGGTTCTTGCTCGGCGATGCCGACGAGCGCGGTGTCGCTGATGGCCGCGGCCGGCACGCTGGACTCGCTGTGCAGCGGTCCGGGTTGGCTGCCGGCCCAAGCCCGGGCCGTGCTGTGCACGAGGTCGAACTGGGCGCTATCGAGCTCGTTGGCGCCATCGGGCCCGACCGACGGCGGCGGCACCGACGGCAGCGGCTTGCTGGGCGCCGTGGTCTCGAAGGTGAGCCCCTGGGTGACGCCCCAGGCGCGAACGGCTTCTTGGAACTCGGCGGCCGATTGGTACCGCAGCTCGGGCTCGCGATGCATGGCCTTGCGCACGATGGCCGCAAAGGCGGCGGGCACGCTGGGCTCGAGCTCTTCGACCGGCGTTGGGGTCTCGAGGGCGATCTTGAAAAGCAGCTCGTTGAAGTTGCTGCCCTGGAAGGGGAGCTTGGAGGTGAGCGCCTTGTAGAGGATGACGCCGAGCGCGTAGAGGTCCGAGCGGCCGTCGATGTCTTTGAGGCCCCGGGCTTGCTCCGGAGACATGTAGTGCACCGTGCCCATGACCATGCCCGTGGCCGTCATGTGGCTGGGCTCGGCGGAATCGGCGGAGAACTTTGAAACGCCGAAATCGCGGATCTTTACGCTATCGCCACGCGGTGTGCGGGTGAGGAACAGGTTGGCGGGCTTGAGGTCCCGGTGGATGATGCCTGCATCATGCATGGTGCCCAGGCCGTCGAGGGCCTGGAACGCCATGATGGCGAGGTCGCGCGCGGGGATCTTGCCGCAGAACTTGAGCCGGGCCTGGAGGTCTTCGCCGTCGAGGAACTCCATGACCAAGAATGCATCGCCGTTGGGCAGGTCGCCCAAGTCGAGCACGTCGCAAACGTGGCCGGAGCCGATGCGGGCAGCCGCGCGCGCTTCGCGCTGGAACCGGGCCGCAAGCTCCGGGCTCCGGGCCGCCTCGGCGCGCAGCACCTTGATGGCGACCTTGCGCGCGATGCGTGTGTTCTCGCCCTCGTAGACGGCGCCCATGCCGCCTTCGCCGATGAGTCGGACGACGCGGTACTTGTTATCGATGATTTGTCCGGGTTCGAGCGCCATGACGGGGGCTGTACGTACACGGCTGGATGTCTTCGTGACGTCTCGGGCTCCAAGGGCATTGGGGCGCACTGGGATACCCAGTTGTGCCGGGTACCCGTTGGGCCCGGAAGACGGGGGGCACGCCCTCGCCGGCAATGGTCCAGCCGGTAGGCTCCCGGGGCCGGCCCGAGGGGCTCGTGCAGAGTGCACGGGTCTCGCGACGATGGAATCCGCCGTCGGCAGAGTCTCAATTGGCCCAAGGTGAGGGCCCTCGGGCTCCATGGATTTGCGTCGCGACTACGGTGCGCCCGCATGAAGCATCGCCGCCTGTTCGGGACATTCGCCATCGTGGGAGCGCTGGGACTGATTGCCAGCTGCGGGAGCAGCGCATCGCGCGCGGGCTTCAATGGCAACGACCCCAACGGGAACACTGGTGGCGGGGAGCTGTTGCCCGGAACCTTCAGCGACGACGGCGGCGCCAAAGGCGAGGGCTGCAAGGCTGCTTGCTCGGCGGATTTGCACTACGTGCTCGACTGCAGCGGCAAGGCCGTGCGCGAGTGCCCCGCAGATCAGGCCTGCGGCGCGGGCCTCGAGTGCGTGCCCGCGTGCGATGGTGCACGCGACAACAAGAGCTCCGTGGGCTGCGACTATTACGTGCCCACGCCGGACTCCATCTCCGTGCAAATGGGCGCGTGTTTTGCGACCTTTGTGACCAACACCTGGTGGGCGCCCGTCAAGCTTTCCATCGACCGCGGCGGCAAGACATTCGACGCATCGAAGTTTGCCTACGTGCCCACGGGCAGCGGCAAAAGTCTCAAGTACGAGCTGTTGCCCGGCGGAGAAGTGCCGCCGGGTGGCGTGGCCGTGGTGTTCCTGAACCGAAGGCCCGCGAGCATGCTCGGCATCACGCTGCCCACGCCGCCAGGGATGAACTTCGACTGCCCCGCGGGCGTCACCCCGGTGGTCACCGAGGCCGACAGCGCCGTGCACGGCAGTGACGTAGGAACGGCGTTCCACATCGTCGCCAGCGCGCCTGTCGTCATGTACGACGTGTTCCCCTTTGGCGGGGGCCAAAGCGCGTCCACCAGCGCCACGCTGCTCTTGCCGTCGTCGGCCTGGGACAAGAACTACATCGGGGTCAACGGCTTCCGAAAGAGCGACATCGCCGATGGCGCCGACCCCTTCTTGCAAATCCTCGCGTCCGAAGATGGCACCACGGTGAAGCTGAGCCCCACGGCCGCCATCGCTGGCGCCAAGAACGTGGCAGCCACCGGCGCCGGGCAACCCAAGACCTACGTACTCAACCGCGGCCAGTACCTGCAGATCACCCAAGCCGCAGAGCTATCGGGCAGCCCCATCGAGAGCGACAAGCCCGTTGCGGTGTTCGGCGGCTCGGCCTGCATGAACATCGATACGTCGACGGAGGCCTGCGACACGGCGCACCAGCAATTGCCCCCCGTGCGGGCGCTGGGTCGCGAATACGCGGCCGTCCGCTACCGCAACCGCATCGACGGCAAAGAAGAGAGCACCTACTTCCGTTTGGTGGGCGCGGTCGACGGCACCAAGCTCGTGTACGAGCCCGCCGCCCCCAACGGCGCCCCTGCGTCGCTCGCGCTCGGGCAAGTCGCCGAGTTTCAGTCGCCCGGGCAGTTCGTGGTCAAGAGCCAAGACGACGCGCACCCGTTCTACCTTGCAGCGCACATGACCGGCGGCAAACCCTACGAGGGCCGTGGCGATCCAGAGTTCGTCAACGTGGTGCCCTCGTCGCAGTTCTTGAGCCGATATGTATTCTTCACGGATCCCACGTACCCCGAGACCAACTTGGTGGTGACGCGACAGAAAGTGGGCGGTGCGTTCAAGGACGTGAGCTTGGACTGCGCGGGCAACCTCGGGGGCTGGCAGCCCTTGGGCAGCAGCGGGCTGTACGAGTACACGCGGGTAGACTTGTCGCGCGGCAACTTCGAGAAACAGGGCAACTGCGACAATGGGCGGCACGAGATGACCAGCGAAGGCACGTTTGGCCTCACGGTCTGGGGCTGGGGGTCTGCGGCCAGTGCTCCGTTCTTGTCCACGTATGTCAGCTATGCGTATCCGGCGGGGGCGAGCGTTAAGCCGGTCAATGGTGTCATTGTGCCGGCGGCGCCGCGCTGAGGTACCGCTGGGGTGCCGGCTGGGGCTTAACGGTGTCTGGTCGGAACTCGGTTTTGTTCAAAAGGGCTTTTTCGGCGTTGGGGTCAGGTGTGGAGATCATTTGGATCTGGGGCCTGCGGGGCTACGCGCTTTCGGGTAGGGCTGCGCGCGCTTCGTTGGCCCGCAGGAAGGCGCCGCTGTTGTAGACCGGTGTTGGGAGACGCCTCGAATCGATGGCGTTGCCCCTAGGTAAGGAATTAGGCGTCGCTATCCATGCTTTGAGGCCTTGGGCGGGCCAGCCTCGGCTGCTTGCCCTGACCCGAAAGCACGTAACCCCTCCGGCCCCTTGGGAGCGCTCGCCGAAGAGGGGAGAGGGGGGCGCGCGGGACGCTTGGGTGAATGCCGGCCGGTGTTGCGCGGCAGGGATTGGGCTGTGAGAACGGGAACGTTAAGGGCGAGCCGGGAACGTGGCTGGGGATGGCTACGTTGGGGCGGGGACGCTTGCAGCGGGGAGACTTGGCGTGGACTAGTCGGCGTCGGGGGCGTCGGGGGTGGCGTCACTAGTGGCGTCGGATGAGTCGGTGGTGGTGGCGTCGGAGGCGTCGGAGGCGTCGGGGGTGGCGGCGTCGGCGAGTTGCGGGCAGAGGCTGGCGTCTACGACGAAGGTGGTGCCTAGGCAGGTGGCTTGGGCGCGTACGATGCCGCCGTCGGCGCAGGGGTCGTAGGAGCAGGAGCGGCCCTCTTCGAAACATGGGTCGCAGGCGGCGCCGGCTTCGGGGATGTCCAGGGGGCAGCCGGGCGAGGCGTCGGTGACGAAGAGCTGCCAACGGGTGCGGCGGCACGCTGCGAAGGTGCCGGAGCACTTGCCGAAGCCGCAGGTGGTGCCCTCGGGCACTGTGCATTGGCTCAGTGGGTCCGGGGCCACGCGGGGGCAGGCCGAGGGGCGGTTGACCTCGGCGTCGAGGGTGCCTCCGTCGAGAGTGTCGGCCCCACTACGAGAACTGGAGCAAGCCGCAGCCAAGGCCGTCGCTTGCAGGGCAGCGCAGACGACGGCAAGGAGCGTTCGCGAACGGAGCACGGCTTGGCGATTCTACACCACTGGCACCGGCGCGCTGGCGGGACTATGAACGAGGCATGGCAAGCCTTCCCCCCGTGTACATCGTGTCCGCCGCCCGCACCCCCATCGGAGCCTTCCAAGGCTCGCTCGCGCAGCTCAAGGCGCCCGAGCTCGGGGCCATCGCCATCAAAGGAGCCTTGGCCCGGGCCAAGGTGGCCGCCGACCTGGTCGGCGAGGTGTTCATGGGCAACGTGCTTTCGGCCGGCGTGGGTCAGGCCCCCGCTCGGCAAGCGCTCATCCACGCGGGCATCCCCAACACCGTGCCGGCCACCACCGTGGGCAAGGTCTGCGGTTCGGGCATGCAGGCCATCATCTTGGCCGCCAAGACCGTGGCCCTCGGCGACTGCGACATCGCCGTGGCCGGCGGCATGGAGTCCATGTCCAACGTGCCCTACTACCTCGACAAGGCGCGCACCGGTTACCGCATGGGCAACGGCCAGATCATCGACGGCATGATCTTCGACGGCCTGTGGGATCCGTACAACGACAAGCACATGGGCAGCTGCGGCGACAAGTGCGCCAAGGAGTTCAACATCAGCCGCGAGGCCCAAGACGAGTTCGCCAAGGACTCGTACCGCAAGGCACTGTCGGCGCAAAAAGAGGGGCTCTTCGACGCCGAGATCGAGCCCGTGCTCGTGCCCCAAAAGAAGGGCGACCCCGTGGCCGTCAAGGCCGACGAAGGCCCCGCCAAGGGCGATCCGGCCAAGATCCCCACGCTGCGGCCGGCATTCTCCAAAGACGGCACCATCACCGCCGCCAACGCGTCGCCCATCAACGATGGCGCGAGCGCCCTGGTGCTCGCCAGCGAAGCGGCCGTCAAGAAGCACAACCTGGAGCCCCTGGGGCGCATCGTTGGCTACGCCGGCGCCGCGCAAGACCCCGAGTGGTTCACCACCGCGCCCGCCAAGGCCATGGACAACCTGGCGCAAAAGACCGGCGTCGCGTTGGGCGATGTGGACCTGTTCGAAATCAACGAGGCCTTCGCCGTGGTGGCCATGGTGTGCGCCCAGCTCGCCAAGATCGACCCGAGCCGCGTCAATGTTCGCGGCGGCGCCGTGGCCCTGGGTCACCCCATCGGCTCCAGCGGCTCGCGCATCGTCACCACCATGCTCCACGCCATGAAAGACCAGAACAAGAAGCGCGGTGTCGCCTCTATCTGCATCGGCGGCGGCGAGGCGCTGGCGTTGCTCATCGAGCGTTGAGCCCCACTCTCACTCCCCCCTTCGAGCCGCTGGGCGCGCGAGCATTTCGCACGCCCACGCTGGCTCCGGCCACGCACACCAACAGCTACGCCTTGGGTCAGCGGCAGGTTCTCTTGGTGGAGCCTGCCACCCCCTACGAGGACGAGCAGCACGAGTGGCTTGCGTGGGCCCGCGGCCTGGCCTCGACCGGCCGCGAGCTTGTTGGTGTATTCCTCACGCATCACCACGCAGACCATTGCGGGGGCGCCGCGCACTTTGCGCAGCAGCTCGGCCTGCCCTTGTGGGCCCACGAACAGACCGCGCGCCGCATCGACGCGAAGGTGACCCGGTTGCTGCACGAGGGCGAGACCATCGATCTCGATGGCCCCAGTCGAGAGCGGTGGCAGGTGCTGCTGACGCCGGGGCACGCGCCGGGGCACTTGTGCTTGTGGGAGCAAGACAAGCGCGCGCTCGTGGTGGGCGACATGGTGGCCAGCGTCGGCACCATTCTCATTGCGCCTGGCGAAGGCCACATGCGGACATACCTCACGCAGCTCGAGCGCCTGACCTCGCTCGATGCCCGCACGGCGCTGCCGGCGCACGGGGCGCCCATCGCCGAGCCCTCGCAACTGTTCCGCACGTACGTAGCCCATCGCCTGCTGCGCGAAGCCAAGGTGCTCGCGGCGCTTGGCACCTTCGACGCCGGCATCGGCGCCGGACTCGACGAGCTTGTGGCCGTTGCCTATCAAGACACGCCGGTGGCCATCCACCCCATTGCCAAACTCAGCCTGCAAGCGCACCTCGACAAGCTGGTCGAAGACGGCAAGGCCAAACACACCATGCAGGGCTATGCCGCTGCTGAGGTAAGCTAGCGCCCGATGACCGACGGTAGCGACGACGCCCACGAGGCCGCCCGCACGTTTGTGTGCGCGAGCGTGGCCATGGGCCACACCAAAGAGCAGGCGTGCGACGCGCTGGCTCCGGGGCCACTGCGCGCCGCCGCCGAGGCCCACGAAAGAGAGCTGGCCCACGGAGATCGTCTGGTACGGGCCAAGCGCCTTGCCGCCGGTGTGGCCGCCGCCATCGCCGCGGCACGCGTGGGAGCACTCGCATGAGCGCGCGCTCCTTTCGAATCATCAAGGCCAGCGAAGCAAGCCTGATTGAGATGCCGTCCACCGCCGGCACGGTGCAACGGCCGTTTCGGCGCATCCCCAAGCCAATCGTCGACGCCAAGGCCGAGGCCGCGCGCATCTTGAGCGAAGCCAACATCGAGGCCCGACGCATCGTGGACCAGGCCCACATCTCCGCGGCGACGCAGCGGGCCGCCCTGGTGCGCGAGGCCCAAGAGACAACCGCTGCGGCGTGGGCCGCGCAGTTCCTTGCGCTGCGGAGCCAACAAGAGCAGCGCGCCACGCAAGACTTGGAGCGCACGGTGAGCCTTGCGCAGTTGCTGGCCGAACGTTTGCTGGGGGCAGCGCTGAGCTTGGAGCCCGCGCTGGTGGCCGATTTGGCGCGGCAGGCGCTACGCGAGGCCCGAGGCGCCCGGCGCGTGCGCATCCAGGCATGCGAGGCCGACGCCGTGGTGCTGAACGAGCTGCGCGCGCAGCTGGGCTTTCCCGAAGACGCCATCGAGATCGAGCTCGCGCCGGACCTGGGCCAAGGATCGTTGATCTTGTCTTCCGATGTTGGGCGCAGTGACGCGCGCATTCACGTACAACTCGAGCGCCTCGGCGCAGTGCTCCACGATGCCCTCCAACGCGGATAGTCCCAGTCGTCCTCGGTACGCGGTGCACCTGGGGCTCTTCTTGCTCACGGTGGCAAGCGTCGTGTTCACCGGCGCCGTCAACGCCGGCGAAGGCAGCACCATGGCGGCGCTCACCTCGCGGGCGGCGCTACGCCACGGCGGCGCGTTTGCGGGCACCCTGCTCACCATCTTGTTGGCGCACGAGTTTGGGCACTACATCGCCGCGCGGCTCCACAAGGTGGACGCCACGCTGCCGTTCTTCATTCCGCTGCCGGTCTTGTCGCCCTTTGGCACCATGGGCGCCATCATCAAGATGCGCGACCGCATCACGTCGCGCAAAGCGTTGCTCGACATCGGCGCCTCGGGTCCCCTCGCGGGCTTGGCCTTGGCGATCCCGCTCTATGTGTACGGCGCTGCACACTCGCGCTTCGTGCCCGCCGGCGGCCCCGGCATGATGGAACTGGGCGAGTCGGTCATGCTCAAGGTGCTCGACCGGCTGGCCACGGGCGCGGCACCGCCGGGCATGGAGCTCGAGCTGTCGCCGGTGGCGTACGCGGCTTGGGCCGGCATGTTCGTCACCATGATCAACCTGATCCCCGTTGGCCAGCTCGACGGCGGTCACGTTGCCTACGCGCTGTTCGGCCGCCGGCAAAACGTGTTTGCGCAGTGGGTGCACCGCGCCACGCTGGCGTTCTTCTTCGTCAACCTCGTAGGCTTCGTGTCGCGCGATTTGCGCGCGGGCTTGGGCTTCGTGCGCTTTGGCACCCACGTGGGCAACTCGAGCTTCTGGCTCGTGTGGTTCGAGATGCTCAGCATCTTGGGCACGCTGTCGGCCAGCCAAGGCGACAAGAAGTCCGACGACCTTGGGGCCCGGCCGCGCATCGTTGCCACGGTTGCGCTGCTGGTGCTCTCGGGCCTTGGCCGCGAGCGCGGAGGCACGTTGGTGTGGCTTGGCTGGGGCACCACACTGGTGCTGTTGCTCGCCATGGAGCGCATGCGTGGCTCGCTTCGACCGCATGCGCTGCTCGATCACCCCCCCACGGGCGAACATGCGCTCGGGCCAGGCCGCCGCGCGGTGGCCATCGTCACGCTGGTGATCTTCGCGCTCTTGTTCATGCCTACCCCCGTGGCCATGTGACGTTTCGGTTTCTTTTTCGTGCGCCAGGGCGCCGGGGCAATGGTACCCAAGGATGGATGAGCATTGGGCGCGCTACCTGGGCTTTCGTCGCAGTCCTGGCCGCGTCCGCGTGCCCCGAATCCGCTGCCAAAGCCGATGAGCCTCCGCGCTCGCCGGAAACGCCGCGCGTTCAGATCAAGGTCGGCGAGGGCTTGCGCATCACCGCACCGGACAACTCGGCCGAGCTCAACATCAGGGCCCGTGTGCAGGTTCAAGGTGTGGTGGAGACCAACGCCCCGGACCCGAAGTCCGGCACGCGGCCGGCGCCGGATACGGATTTCCTGATTCGACGGATGCGTCTCGTCTTCCAGGGACATGTGTTGCGGCCGTCCGTGCGCTATTTTTTGCAGTTCGGTTTTGCGGCCCGAGAGCAAGAACCCGACCAACTTGTGCCACTGCGCGATGCCTATGTGCAGTGGGCCGATCTGCGCGACCTCAACATTCGCGCAGGCCAGCAGAAGGTCACGTTCAGTCACGAGCGAACGCTGTCGTCGGCGTCGCTGCAACTCGTCGAACGTTCGAACGTCAACGCCGAACTCAGCATGGACCGCGACGTGGGCGTTCAAGCCATGTCCCAAGACCTCTTCGGGCTGCGCGGGCTCTTGCGTTACTACGCCGGCGTCTTTGGCGGCGACGGCAGGAACCGCGTGGGCGGCCAGTTTGGTTTGCTCTGGGTCGGTCGTATCGAGGTGATGCCCTTTGGTCCCTTCGACGATATGGTCGAGAGCGACCAGACGGGCAGCCACAAGCCGCGCCTCGCCATAGGATTTGCGGCCGCATACAACGCGCGCAGCAAGCGAGCGCGAAGCGTGTTCGGCGACACGTTCAAGTACGGAACCGCCGACTACCGGCACGGGGTGGCGGACTTCACCTTCAAACTCGCCGGTTTCTCGGCCATCGGTGGCGTTGTGTTTCGACAGGCCGACCAAGTTGTCGTGGGGCGCGGCCTCGATGCGTCGGGCCAGGAGGTGGTGGAGACCACCCGGAGCGCCTGGGGATATTTCGCTCAGGCGGGTTACTTCGTTCGAAGGCCCTTAGAGGTTGCCGCGCGATATGGCGAAGTTCAACCACTCGATGGTTCGGGTATCCGCCGCGACCGGGAAGTGGGCGGCGGGCTGTCGTACTACTTCCATTCGCACGACGTGAAGCTCCAGGCCGACTACTTTCGCCTCTTGAGCGAAGTGGCGCCGGGCAACACCGTCTCGCTCGACCGCGTGCGCATACAGACGCAGGTTTCGTTCTAGCTATCGCCAAGCGTAGCTATCTGAGCGGTCAGCCGATCTTGATTTCGAAGTCTTCGATGACGGGGTTCGCCAGCATCTCGTCGCTGATCTTCTCGAGCTTGCTCTTGGCCGCGGCCTCGTCTTGACCGTCGAGTTCGAGCTCCACCAGCTTGCCGACGCGCACGTTGCGAACGCCATCGAAGCCGAGCTTCTCGAGCGCGCGGCGCACGGCGTCACCTTGGGGGTCGAGCACCTCGGACTTGAGACGAACGTAAACCGTAGCGCGCATGAGCTTACCCTTGGAGTTTGAGGTTCTTTTGGATCCGCGGGAGCGGATCGTGGAGATCGGGCACAAAGGTGCGACCGGTGATGCGCTCGAAGGCGCTGATGTACCTGCGGGCGGCCTCTAGACGCACGGCGTCGGGCATGGGGGGCGCTTCGGTGTCGCCGGTGTAGCCGAGGCCGGCGTAGTGCCGACGCACGTAGTCTTTGTCGAGTGCGTCGGGCTCTTGGCCCTGGGCAAAACGTTCGGCGTAGGTGTCGGCCAGCCAATAGCGCGACGAGTCCGGCGTGTGGATCTCGTCGATGATGACGATGTTGCCTTGGGCGTCTTTGCCCAACTCGTACTTGGTGTCGACCAAGATGAGCCCTTGGGCCTTGGCCATGGCCTGCCCCCGGGCAAAAAGCGCGGTGGCCATGTCTGCCGCCGCGTCGAAGTCTTTGGCGGTGACGTCGCCCTGGGCGATGAGTTGCTCGCGGCTGACGCTGACGTCGTGCTGGCCTTTGGGCGCCTTGGTGGCTGGCGTGAGGATGGGCGCTGGCAACGGCTGGTTGCGTACGAGGCCGTCGGGCAGGGCGTGACCGCAGAACTCGCGTTTGCCCGCAGCGTAGTGGGTCCAGATGCTGGTGGACGTGGTGCCCGTCAGGTACGCGCGCACCACGAGCTCCATGCGGAGCGGCTCGCATTCGATGCACTCGAGCACGTTGGGGTCGGGCATGCCCACGGAGTGGTTCTTGGCAATGTCGCGGGTGGCCTCGAACCAAAAGTTGGACAGCGCGTTGAGCACTTGGCCCTTGAACGGAATGGTTCCGAGCACGCGATCGAAGGCGCTGATGCGATCGGTGACGACGATGAAGCGCGTGGCGCCACGCGTGTAGTTGTCGCGGACCTTGCCTTCGTAGCGCTCGCCAAGGCCCTCGAAGTTGGTGCCTGCGAGCACAAGCTTGAGGCCTTGGGCGAGGGTGGCGTCGTCGACCATGGGCCACGTTCTAGAACGTTCCGGCGCTAGGGCGTGCCAAGAAAAGGGGGTGCCAAGAAAAACCTGTGCGGTCCACTCGGGCCTCGTCCCCGACTGCACCCTCCGTTGGGAAGGGGTTGGGTAGAAGGCGCTGCCTTGGGAAGACGCCCGAGTGGACCGCTCGCGTACGGCTCAGTGCTGCAACGCGCAGGCCAGGGTTGCGCCATGTGCAAGTGGGCGAACCATATAGACGCAAGCATCTTTATCAGGATCGGCGTTGCTTCTCGGCGGTGCTGCGCCGATCCACCAAGCCCTCATCGTGGACAGCGGGCGCGGAAGTAGCGTATTCCGGAGGGGTAGAGAGGGATTCCCGTGGCCGAAGGTACCAAGCCGAAGAAGAGCGCAGACGACGACGACCGCACGCAACAGGTCGATCAGCGAGAGATCCGCGCGCTGATGAACAAGACCTTTGGCAACGTCTCGACCACGCCGCCCCCGGCCGGCGACAACGAAGAAACCGTGGTGGGCCCCAAGGCTGCCGGTGTTCCGAGTGAGCCCAAGCTCGCCAAAGCAGATGCGCAGGCGGAGCCCAAGGCAAGCGAGCCCGAGACGAAGCCCCTTTTGGACAAGAAGGCCGACGACGACAAGCGTTCCGAGGCCGCGAGCGCCGAAGAGACGGCGGTCGCCAAGGCCGGCGCCGAAGAGGCCGTGGCCGCCAAGGCCGATGCCGAAGAGGCCCCGACGGCATCCGAGGGCAGCGACGCAAAAGAAGCCGCTGCGGCCCAGGAAACCGAGCCCGCCACGCCCGAGTCCAAACCTGCAGCTGCGACAAAAAGCGGCGACGCCGCGCCGGCTGCCCAAGAGCCCCCACGCATGGGGCTGACCTTGGTGCTGGTGGCCATCGCCGTGGCCGCGCTCATTTGGGCCGTCGCCAAAGGCTAGAACGCGGCGGCCGCAGTCACTGCGGCTTACAGCTGTAGGCGTACTGCTGGAAGTCGTCGGCGCGACAGCGAACCTTGAGGCTGGCGCTGGTGGCGTTGGCCTCGAGAATCTTCGCCTCGACCACCGCCGTCAACTCGCAGTCACCGCCATAGTCGAAGTTGTCGAAACCCATGTTGGCGCCGCTGCGAGACTTGTAGCTCTTGTCGCGCGAGCCTTCCCAGTCGAACTCGCCACTGATGCGAATGGCATCGGCGGTGACTTGTAGGCCGAGGGTGCTCGCAAAGGAGTCGTCGCCAGTTGCCGAACAGCTCCACTTCTTGGTGTTGGCGGCCGGTCCGGTGATGGGCGGCGGGGTGATGGGCGTGGGCGGCTTGATGCTGAGGCGAGTCTTTTTCGGCGACTTGCACGAGAAGACGTCTTGGCGAAACTCGTCGTCGCTGGCGCATTGCGCGCGAAGCTCGATGGACGACTTTCCGCTGAAGGCCGCGGCGTCGACGACCATCTTGAAGTCGCAGTCATCGCCCCAGCCGAAGCCGGTGTAGCGCGCCCGGGAGGTGTTCTTGGGGCTCTTGTACGAACGGTCGCGCGCGCCCGTGTTCTCGCCGTACGCATCGTCGAAGCGCATGTGGCCATCGGCGACAGTGAGCTTGAACGACTTCTTTTCGAGCACCGTCGGACTGTCGTTGTTGCAGGTGTACTCGTAGGCGGCCTGCTTGTTGAGATCGTCGTCCTCGGCGGCCACCGTGTCGCCTTCGGGTGCGGCGCACGCCACAAGGCCAACAGAAACCAGCGATACCAACGCCCCGAGCTTCATGCGCACCGTCATGTGTGTCTGTGTAGGCAAAACGCGTACCCGGGCTCCCTCCGCCTAACCGCATGTAACTTATGAAGTTCGTGTACTCAAACGTGCTGCCTCGCGGTAGCAATGGATACCGTGCGATCCGCCTCAGCGCGTCCGGGTGAACCTTGCGAAACATAACCGGCGGGCCGTCACGCCTGGCGATCCTGCGCGCCGCCGAGGCCACCTGCGCAGCGCGCGGTGTCGAGGCGCTGTCGCTTGCGAGTGTGGCCGAAGCATTGGATGTGTCGCCCGCAGCGGTGGCCGCCATGTTCCACGACGAGTCTGCGCTGCTCGATGCCTTGGTGGAGCGGCACCAGTCGCCCTACGAGCGTCGCTGGGAGGAGATCCTGCCTGATCTCACCGAGCCCCGAGACGCGCTTCGGCTCTTGGCATCCACCATCACCAGCAAGGTTCACGACGAAGACGGCGGAGCCACGTACGTGAGCGTGGTGGCCCAGATGTGCACGAGCGCGCGGTTTCCACTGACAGCGCGCACGGCCACCACGACCTCAACAGCGCTCAAGCTCATGGGCAAGCTCACGCCCAGCACCCTGGTGCCCTTCGGGCTGATCCCCATTCGCTTCGAGCGCGTGGCGTTGGTTCTGTTCTCGTCGGTGGTGGTTTGGCACCGCCAGGGCCCTGGGTGCTTGGCCGAGGCGCTCTTCGTCGAAGACCTCGTCGACACGCTCAGCTACCTAACCCTTGGCGCTCCTTCTGCAGCGACGCAGGCGCTACTGGACGGTCCGTCATGAAGGGCACCAAGCGTCAGGCCCGAAAAGAAGCCACGCGAGCGCGGGTGCTGCAAGCCGCCAAAGAGTGCTTCGAAAACCGCGACGTGCGCGAAGTACACATCCAAGAGATCGCCGCCCGGGCCGAGACCGCTGTGGGCAGCATTTATGTGCACTTTGCACATCGCGAGGCGCTCATGGACGCGGTGGTGGCCGAGCTCCAGGCCTCTTTGCTTGCGCGCTTCTCCGAACAGCTTCGCGCCGTGAGTTCGCCGTCCATCGAAACCATGTTGGGCGATCTGGCCGCGGTCTTCGTGGACAGCTTGGGCGAGCTGATGCCGTACCTGTCCCTGTACGCGGCGCACAGCAGCCGCGTGATGTCGGTAGACTCGCTGCGTGGCGGCGCCAACGCGGCGCCTTTGGTGCAAATGGTCAACGTGTCGCTGGGCTCGTTGCTGAAGCCCAGCGCGCTGCGTACGGACGTGGCTGTGTTGGCCTCGGGCATCGTGTCGCTGTGGCGCGGGGCGGCCATTTCGTTCGTTGGGCGGCCCAAGGCCGACGCCCCCGTGGTGGCCGAATCGTTGCGGGACCTCACCATCGCGCTGCTTCGACAAGGCGCCCCGTCGATGCTCGAACTCGACGCGCGGGATCTGGCCCGCGTCATGACTCAGTTCTTGCCGGCCAGCCGCGGCTAGGGCCTGCGATCGCCCTCCCCTGTAACGGGTGAAGCAGCGGACGTCACCCAAGTGGGTGACATGACCTAAGCAACTGTAATTCAGTCGATTTTTGTCTACGTCGACTAATTGAATGGAATTCATCGAAGCAGCGTCCGAAGCTAGTCGTTGTTGAGGCTCGCCGCGGCCCCGCGTGGGTGCGCGCCAGTCCCTCACAAGAAACGTTCGGAGGCATCGATGTCCAAGCTTGTTCTATCCCGTGTACTTCCCCTCTTTGCGGCCGGTGCCGCTGCGAGCCTGGGCCTTGCCCTGGGCTGCTCGTCCACGAGCACCACGCCAACCACGACGCCCGACACCGATGCCGGCGGCGAGACAGACACGGGCAGCACGACAGACGGCGGCTCCGGCGACGCGACCAGCGGAGACTCTGGCAACACGGACGCGAGCACGACCGATGGCGGCGATGGGGGCGGCGATGCGGGGGCCCTCGAGCTGGGCGGTCCCATCGCAAGCGTCGCGGGCGGTCCGCGGCACACGTGCGCGGTGTATGCCAATGGCGCGCTGGCTTGCTGGGGTGGCAACGACAACGGTCAGCTCGGTCTTGGCGACACCAAGGACCGTGGCGACAGCGCCGCGCCGTTGAGCGGCCTGCCCCGCGTGGACTTGGGCGCCAACGTGCGCGTGGCCGAAGTTGCTTTGGGTGAACGACACACGTGTGCACGGCTCACCACCGGCAAGGTCAAGTGCTGGGGCAGCGGAGGCGATGGCCAGCTTGGCCTCGATTCGCAAGACAAACGCGGCGATGGCCCCAACGAAATGGGCGACACCTTGCCCGAGGTCAACCTGGGTGCTGGGCGCACGGCAGTGCAAATCGTCGCGGGTGCTTCGCACACCTGCGCGCGGCTCGACAACGGTCAGCTCAAGTGCTGGGGACGCAACAACACGGGCCAACTGGGCCTCGGCGACACGCAGTTCCGCGGCGAGCAGCCAGGCCAAATGGCCGCGCTGCCCGCGGTGGATCTGGGCACCGGGCGTACCGCCGTCGAGATCGGCGCGGGCAACACGTACACCTGCGCGCGGCTCGACAACGGGCAGGTCAAGTGCTGGGGCGCCAATGGCGAAGGCGAGCTGGGCAACGGGCTGGGCACCGCGAGCGTGGGCTTCAAGGCGGGCCAGATGGGCGACAACCTCACGGCGGTGAACCTGGGCACCGGGCGCACGGCCTCGGGCCTGTCTGTGGGCTTCTTCCACGCGTGTGCCAAGCTCGACAACGGCCAGCTCAAGTGCTGGGGCTCCAACTCCGCCGGTCAGCTTGGCCAAGGCGACATCATGAACCGCGGCACAACGCCGGCGCAGATGGGCGACAACTTGGCGGCCATCAACCTGGGCACCGGACGCACGGTGAAGAGCATCTCCGTGGGCCAAGAGTTCAACTGCGCACAACTCGACAACGACGCCCTCAAGTGCTGGGGCAATAGCTTCTACGGCCAGCTCGGCTACGGCAACACGCAGAAGCTGGGCGATGCGCAGAACGAGATGGGCGACAACTTGATGGCCGTGGACCTGGGCGCCGGACGCACAGCCAAGGTGCTGGGTGTTGGCTCCGAGCACGTGTGTGCCTTGCTCGATAACGGCAAGGTCAAGTGCTGGGGCGCCAACATCTCGGCGCAGCTTGGTAATGGCTCGCGCAACCACGTGGGCGATGGCCCCAACGAGATGGGCGCCAACCTGGCCGACACGCCCCTGCCCTGATCACAGAGAGAACACGCCGCGGCCGGGCTCCGATAAGCTCTCGGGCATGTCGGAGCTCAGCCAGGCCGTGTGCTCCATCACACGAACCCAGCGTGGCAAGTTCTTTTGGGCCGCGTGGTGGACGGCGCCACCCACGGGTTTGCCGTTCCGCAAACCCGACGCCTGCAACGGCGGGGCTTCGAGTGTCGAGGATGCACTGGCCGCGGCCGAAGCCAGCGCGGGTCGCTCGCTCACACTGGTGGAGCCCGGTTGGGCGCGGGCGGTGATTCGCTTGCTGCGGGGCCAGAGCCCCTGGGTATCGGGCCCCCACGAGGTCGTGGGCAAAGGCAAACGAAAGCCCGAGCGAGAGGCCCCGAGCACTGCGACGTCCATTTGGTCGGTGCTGGGTGTGGCAAACAACGCATCGGTCACAGAGATCAAAAGCGCCTTTCGGGCCAAAGCCAAGGTGCTGCACCCCGATCAGGGCGGCGACGAAGCCGAATTCCGTGTGCTCCGCGAGGCCTACGCACGCGCCCTGGCGCGACGCGAGAAGGGTGACAAGCGCCCCAAGGCCCGCAACGCCAAGGCAACGGCCGATTGAGCAGCACGACCGAGCACAAGTGGCGCAAGATGAGCGCCACGTATGCACACGGGTCCAAACGCTAGCCACGAGGTTGCGCGGCGATGAGCGCGGCGGCCAAGGCCCCGCGGGCTTCCTCTTGGATCTGGCTGTCCATCGCCGCAGCCATTTCGACCATGGCGCTCAAGGCCGGAGCCGCAGCAGTATCGGGCTCTGTTGGCCTTCTGTCCGACGCCCTCGAGTCCGGGGTGAACCTGGTGGCCGCGGTGGTGACCATGTTTGCGCTGCGGTGGTCTGCGGCACCACCCGACGCAGAGCACCCGTATGGGCACGGCAAAGGCGAGCTCTTGGCAGCCTTGCTCGAGGGCGCGTTGGTGCTCGTGGCCGGAGTTGCCATCATCGCGACCGCCGTCGATCGCTTCTTGCACCCAACGCCCATGGGCAGCGTTCCGCTTGGGCTGGTCTTGTCGATGGTGGCAGCGGCCATCAATGGCGCCGTGGGCGCAACACTCGTGCGCGTGGGCAAGAAGGCGCGCTCGACGGCGCTCGAGGCCGATGGCCATCATCTGTTGACCGACGTGTGGACGTCCGTGGCCGTGGTGCTGGGCTTGGGCTTGGTGCTGCTCACCGGCAAGACCTGGCTCGATCCGCTGTGCGCGGTCTTGGTGGCATTGCTGGTGCTTCGCACGGGATTTCGCATCTTGCGGTCGGCCAGCGGCGGCCTGGTGGACAGCCAACTGGGCCCCGCGGAGCAGGCCCTCGTGGATGGCGCGCTGGCGCCGTTTCGGACCGACGGCGTGGCCTTTAGCGCGATTCGCACGAGGCAAGCCGGGCGCCACGTGTTCGTGCACCTGACGGTGCGCGTGCCTGGAAGCTGGACGGTGCACAAGGCCCACGACCTGGCCGACCGCGTAGAAAACGCCGTGGCCGCCGTGCTCAGCGAAGCGACGGTCGATACCCACGTGGAGCCCAGCGGCGAGACCGATACGCAGGCCACGTAAAATTTGTCGGGTGCCGTGTAAGGTTCTTGGGCGCCGGCGGACTATGGGTATGTGAGCAATTCGATGGCAGCAGCGAGGGCAGGCACCCCGGACGACTTGTACCAGCGCGCAACGCGCGTGTTGGGCGAACACTTACCGGCCCTCGAACGACTTATCGCAAGTTACGCCCGGTCGCCCGCAGACCGCGCAGACCTGCGTCAAGACATTGCCCTGGCGTTCTGGTCGGCGATGCCCCGGTTTCGCGGCGAGTGCAGCGAGAAGACCTTCTTGCTTCGCATCGCGCACAACCGCGCCCTGCACTTTCTGAGCAAACGCGGCACGGCCACCGACGACATCGACGATCACGAAGACAAAGTGATGGCCACCACCGGAAAAAACCCGGCCATACGCTTCGAGCGCAACGAGCAACGCAGTCGCCTGCTCGAAGCCGTGCGCGCACTTCCGGTGTCACACCGGCAGGTCATGACCATGATGCTCGAGGGGCTATCGCAGGCCGAGATAGCCGCAGCCCTGGGCACCACCGAGAACAACGTGGCCGTTCGAGCCACCCGGGCACGCGCCGCGCTGCGCGTGCTCTTGGACACCAGCGATGCAGAAGGAGACAAGCCATGAGCGACAACGAACTCGAGAGCTGGCAGAACGAGTGGCAGCGCCTGGGCCAAACCGAGGCCTCGGCCCGGCAGTTGGTGCGCCGCGCCCACAAAGACATGTGGCGCATGCGCGCCGCTGCCGCCGGCGAGGTGCTTGGCGCCGCGTGTTCCACCACGATCGTGGGCTGGCTGCTCTTGCGGTCTCACGGAGCCATCGAGGTCGTGTGCATCGCGGCGCTCATCCTGCTGTTCAACGGCGCCTGGCTCACCCACTACTTTGGCATGCGCAAAGACGTGCTGTCGCCCAGTGCGGGTTCCACCAAGCAGTACGTCGAACTCACCCGGGCGCGGCTGCTCGTGGAGCAGCGATGGAACCATGCCGCCCGACGCTGGACCCTGGCCCTGTGCGCGCTGGCCTTGCCCTGGAGCGTCTGGGCCTTCGCATCGCACTTTGACCTGTACCGGGCGGCTCCCTGGCGTGCGGTGGTGGGCTTCGGTGGCGCCTTCGGAATCTCGTCCGGGCTGTTCTGGTTCTTTCACCGAAAACGCGTGACCCTTGGCAAGAAGCTCGAGACCTTCGAGCGCCAGGTCGCGGAGCTGGAGCTGAGCTAGGGGCCGTATTGGCCACGGCGTTGGTCGCGCCGCGCCTGCCCATTGCGGCAACGGGTCGGTCATCCATACCGACGATGCCGTAGGCCGGCGCGGCGAAGACCTCTGCCCATGGCCCGCGCGGAGCTTGCTGCGCTATGCTCGTTGGCCGCATGGGAGCTCTATCCGTTCACCACATTCCGGTGTGTCCCTTCAGCCAGCGTCTCGAGATCTTGCTCGCGCTCAAGAAACTCGAGGGCAAGATCGACTTCCACGTCGTCGACATCACCAAGCCCAGAGACCCGGCGCTGCTCGCCAAGACGCCTGGAACAAGCGCGCTGCCGTTCCTCGAAACGGAGGAGGGCGGTGTACTGCGCGAGAGCCTGGTGCTCATGCAATACATCGAGGACCGATTCCCCGAGCCTCGCGTCGCTGCGCGCGATCCGTTCGAACGTGGCGTCGAGAACATGCTCTCGTCGCTGTGCGGCGACTTCGTCGGCGCGGGCTACGGCCACGTCATGAACCAGGACGCATCGAAACGCGACGCGCTGGAGGCCAAGCTGCTCGCCCAGTACGCACTCCTCGACACGCTGCTGCTTCGCTACGCAAAAGGCGACACGTTCTTGTGGGATCGCTTTGGTTGGGTCGAGACCGTGTACACGCCCATGTTCATGCGCTTCTGGTTCGTCGAGTACTTCGAGGGCTTCGAGCTCCCCAACGAGCAAAAGTACGCCCGCGTTCGCCGCTGGCGCGATGCATGCCTAGAGCATCCTGCGGCTCAACAAGTCACGCGCGAAGAGATCATCAAGCTCTACTACGACTACGCGCGAGGTGCGGGCAACGGCGCCCTCTTGCCGGGGCGCCAACACTCTTCCTTTGCCTTCGAGCCGCACTGGTCCAAGCGCCCTTTTCCTCCGCGCGACAAGTCCGGCCCCGCCGCCACCGACGCGGAGCTGGGGCTCATTGCTTCTGCGGGCTGACGTCGCGCCAGAACAGACAGTTGGGCGAACGGCGAGCGGAATGGGCCAAGACCCACGCCCCCAGGGGGGTTGTCGATCGCGAAGGCCCGCTCCGTCTGCAGTAGGACGGCGTGCGCTTGCAGCCATGTGGTGCCGTATTTCGGATGAAAGCATCACTCCCGGGCGCTCTGTTCGTCCTTGGTGCGATGTCGCTTGGTGCCTGCGGTGGCTTCGAGGGCACAACGCAGGGCGGTGGCAGCGATGCCGATGCTGGCGCAGCGGATGCCAGCACCGAAGCCGCGAAGAGCGACGCCAGCGCGGACACGGGTTCCGACACCGTGAGCCGCGTGAGCTTCGTGGGCTCGAGCAGCCGTACCCAGCTTGTGGTGGCTCTTGAGGAATTTGTGGTCCCGCGGCCTCCGGGCATGGTCGGCGGCGACTTGCTCGTCGCTTCGGTGGCGCTGCGGGACCGGAAGGTGGCGGATGTGGTCGCCACCCTGCCAGAGGCGTGGACGATACTCGATACGAGGGACTCCGCGTGCGCGGCCAGCAATGTCGGGTACTCCGTGCTCCACGCGTACCGCTTTGCAAAGGACGACGAGCCGACTTCGTTGTACGTCGCGAAGTCGTCTACGGCAGTCACGATGGATGCGGTCGTTGTGGCCTATCGGGGCGTGGACCCGCTCGCCCCCATCAGGGACTTCAGCCTTGTCGACCTTCGAGCGGACCGCTCGCTTCCCCCGAGATCCCAGTCTCCGTGCGCGATGCTCGGCTTCTTCTCGTCTTTACCCACAGCCGGGCTACCGACAATGACCAGTGGCTGTCGGCGACCGACGCAAAACTCAGGCCTTCGCTGGGGCGCGTCGGCGTCTTTGACGACGAAGTTGAACTGGGCACGGCGACGTCGCGCATCGCCACGAGCACCGCATCTACCGTGTGTGGCGCTACGGCTTTGGCGGCCGTGCTTCGCCCGGCGCCCTGAGGGCACTGGCACCGCTTGCGGGCACGCTGGTTCGTTGAGGACAAGACGACAGACGACAACCGAAGTCCGTTAGGCATGCACCCGGGGTCGACCTTGTGCAGTTCGTAGCTGGCGACAAGCGCCAGCGCGAAGTTCGCTCCCGACGCGGCACCAGGCCTGCCGACAGAGCAGAATTGCTCCGCAATGAACATACCCATGCAACTTGCACATCAATTTCGATCCCTTAGCCAGGCCATCGTGGCAATGGCACGATGACAGTTGGTGCCATAGGCACCGAGAAGCCGCTGCCCTTCTTCTGGACGTCGAGCTGCATCCTCGTCAAACCGCAGACGGAGTCGCCGACGCAGCGTGCGGCCCCAAACCCCGCAGGCCCCGGCCACCCCCGCGCCCTGGTAGATCTGGATGCGGAACGTGCATGGTTCATGGACACAGTGCGACGCCGCGAGAGGGGCCTGTATACTCCCTCGCATGGCGCGCCCCCCGCTCTCCGAAGACGACGCTGTACGTCTTCTGGTGGCCTGCGTGGCCGACGTCCGCGACGACCCCACAGAGCCCGCCGCAGACGACCTTGCGATTGCACGGCGCGTCGTGCAGGCCCTCGACTTCAATCGTGCAGCCATTCACCTGATCGCGGCGCGAGCGCGGGGGCATTCGTTCGCAGAGCTCGAGCAGCTGGTGGTCGCTTTTCACGAAGTCGCGATGCCGGAGCCGTCGCTGCGCGCACTGCTGGCTCGCGGCGAGGCTGCTCGACTCCACGGTCGCCTGCAGGCTGCGGCGGACGACCTGCAAGCTGTACTCCGGGACGCGGGCAGCGACACGCA
>JBIKNA010000365.1:0-7709 GCA_044358965.1 Polyangiaceae bacterium
GCTTGGGGCAGGGGATCGACGCGACGGTGCTTTCGCTGCTCGGTGACGCCGACGCGGATCTGCGCCTGCGTGCGGCGTTGGCACTGGGCGAGCAAGGTGACTTTCGAGGGGTGCCCGAACTGGCGGCGCGGTTCGCGGTGTGGCGCAAAGACTTCGAGCTGTCCAAGCAGATCATCGACGTGCTCGTGGCCTCCAAGCGCCCCGAGGCCACGACCTGCCTCATCGCCGCATTGCCCGACGTGCGCCTGCGGCCCTTCGTGGTGAAAGGCCTTGGCGATCTTGGGTCCAAGACTGCGCGAGAGCCGCTGCTCCGCATGTTCGAAGGGGAGCGCTACCAGAGCATGCGGGAACCCGAGGCGCGGGCGCTCCTGGCCCTTGGTGCAAAAGACGAGCTCCGGGCGCCGCTCCTTCGGTTCGCAGGTGTGCCCGAGCCGTGGCCCCCGGGCGTGGTCATCGCCAAGGCTGCGGGGCTCTTGACGCCGGGGGCTGGCGGCGCCGAGCTCACGCTCGAGACCCCCAAGTCGTTGGTCACGCTCTCCACCCAAGGGGCCCACCGGGCCTGGGTCTCCGTGGCCGCCGGGGCCGTCCCGCGCTTGACGGTGCAGGGCCAGGTCGTGCCGCTCTCGGACACGGGCCTCGCCGGCGTGTTCGCGGGCGATTTTGTGGCCGCGGCAACAGACCGAAAGGTGTCCGTCGAACTATCGGTGCCCCAAGGACACGTCTGGCTCGTGCCCCACGCCGACGAAATTCCGCCTCCACCGCCCGAACCCTTCGTTCCGGACCCCGAAAACCCCTCGCAAGATCCGGTAGATGGCGGTGCCCTGGGGCCTCCGACTAAACGAGCCCTGGGCGCTCCTCCGTGATATGGTGCGCCCCGCCGTGCCACCCAAGTGGTGCGCTCAGATAAAGGGAGACCTCGCCGTGTCCGAAGAAGAAAAGAAAGCCGCTGCCGACAAAGAGAGCGCCACCGCCTCCAAAGCGGACGACAAGGGCGAGGGGCAGGGCGACAAGAAGGCCGAAGCCGCGGAGGCCTCGGCCGACAAGGACGAGGCCAAAGGCGCGGACGAGGCCAAAGGCGCGGACGAGGCCAAAGAGCCCGAAAAAGCAGCCGCCGACGCGGACGACACGGATGAAGCGGTCGAGGCCAAAGGCCCGGACGTGGCGGCCATCGCGGCCCGTGTCGCGGCCCTTGGCGAAGAGGACGAACTCGACAAGATCGCCCGGGCCGAGGAAGAGAAGCTCGCCGCGCGGCGGGCCAAAAAGGGCAAGAAGGGCGGCCTCGAGTCCGCGGCCTCCAAGCGCCTCGCCGGCATCGGCAAAAAAGAGGTCAAGCGCCCGACCACGCGCGCGCCGTCGGAGCCCGGCACCGCCGCCGAGGTCGACGATCCGCTGCTATCGCAAACGCGCAAGCTCTCTACGCTCATCAAAGAGAACCAGCGCCAGGTCACGCTCTTTGCCGTGGTGCTGGCTGCCGCCGCGGCCGGGTTCGCGGGGTACAGCTACATGGAGCGCAAGGCCGAGGCCCAGGCCTCCGGAGATTTGTCGCGCGCCGTGGCCGACGAACGCGGACGCATTGCTGACACCAGCAAAGAGGACGCCGACAACGCGCCCAAAGACCCGCGCCCCGTGTTCAAAACGCCCGAAGAGCGCCGCGAGAGCGCCCTCAAAAAGTACCAAGACGTGCGGGCCAAGCACCCCAAGAGCGGCGCGGCCATCTTGGCGCGCTTGGCCGAGGGCTCGTTGCTCCTCGACAAAAAAGACGCCGATGGCGCCGCAGGCGCGTTCAACGACGTGAAGAGCTCGGCGCTGGCCACGGCCGACGCCCAGGTGCGCGGCCGGGCGCTCGAAGGCCTGGGCTTTGCGTACGAGCTCAAGTCCAACTGGGACGAGGCGCTCAAGACGTACCAAGAGATGGAGCGCTCGGCGGACGTGCTCGGCTTCAAGGAGCTCGCCATGTACCACCAGGCCCGCGTGCTCCAGCAAAAGGGCGACAAGGACAAGGCCAAGGAGCTGCTCAAGAACGTTCGTGAGCGGCTGCAAAAGGGCGATAGCCACCCGTTTGCGTACCTCGACGAGGCGGCCACGGACCGACTGCGCAGCTTGGATCCGTCGGCGGTGCCGCCCAAGCCCCAAATGGGCGGCATGGGCGGCATGGGTGGCTTTGGCCAGGGTGGGCAGCCCTCGCAGCAGCAGCTCATGGAGATGATCAAGCGCATGCAGCAGCAGCAAAAAGGCGGCGGCGGTCACCCGTGATGCTTCTTCGCGCACAAGTCGTCGGGGCCTGTCTGGCGGCGGTGTCCGTTGCGTCCTGCGCCACCACCGACGCCGTCACCAACGATCGGGTCAACCCCGAGCGGCCCATCTGGTACGGGCGGCCCAGCGGGTCCATGCACGTCGTGGTGCACCGGGCCGTGACGGCCACGTCGCGGCAAGTGGGCGAGGAATACGAGCGCGGGCGACCGGAAATCGACGCCCGGCACAACCGGGTATTCGTCGGTTCCGCCGACCGCGGTCTCTACGCGCTGCGCGCCAGCGACGGAAGCACCATTTGGCGCTACGAAACCACGGGCATCGTCCAGTCCGAGCCGTACTACGACGAGGAGCTCGACGTCGTGTTCTTTGGATCCCACGACGGCGCGCTGTACGCGGTGCGTGCGGCCAACGGGGCCTTGGTCTTCCGCTTCAGTAGCGGCGCCGAGGTGTCCAAGAAACCCGTCAGGCACGGCGAGACGCTCGTGTTCGCCAACGCGGCGGACTACCTGTTCGCCATCGACCGGCGCACGGGCAAGCCTCGTTGGCAGGCCCACCGAACCAGCGCCCTGGGTATGGAGGTCGCAGGTTACGCCGGACCGGCCATCGACCACCGGACGGGCATCGTGTACACGGCGTTCTCCGACGGCAACGTCGCGGCCTACGATGTCCGCGACGGCAGCGAGCGCTGGTCGCCCGTGGACTTGGCCGCCGAGGTCGAGCAATCGTCCGGCGTGGGCGAAGCGCCACGGTATCTAGATGTCGACACCACGCCGGTCATCGACACCGACGAACAGGGCACCGCCAAGGTGGTCTTCGTGGCCAGCTACGCAGGCGGGGTCTACGCGCTCGATGCGGTCACGGGAACCCGGGTGTGGGCCAACGACAAGGCCAAGGGCGTGACGGAGCTGCTTCTGTTCCACGAGCCCGCGCACGCGCCAAGTCCCGGCGGCCCCGACAACGGCGTTGGACCCAAGATTCCAGCCCGCAAGATCCTGGTGGCCTCCAGCGGCACCACGGGGTTGTGGGGCCTCGACACCAGCTCTGGGCGCATGCTCTGGCGGAACCCGGTGCCCGAGGGCGGCATCACGGCGCCGGCGGTCATTGCCGGGGCGCTCATGGTCGGCACCACGCGTTACGGCGTCTTGTTGCTGTCGCCGATCAACGGTCGGGTCATCGATGGCATCGACTTCGGTGGCGCGTTCTCACAGTCGCCAGCGGCATACGGTCTGCGTGCGTTCATCATGAACCACCAAGGCACGTTGCTCGGCATTGGTCTCCAGCCGCCAACCAACGTTGTCGTTGCGCCCAAGGACTGAGCCGAAGGCGCGCTCGCGTAAGCCTCCGGAAGGCGGACTTGCGTCTGCCGACGGCCCCCCTCCACACCCCTGTGCTTAGTTCGCATAAGATGCATTATGTAAACTTACCGGATGGGGTTTCTGGGGGATTTGGCCGGATTCGCGTAAGCCTGGTCAACGGCCAGTCCGTCGCCACCGAGATGCAGCACCGCGCGCCTGTGCGCGTCGTGTGCTCGAAGCCAACGGGTCCGTGTGCGTGGTTCCAGACCACGAGCTTCGGCGGCGGACTGGTTCAGGGCGACCAGATCAAGCTGCACGTTCAAGTCGACGACGGTGCCGCGGCGTTCGTGTCCACGCCCGGTCACCAGCGCGCGTACCGCGGTCACACCGAGGCCTTGGTCGAGGCCCATGTGGGCCCGGATGCCCTGCTCGTCTTTCTGCCCGAGCCCATCTCTTGTTTCGAGAACGCGACGCACCGGCAGCGTGCCCTCGTGCACCTGGCCCCGGGCGCCAGCGTGGTCTGGGTCGACGCGTGGACCAGTGGTCGCTACGGCACCGGCGAGCGGTTTGCGTTCGGCGAGCTCGACATGCGGACCGAGCTGCACCAAGGCCAAGATATGCTCGCCGTGGAGGCGCTGAACGTGCGGCCGGACCGGTTGCCGCCGGGCAGTTTTGGGCCCTTCCAGGCCTTTGGGGCGCTGTTGGCCGTGGGCCCCCGGGTTCCCGGACGCCTGGCCCTGGACCTTGGGCCTGAGCCCAGCACGCCCGAGAGCGTTTGCAGCGCATTTGCGCACGGCCCGGTGCGCGTGGTGCGCGCCGCTGGCAAAACGGCCGACGCCCTCATGGAACGCCTGCGAAGTTTCGTTTCGCCATGGCCCGAGTCGCTGCTTGGGCCAGATCCGCTGCGCCGGCACGGCTAGCGGCGTCCCCCGCGCGCGCCAGAGCATGAAGTGAGATTGGGACCTGGCAGAAACCTGCCGGAAACGGCGCCTGGGAGAGCCTTTGCGCGACATGCATCTGGCGCCCCGGGACCTCGACAAGCTCATGCTGCACCAGGCGGGGTTTCTGGCGCAAAAGCGCCTGGCCCGGGGCCTCGTGCTGAACTACCCCGAGGCCATCGCGCTGGTCGCCACGGTGCTCCTCGAATGGATCCGTGAGGGGCGATCGGTGCAGGAGCTCATGGGGCTCGGCAAGCGCATCCTCGGTCGCACAGACGTCATGGAGGGCGTGCCCGAGCTGGTGCACGACGTACAAATCGAGGGCACGTTCCCCGACGGGACCAAGCTGGTCACCGTGCACGAGCCCATCTGCCTCGAGTTTGGAGAGCTCGAACTCGCGCTCTACGGAAGCTTCTTGCCGGTTCCAACGCGGCCGCTGCGCGGGGCTGCGGCCCCTTCGGCGCTTGCGGCCCCCCCGGGCTGTCTGGAGATCGCGCCCGGCGACATCGAGCTCAACGCCGGTCGGCCACGGATATCGCTCACCGTGGTCAGCCGCGGCGATCGACCCATCCAGGTCGGCAGCCACTACCCATTCTGGGAGACCAACCAAGCCCTGGATTTCGACCGCGCCCTCGCCCATGGCATGCGTCTAGACATCCCCGCGGGCACGGGGGTGCGTTTCGAGCCCGGCGAGACCAAAACGGTGGTCCTGGTGGCGCTGGCGGCCTCTGCAGTGCCGCCCAGCCTGGACTCGTCGCCCGGGCTTACCTCCAAGCGGTTTCAGCGCGAGGCCGAACAGATGCCGGAGGACTCCTGATGCACCTTCCCCGAACAGCCTACGCAGACATGTACGGGCCCACCGTGGGCGATCGCGTGCAGCTCGGAGATACGGGTCTGGTTATCGAAGTGGAGAAGGACGCCACGGCAACCGGCGGCGCCTACGGCGACGAGTGCAAGTTCGGCGGGGGCAAGGTGTTGCGCGATGCCATGGGCCAGACGCCGGGCATCACGGATCACGGTGCCTTGGACTTGGTCATCACGAGCGCGCTCATCGTGGATTGGTCCGGGGTCTTCAAGGCCGACATTGGCATCAAGAACGGTCGCATCGTCGGCCTCGGCAAGTCTGGCAACCCCCGCATCATGCCCGGCGTAACCCCCGGCATGAGCATCGGCGTCACCACCGAAGTCATCGCCGGCGAAGGCCTCATCGTCACCGCCGGAGGCATCGACGCGCATATCCATTTCATCTGCCCGCAGCAGGCCGACGAGGCTCTGGCCAGCGGCGTGACCACCTTCATCGGCGGCGGCACGGGCCCCGCCACGGGCACCAACGCCACCACGTGTACCCCAGGAGCCCGGCACATCGAGCTGATGCTGCAGGCCACGGATAGCATTCCGCTCAATATTGGCCTGACCGGCAAAGGCAACACGCGTGAGCCCGAGGGGCTCATCGATCAGATTCGCGCCGGCGCCATTGGCCTCAAGCTTCACGAGGACTGGGGCACCACCCCCCCGGCCATCGACTGCTGTTTGAACGTCGCCGAAGACGAGGACGTCCAGGTGACCATCCACACCGACACGCTCAACGAGTCGGGCTATGTCGATGACAGCATCGCGGCGTTCAAAGGCCGCACCATCCACACGTACCACTCCGAGGGCGCCGGCGGCGGCCACGCGCCGGACATCATCCGGGTCTGTGGCGAGCGAAACGTGCTGCCGAGTTCGACGAACCCGACCAGGCCGTACACGCACAACACCCTCGAAGAGCACATGGACATGCTGATGGTGTGCCATCACCTGTCCCGGAACATTCCCGAGGACCTGGCCTTCGCCGACAGCCGCATTCGCGGCGAGACCATCGCCGCCGAAGACGTGCTCCATGATCTGGGGGCCATCAGCATGATCTCGAGCGACAGCCAGGCCATGGGCCGCGTGGGCGAGGTGCTCACGCGCACCTGGCAGACAGCAGCCAAGATGAAGAGCGAGCGCGGGCGTTTGGCCCAAGAGACCGGCGCCAACGACAACTTTCGCGTTCGTCGGTACATCGCCAAGTACACGATCAACCCGGCCATTGCGCACGGCGTCGGCGCCGAGGTCGGATCCATCGAGGTTGGCAAGTGGGCCGACCTGGTGCTGTGGAAACCTGGCTTCTTCGGCGTGCGGCCGGAGATGGTGCTCAAGGGCGGATTCATCGCGTGGTCGAAGATGGGCGATCCCAATGCCAGCATTCCCACACCGCAACCGTCGTACATGCGGCCCATGTTCGGCGCGCGACCCGGCGCCATCGGCGCCACGTCCATGGCGTTTGTGTCCAAGCGCGCCTTCGAGGAAGGACACATCCGGGCCCTGGGGCTTCACAAGCGCCTCTATGCCGTGCGCGGCTGCCGCAAGGTCAACAAGCTGAGCATGAAGCTCAATGACGCCTTGCCCAAGATCCAGGTGGATCCGGAGACCTACGAGGTGCGGGCGGACGGCATGCTCCTGACGAGCCTACCGGCGCGGGTGCTTCCCCTTTCGCAACGCTACGCACTTTTCTAGGCAACGCCCCAACGCCCCCGGTGTTCCAAGCCTTCATGTTTTGGCCATGAACTTTCTGCTGTTGCAGCTCGCCGACTCGGCGTTCCCGGCTGGTGGCTTCGCGCACTCCGCGGGGCTCGAGGCTTCGGCGCAGCTTGGGCACGTGCGGCACGGCCAAGACTTGCAGCGCTTTTGCCACGAGGCGGTGTGGTCTGCGGCCACGGGGACCCTGCCGTTCATGGCCCAGGCGCACACCGCGCCGGCCCAACTGTCCCTCTGGGATCGCGCCCTCGATGCTTTCTTACTGAACCCGGTGCAAAACCGCGCCAGCCGCACGCAAGGCCGGGCATTTGCAGCCACGGCGCAGGCCATCTTCCCAGAGCTTTCTTCCGTGCTCTCGGCTGCGGCAGATACGTGCAGTCATCACGCGCCCCTGTTTGGCTTGGCCACGCGCACCCTCGGCGTTGGTCTCGCGGATGCCAGAGGCACCTTGTTGCTCGGGCAGCTGCGCAGTGTGTTGTCTGCTGCGGTGCGTCTGGGGCTTGTGGGCCCCCACGAGGCGGGCCGCATGCAGGCTGCCTTTGCGCCGCTTCTGCAGCGCGCCCTCGATGACACCTCGCATCTCACCATAGCGACGGCGTCCCAGGCGAGCCCCCTCTTGGAGCTGTACGCCGGCAAACACGATGAGCTTTACAGTCGATTGTTT
>JBIKNA010000366.1:0-7696 GCA_044358965.1 Polyangiaceae bacterium
TTGTCGAAATCGACGTGGCAAGCACTGTTGGCGAGGTGCAGTCCGTCCAAGTCTTCGAGCGCGTGCCGGTGACCGACGACAAGGCGCTCGAGGTCAAGGTGCTGCGGGCGGAACCAACCCCGGAGGACTACGACCAGCGTGCCCGCTCGGCACCGTTGCGCGGTGGCAAACGTTTCGTGCTGAGTGTGCCCAAGGGGGGCAAGGCCCGCGCGGAGCTCGCCTACCGCTTGGCCTTCTCCAACAAACTCGACATCGTCGGAGGTAGCCGCCGTGGTTGATCGCGACATGATGCAGGAGGCCCTCTCCAAGGTGACGGAGATCACGTTCTTCGAGGACCGCGCGTTGGTGCTTCGCGACGCGGAGATCTCCCTTCCCGTCGGCAGGGTTCGCGTGCGCGTGCCCGGGCTGAGCTTGCTGGTCGACGACCGGAGCCTTTCGGTGACTGCTTCGGTGACTTCGGCGCGGGTCGTGCAAGCCAAGGTGCATCGGCATGTGCAGACCTACACCCATGCCACCGCAGTGGAGCTTCAGGCACTGCAGCAAGGGGTAGACGACTTGCGCGGCCGCATCGGCGAGGTCGACCTGGGCCTGCAACGCGCGCGCGCAGAGGTCGAGCGCTGCAAGCGACTGCTGGGCGTTTATGCGCAAGCCGCGGCGAGTGTGCCTTCCCGCGCCAGCGAGGCGCGCGCCGAGATGCGTGCCGCCTACGAGGCCATCGAGCGCGCGTGGGACGCCGCCTTGGCCACGACGCAGTTGCTCCAGACTGAGCGCGGGGAGCTCGAGCGGAACTTGTCGCTCAACGAAAGCCGGCTTGCGCAGGGTCGCATCAAGAAGCCCCGGTACGTTGCGGAGGCAGAAATCGAACTCGACGTGCTGCAGGCCGGTGTGGTTTCGCTGTCCATTGCCTACCGTCTTCCCTGCGCGCTCTGGCGGCCTTCACACGTGGTCATGCTGGATGATCAGGCGAACGAGTTGTCCATCGTGACCTATGCGAGCGTGTGGCAGCGCACCGGCGAAGACTGGAGCAATGTGCGCTGCCGCTTCTCGACAGCGCGTCCCGCCGAGGAGGCGAGCCCGCCGATCTTGACCGACGATGTGCTGAGCACCCGCAAGAAGAGCGACGACGAACGCAAACGCGTGGTTGTCGAAGCCCGGGAGCAGGCCATCCAAAAGGCGGGTGCCGCCGGCGTTCGCGACGCCGACGAGATGCCGGGCGTGGACGATGGCGGTGAGCCGCAGTGGCTCGTGGCCCCGGCGCCGGCAACCGTCGAAAGCGACGGTCGCCCTTGTCGCATCGAGCTTGGTCGTCGGAGGGTGCCGTGCACCACGAGCCTTGTGTGCTTCCCGGAGCTATCCGAGACAACGCACCTGCGCGCGCAGGCCACGTTGCGTGGCCAAGGCCCGCTACTGCCTGGACCCGTGGCCGTGGGCCGTGGCAACGAGATCACCGGCCGCGGGCAGCTGAAGTTCGTGGGACCCGGAGAGCCGTTCGAACTCTCCTTGGGCGCGGATGCGCGGGTCACCGTGCGGCGCAGGGTGGACGAAGAGCGAAAGACCACGGCGGTCACCGGTACGCAGCATGTCGAGCGGAAGGTTCACGGCTTCGTCTCCAACACCTCGGCAGAGCGTGTTCGACTTCGCGTCATCGAGCGTGTGCCCGTGAGCGAAATCGAGGACCTTGTGGTGCACGTGGCCGACGCGCCTGGACTCACCGCCGAAGGCGATGCGCGCGATGGCTTCTATTCCTTCGGCGAGGTGGAGCTTGGGGCAGGGGAGTCCCGGGAGTTCACGCTCGTGTATCGGCTCGAGGCCAAGTCCAACGTTGTGCTGCCGGATTGACCCGGCCGAGGACACAGGCTTGTGGGCGCCCGAAGGTTTGGCTCCCGGGGGCATGCCGCAAAAAATCGTTGACACCAAGGCCGGATACAGGCAGATTCCGCACCCCACTGCGGGAGTAACTCAGTGGTAGAGTGCCACCTTGCCAAGGTGGACGTCGAGGGTTCGAATCCCTTCTCCCGCTCTGAAGAAAAGCCCGGTTATCCCGGGCTTTTTCGTTTCTGGTCCCGCCCTTGGCCCGTCCGACACCCCTTCCGGGGCTGGCCCCGGGCACCTGCTTGCTTGGCAAGCTCACCCCCGGCCGCCGGGCCGGGCCCACAGACGCTCCTGGCCCACGGAAGGGGCAAAGAAAGAGTCCACCGGTCTGCCTGGCGCAGGGACGAGCCAGCCTGCCTTGCTGCGCCTCCAATCTTTTTCGCGCTACGCTCAAGCACTTGAGCCTTCGTCTTTCGATGCGTTCCGTGTCTCTTGGTTGGCGACCGGCGGCCCTCTTGCCGCTTCTGGTGCTCCTTGCCGCGGCGGCGTGTGGCGATGGGGACGTCCTTGCCGTACCCCGCGTTCCCGCTGGCGACGGTGGCATCGATGCATCCGATGCGTCGGGGCCCGGGGTCGACGGTGGCTCTGCCGATGCGAGTGCGGATGTGTCGCTCGATGCCGGCGGCGACGTGTTCGTGCCCACGGATGCGGGACCGGCCCAGTGTGGCAACAAGAAGGTCCGGATCGTCGCCGGGAACCTGTCGAGCGGAACTGGTCAAACCTACGACGCAGGTCACGGCATTCGCATCTGGAAGGCCCTTTCGCCCGATGTCGCGCTCATTCAGGAGTTCAAGTACGGCGACAATGGTGTGGCGGCGCAGCGTGCTTTCGTCGATGCGGCCTTCGGCGCCGAGTTTGCCTTCGTGCGCGGAGCTTCGGCCAACGGGTCCGACATCCCCAACGGCATTGCCTCGCGCTACCCCATCGTGGACTCGGGCGATTGGGTGGATCCGCAGGTGAGCAACCGGGCCTTTACCTGGGCGCGCATCGACGTGCCGGGCCCCACAGACTTGTACGCTGTCAGCGTGCACCTGCTCACCACGAGCGCGTCGGACAGGAACGCCGAAGCCTCGGCGTTGCTGGGGCGTTTACAGTCATTGCCCAGCAACGCTTTCGTGGTCGTCGGCGGAGATTTGAACACCAACGTGCGGGACGAAGCCGCGCTCGGGACGTTGTCGCCGGTGCTGCAGACGAAGGGGCCTTACCCGGCGGACCAAGCGGGCAACGCGAACACCAGCGCGCCGCGCAGCAAGCCCTACGACTGGGTGATTGGCAACGGGGCGCTCCACGGCTGCGCGCGCCCCACCGAGATCGGCGGAGCGACGTTCGCCGCAGGGCTCGTGTTCGATACGCGGGTGTTCTCGCCCCTGGACGCGGTGCCACCGGCCACGGTGGGCGATAGCGATGCGCCATCCATGCAACACATGGCCGTCGTGCGAGAGTTTGGAATCGCGGATTAGCTTCCGCTAGTGCGCGAGCGCGCTGATGATCGCGAACACGATGCAAAGACCGATGGCCACGCCGTAGTACATGATGATGGCCGTGGTGTTGTCTTTGCCGCTGCGCTCGTTGTAGCCGAGGCTGCAGCTGTTGCAGACGCGGTGCTTGAAGAGCGCAGGCCCAAGAATGCCACCCCACCAGGTGAAGGTGGGCTTGTGGGTGTTGGGGCTGCCGCACTTGGGACAGTTCACAAAGATGCCGCCCGGCCCCGGGACTGCCTGGGTGCCGGGGAAGCCCTGGGGCGCCTGCATGTACCCGGGTGGCGCACCAAAGCCACCCTGAGGCTGCTGGGCGTAGCCCTGCGGCGGCTGGCCGTAGCCTTGCGGTTGCGGCGGCTGGCCGTAACCTTGGGGAGGTTGCCCGTAGCCTTGCGGTTGTGGGGGCTGGCCGTAGCCCTGGGGAGGTTGCCCGTAGCCTTGTTGCTGTGGCGGCTGGCCGTAGCCTTGTTGTTGCGGCGGCTGCTGGCCGTAGCCTTGCTGCTGCTGCGGCGGCTGCTGGCCATAGCCTTGTTGTTGCGGCTGCTGGCCGTAGCCCTCGGGCGGCCCAAAACCGGGCGGAGGTCCACCGTAGCCACCAGGAGGGGGTGCGTTCTGGTTCATGTCCCAAGCAGAACACACCTGTCATGGGTGTGTCTTGCATGGATCGGCGCGCCGGCGACGCTAGGTAGGTGCGCGTGGGAAAGAAGGTGCGTGAGAGACGAGCGCCCGGTGCGTCAAGATCTGCACGTCCCGTCGTCCGCACATAAATTCAGCGTTGCATTGCAGGCATCGAACTTGCTGCACCGAGCGGCATGACGCTCAATGCTCGCGTGGCCCTTGTGGGCCTGCTTCTCGCTTCGTGTTCGAGTCCCGCGCCGACAGACGCGTCGCCGGCAGCTTCGGCGGCGGACCCCACGGCACCTGCGGCGCCCGCAGCGCCCGGCACCAGCAAGCCCACGGATGTCTGCGGTGCTCCGCGGGCCATCGCTCCCGCAACCGAGCCAGTGCTCTCCGTCGCGCGTGCTTCGGCGGACTTGTCCGGGGCCCGGGATCACCATGTGACGACGGTGATCGAATCGGACAATGGGCCCTTCTTGTTCGTGATTGGCGGTACCCCGGACGCATCGTTCGACACGGTTCAGGACGACGTGCAGCGCGCCAAGATCGCCCCCGACGGCTCGCTGTCGGCGTTCGAAAAGCAGGCGGCCATGCCCCGCGGGCTCGCGGGCGCGGCGCTGGCCGTGGCGGGGGACACATTGGTCATGGCCGGTGGCATCGTCAATGTTCCCAAAACGGCCTACGCGAAGGAGACGCTCTTCGCCAAGATCGACCGGACATCCGGAACATTGGGCGCCTTTGCCAAGGGGCCGGACCTGCCCGAGGCGCTCATGCACGCGGCGGCCGTGTCATTCGGCAAGTCGGTCTACGTGTTCGGAGGGACCAAGGGCTCCGCGGCCTCCAGCATGTCCGTACGTTTCCCGGTCAACGACGACGGCACGCTGGGCGCGCGGGTGGACCTTCCGCCGCTGGACCCGCCTCGGAGCCATCACGTGGCCTTCGTCTGGAACGACCACGTGTATCTGGCCGGCGGCCTCATCAAAGGTCTCTCGGGCAATCCACCGAGCCGCACGGACGTCGTGCGCGCCCAGCTCGGCTGCGATGGCAGCCTTGGCGCATGGGAGCCCGCGGGGGATCTGCCGGTGCCCCTCAGCATCTCGTCGGCGCAAGTGTTTGGCGGTCGGGTCTACTTGTTCGGTGGACTCAGCAACGAAAAGTCCAGTGAGCCCTACACGGACCATGTGCTTCGGGGCATCGTCAACGTCGACACCCTCGATTTCGAGGTAGGCGAAGTGGACGCGCGCCTGTCGGCCAAACGTGGCCACGTTCATCAGACGCCGACATACAAGAACTTCATCTACTCGGTGGGCGGACGCCTGGCCGACGGCAGCGCCCTCGGCAACATCGATGTGGGCACGTTCCGCTAATGCGCCGAGCATGATCGAAGGTCGAGCGCGGCCATGCGCGCTCGCTTGACGGCCCGGGAATCGCGGCCCGGCGATGTTGGTCCCTCGGATCAGGTGTCTTCGGGGGTTTTGGCTTTTGGCGGGTCTTTGGCAAACAGCTTGTCGAAGGCCACTTCGGCGCCAAACGAGACGATGTGAGTTTGCGCAGAGTACGTACCGTTGTTGACGGCGCCGTAGGGCTTGTCGTCGGCCGAACGCGAGATGCCCTGCCGCGCGGCGTTGGTGAGAATGATGTCGCCGTTCTTGACCTCGACCTCGGGCGACAGAACGGCGGCGTAGGCCACGTTGAGCCGGACGGCACCGACTTCGAGGCCCGCGCCCAAGGTAAGCCCCAACTTGTCGAGGGCGGCTTGACCCGGCCGGATGCGGGACACGGGCACCGCAGACGCGTCGTAGAAGGCCCCGGCGCGGAGCGTGCCGATGCCGCCCAAGGCCGGAAGGTTGTACGCGCCACCCACGCGGAGGCTGCCGGCATCGGTGTAGCCGTTGTCGATGGACTGGTCGACGTTCTTGAAGTCGCCCAGCTTGGGGATGAACACGCGGGTCTTGGACGCGCTGGACCAGGCTTCGTAGGTGCCGTTGACCTCGATGTCTGCGGTCTCGAACTTGCCGGTCTTGATGATGTGACGCACGCCGAAGCGCGCAATCCACGGCATCGAGAGGCTCACCTGGATCTCCGCTGGTGGGGACGACGCGCTCAGGATCTTGGGCGCGTTGGCCTGGACGGTGCCCGTGGTGTCGGCGCTGAAGCCCGAGCGAAGGTTGAGCCCCACGTGCCACGTGTCGGACACCCGATAGAGGGCGCCGATGGAGGCCGCGCCCCCGGAGCCCTCGGTCTGCACGCGGCTCAGTGCATCGCAGGGCTGGTACTCGGCGTTCTTGCACGTGCCCGGGTCGAAATCGAAGTAGCTGACGCTGTAGGAGTCCACGCGGACGACCACGAGGTGCGCGGCGAGGCCCACATCGAGGGAGTCGGTCACGCGATACGATGCCGCCGCAGTGGGGAATGCCACAAGACCCGCGGTCGACAGCGCCATGTACCGCGCGGGGTTGGGGACGCCATTGGCCACGCCCAAGGGGAAGGTGCCGCCGCCGGCCGGGGAGGGCGTGAAGAAGGCTGCGGCGAAGGTCCAACGGTCGAGACCGAAGTCGCTCGACACCACGAGCGATGGGATGATCGCGGGGCCGCCGGTGCTGCCCACCACCGGGTAGTTCTTGCCGCCCCAAGGCGTCGCTGGATCCCGGGCGTCGTCCAAGTACTTGCCGGCGCGGGCAAAGCGCGTGTCGGAGAACGCTACGTTGGTGCTGAGCGTGAGCTTGGTGCCGCGCTGCTGGGCGAAGCCTCCGACGTTGTACAAGACCGCCATGCCGTCGTCGGCGCGTGCGGTGAACGCTGCGCCTCGGCCAAGGGCTTGGACCCCGAGATCGGGCGCCTCGAGCCCACTGGCGCGCGCAGGCTCCGTGGTGAGGAGCCCAAAGGCGAGGGCACTGGCCGCGGCAAGCGCAAGGCGGGGGTTCACTGTTTCGGCGCCTCGGTTTTGGCGGGGCACCCCTTGGCAGGTTTCTTGGCATCGCATGGGGCGCATAGAAAACCGTCGTCGCATTCGTGTTTGGACAAGAGCAGGTTCTTGCCCAGCCATGAGAACACGGCCTGGTAACAAACGCCCGGTGTTCCACCAGGGTACTTGCAGGTCTTGGGAGTGACATCTGTTGTGACCGCAGCGAGGGGCGCGCATAGCTCGCCGTCCTCGCACTCGCCCTGCGCCAACACGAGTTCACTGGTGCCTCCACCGACCACGGCCTTGGGCACGCAACGGCCGAGGTTGTCGCCACAACCCTTGAACACCACCTTCGGCTTCGTCGGCCCGGGATCACAGGACGTCGTGCAGGTGGGCAAGGCTTTGCCCGAGACCGGGTCGAAACACGGCGCGCAGCGTTCGTTGGCGTCGCAGCCCTCACCGGGTAGCACGTCTTTCTGGGCGCGAATCTGCGGCAGGGCCGTGGACATGCAGCGTCCTTCGGCGTTGCCAAGCGAGGCGCAGGTCTTGGGGATGAAGTTGCCGGCGGCGGCGATGAGCTTATCCGGGGCGCAGAGCCCATCGGTGCCTGGGCACTTGTCGAGCTCGTTGCGGAGGCCAGGCTGGATAAGTCCCGTGGGCAGGCAGTGCGCGCCGTCGCCGCAGGCCTTGAGCTTGTTCGGGTCAATGGCAGGCTTGTCGCCCTTGAAGGGGCAGATGTCGGGCCCGGGCTTCTTCTCGGCGGTACACGATGCAGGTTTGGGCGGCTCGTTCTCTTTCTTGTGGCCCAGATCGCAAAGGCCCG
>JBIKNA010000062.1:0-24821 GCA_044358965.1 Polyangiaceae bacterium
CCATGGCCATCCTGTTCGCCGTCTGTTTTGCGCTCGGCGTCATTTTGCTGCGCAAGGCTAAGTCCCGCGGCGTCTTCGACCCCGAGCAGCTCCTCTTCGGCAACATCCTGCTCGTAGGGTCCGACGATCTCTGGACGGTGGTGACCATCGCCATCGTGACCCTCGTGTTCTTTGCCTTTGCCTGGACGCGCATCGCCTACGCCACCTTCGACGAGGAACTCGCGCGGCTCTCGGGCATCCAGGTCGGTTGGCTCGAAAGTGCCCTGCTGTCGCTTCTTGCCGCTGTGGTGGTCGCCGCCATTCGCCTGGCGGGTGTCGTGCTGGTCAGCGCGTTCTTGGTCATCCCGGCGGCATCAGGAAAGCTGCTCGGGCGGTCTCTCGGCGGCGTCGTGGCCTACGCCATGAGCATGGGCGTGCTGGGCGTGTTTCTTGGGTTTGTGGCGGCGCACGATTTGGGCTGGCCCGAAGGGGCGTCCATCGTGCTCACGCTAGCGGCCCAGTTCACCGTCGCCATTTTCGTGCGGCGCCGTCGCGCCCGCGCCTAGCGCTCAAGACGGGGAGGGGCGTTGGGCCCGAGGGGCCCGTTGTCCGGGCATCTCCGTTCCGTCTCGGAGCTGGGGCCCCGTTCGGATCGGCACAATGTGAGGCGCCCGGCCCCCCGAAAGCGTTGGTCCCCCGGGCGATAAGCGATACGCTGCCCTCGCCAACATGCCGTATCGCTCCCGCCCCTCGGCCCTTGCTTTTGTGTTCCTTGCGTTAGTGTTGCTCGCCGCAAGCCTCGGCGTCGGCTGCGGGCGCTCCAGCCTCGAAGACTCGTTGCTGCTCGATGGGGGCACGGTCACGCCGACCCCTGAAGGTGGCGTGTGTTCGCCGGCAACGTGCCCCACGGGCTGCTGCGATGCCCGGGGCGTGTGCCGCACGGGCACCGATTTGCGGGCCTGCGGCATCTTTGGCCAAGCCTGTTCGGACTGCACCGCCCTCGGCCAAGACACCTGCGACGCCACGCGCAAGGCGTGTGGGCGTACGGTCACGCGTTGCAACAGCGACTCGTGCTCCACGGGCTGCTGTGCCACGCAGCCCAATGGCACCAGCGTGTGCCTGTCCGGGCAGGCCACCACGGCCTGCGGTGGCGAGGGTGAGCGCTGCACAGACTGCTCCGCCGATGGTCGAACCTGCGATTTGCTCCGTCGGAGCTGCGCCGCCTCGGGTTGCGGACCGCTCACGTGTCCTTCGGGCTGCTGCGTCGGCGGGACTTGCGTCCAAGGCCGCGACGACAAGGCATGTGGGTCTGGCGGCGGCAGCTGCGCGGACTGTGCCTCCCGGGGCCAGACCTGCGATGCGAGCACCTCGTCGGCGGTCCGTTGTGTCGGCACCGAGAGCTGCGGCCCGCAAAACTGTGGTGGCTGCTGCCTGGGCACCGTGTGCGTCGGCGGCTTCGATGACACCGCCTGCGGCAAGGCCGGCCAGGCCTGCACCAATTGCGGGCAGACCGGCCGCGTCTGCAGTGGCGCCGCAGCCACGGAGCGTACGTGCCAGGCGGCGCCCGGTTGCGGACCCACCAACTGCAAGGGCTGCTGCCTGGGCGACGTGTGCGTCGACAGCCCCACGCGTGACGCTTGCGGCGTTGGCGGCAAACAATGCCAGGCCTGCAGCGCAAACCAGACGTGCGACGTCGGCGCCGGCACTTGTCAGAACAACACCACCTGCGCGGACACCTGTCCTGGTTGTTGCCAGGGCAACCAGTGCTTCGGCGGCTTCCTAAATAACCGCTGTGGGTCGGGGGGCGCCGCCTGCCAGAACTGTCAGCTCCAGGGAACCACCTGCGACACCGCTGCGGACCCGCGTGCCTGCCGCGCGCAGCCCGTGTGCCCGTCCACCTACGGACAGTGCCCCAATGGCGTGACCACTGCGGTTCGGCCACGCAACCAGAATCTTTGCACGGCGAGCGAGCTCCAAGACCTGCGGGCCGCGTGCGCCGGTGGCGCGGATTCCGCGGCATGCGTGGCGTTCTTTGCGTTCTTGCAGGCCACCAACAGCCCCTGTGCCGGCTGCCTCTCGCCCTTCAACACGCCCTTTGCCGAGCTGACGGGCATCTACAACTGCGTGGCTCCGTTCGTTGGCGCTGGTTGCAATCGCAGCACGGGTTGCGAGGTGGACTGCGAGGTCAAGAGCTGCTCCGGATGCGTGGCCGGCGCCCAGACCACCCAGTGCCGTGCCTCGGTGCAGGGAGGGCAATGCCAGTCCTTTGTCCAGCAGTCGGGCTGCATTCTCACGTCGCTCATCGCCGGGCAGGGCTCCTTCTGCAACCCTGCGAACCCCGCCTACGGCAATAGCTTCGGCAACTGGATCGGCGCCGTTGGCGCACAGTACTGCGGGCCGTAAGTAGGAACACGCCCGAGTCACGGGCGCTCGGAAGGCACATCGCATGGCGCGGCGCGGCTACGACGAAGTCATACTCCTCACGGGGTTTCCCTCGTTCGCCGCCCGAAGGATGTGTGCCGAATTGGTGTCTTCGGAGCCGCGGACCCTCGTGCATGCCGTGGTGCACGACAAGCTCGAACGCGAGGCCAAGCTCGCCTGGGAGGCGCTGCCTGCACAGGCCCGCGAGCGGGTCATCCTTACCTCCGGTGACGCCGCCGCCATGGACCTTGGTTTATCGGGCGCCGAATGGCGCGAGCTGACGAGTACCGTCGACCGCGTGCACCATATGGCGCATGTCACGTACCTCGGGGCCGATCGCAAAGAAGCCGAGCTGGTCAACGTCAAGGGGGCCCAAGAGATCTTGGGGTTCGCCGAGAACACGCCAAACCTTCGAGCGTTGGTCTTTCACTCGTCCACGGCCGTGGCCGGCGACACCGTGGGCACCTTCCACGAAGAAGACCTCGATCGCGGGCAAAGCTTCCGCAATGCCGTCGAGGAGACCCGCGGCATCGCCGAAAAGTTGGTTCGCGCGGCCATGCGCAAGAGCCCCATCGTGGTCCTTCGGCCCAGCGTCATCATCGGCGACTCGGTGACCGGCGAGGTCGACCGCTTCGACGGTCCGTACCTGCTGATGGTGCTCATCCTGACCTCGCCGCCGGAGATGGCGCTGCCATTGCCCACGCGCGATGAACCGCTGCATCTCGTCCCGGTGGACTTTGTGGTGCGGGCCGCGCGGTTGCTCGGGCGTGACCCCCGCGCCATTGGTCGCACGATCCATCTTGTGGACGACGAGCCTCTGTCTGGGCGCCAAGTGTTCGACCTGGTGGCCCGCGTGGGTGGGCGCCCGGCGCCGCGTGGCAACATCCCCAACAACGTCACCAAGGCCCTGTTGCGCACCCCCGGCGTCGGCCGGGTGTCCCAGAGTCACCTGGGCCTGGTCGAGATGCTCGAGTCTCGTGTGCGCTTCGAGGGGCGTGCGCGACGCGAGTTGCTCGGCGACAGCTGCGTGTGTCCGCGCTTCGACACGTATGCGGAGCGCATCGTGGCCTACGTGCAAGAGCGGGTACGCGAGCGCCATCGCGTCACCGCAGAAGAGCCGCCGGCAGCTCCCGGCTGATGTGCTAGTTTCCACAGCGCTTTGGGTCGAAAGCCTGTCTCCCCACTTATCGGCGAAGGAATGGTGCAGCGTCACGTGGTGGTGCGCGCCAAGGACGTTGTGTTCATCAAGGCAGTGCTCGAAGCGCACGAAGGCCTGGCGCAAGTGTTCGCCGAAGGGGGAGGGGATCTCACCATCGCCGCGCCGGCGGGCCGCGAGGCCGAGCTCGACGAGCTCCTTGATGCGCTCGTCGCCGAGGTCGCAGGGTACCGCAAGTGAACGGGCGCGCCTTCGACGTGGTCATCGTCGGCGCGGGCCCGGCGGGCACAAGTACGGCGCTGCACCTCGTGCGCGACGCGGGCATCGCACCAGGGCGTATCCTCGTCATCGACAAGGCTTGCTTTCCACGGGACAAACCGTGCGCCGGTGCCATCAGTCAGGTCGGCGTCGACACCCTCGGGGCCATCGGCGTCCACGTCCCGGTGCCCCTCTCTCCCATGCGCGGACTCCGGGTCATCGAGGGGGCATCAAGCGCCAGCAGTCGCACGGTGGACCTTGGCATCGTGGTGCGTCGTGACGAGTTCGACCACGCACTGCTCCTGCGCGCGGCCCAGGACGGTGTCCAAGTGCTCGAAGGCCACGCGCTGTCGCACCTCGAGCGCATCCCCAGCGGGCACCGACTCCGCACGGCGCCGGGCGTCGAGATCACCGCCAACTGGCTGGTCGTGGCCGACGGCGCCGGGAGCACCGCCCGCAAGCTGCTCAAGGTGCCCGAAGCCGCTCGCAAAGGGCACCTCTATGTGCTCGAGACCGAACTCTCCGCCGGAGACGACGGCCCGCGCGAAGGCCTTTGCGACTTTGACTTTGGGCCCTGCGCCGCCGGCATCGAGGGCTACTACTGGGACTTCCCCACGCCCATCCAGGGCAACACCTGGGTCAGCCGCGGCATCTACCACGCCAACTTCACGCCGCACAAAGGGCTAAAGGCTGCCCTCGCTTCGGAGCTTCGACGTCGTGGGCTGTCCATCGAGCAGCCCACGCTGCGGGCCTTCAGCACCAGGCCCTTCGTGCCCGGCAGTGTCGGCGGCGGCGCTGGGTATCTCCTCGTGGGCGAGGCCTTTGGCATCGACCACGCCACCGGCGAGGGCATCGCTCAGGCCATCGTCATGGGGCGCATCGCCGCCCGGCACCTCGGGGCGGCCCTGCGTTGCGGGAGCCTCGATGTTCCGAGATACGAGCGCGACGTCCGGGGCTCGCGCCTGGGGCGGCATTTGCTGCAAAGTGCATGGTTTGCGCAGCGCGTGTTCTCGGCGCGGGGCGCGTGGTACCGCAGGTTCCTCGCGCGCTCGTCGTTCGGTGTCGAGGCGGGGGCGCGCTGGTACCGCGGGGACGCCGTGGGCACTGGCACCAAGCTCCGCCTCGCAATCGGCATGGCGCGGGAGCTGGCCTGGGGCAGCACCTTCGGCGCCCGGGCCTCGTCGTGACGTCCGGTTGCGGTCTCGGGCCCGCGCGAAACCAAATCGCGAAACAAGCTCGCACTGTCTAGTGCACCGCTCGTTCTCGGTGGGCTTCGCCCACACCCCCTAGTGCACCGCGGGCCCAGAACACTGAGCGGACCTCGACGGCGGTGCCCTAGGCTTCGCTGTCGTCGTCGCCGGTGAGCTCTGGTCGCAGCGAAGGTGAGCGCAGGTCTACGTCGAGCGCCCCCAGACCCGAGGCAGTGCTCGAGTCTGGCGGCGGTGGCATGGTGGAGTTGCTGGTACCAAGGGCGTTCTTGTGGTCCAGGAACCGGAGGGTGCCAGCGCCGCTGGTGCGCTCCAAGACGCCACGCAGGTCGCCGGGGAGTGGGCTTTCGACCACGTGTTTCTGCTTCGTGAGCGGATGGTCGAACTCGAAGCGCACGCAGTGCAAGAACGTGCGATCGAGGGAGTTCTTTTCTTCGAAGAAACGATTGGTGGGCGCGTGGCCGTAGCGCTCGTCGCCCAAGACCGGGTGCCCAATGGCGGCCAAGTGCCGCCGAATCTGGTGGGGCCTCGGCTGTTCGGGGACCACGCGCAGCACGCTGTGGCCACTGGCGACGGCCAAGCGCCGGTATCGCGTGCGGGCGAAGTAGGAGCGGCCATCCTCGCGCAGCTCTCGAACGATGGCGCCCTTGGTGGGCGTGATGCCCCGGGCGGCGGCCACGAACACGCGCCGGCATGCCGTGGCGCTGGCCGCAAGCACCGGGGCCCAACTGCGCGCAAGGGCGGGATCGCGGACAAAGGGAACAAGGCCGCTGGTGCTCGAGTCGAGCGGCAGCTGCGCTACGGCGTCGGCGAAACCGGGCACCTCTTTGCGCACGCGCGCCAACAGCCCGTGCGCGTCGTCGTCGCTCATGGACTGATGCGCCGCCTTGTCGATGAGCAAGAACCCATCGTCTTGGTACAAGATGGACAACGGAGGTGGCGCGCCGTGGTGCAGCACGGCCACGGTCTCGACCTCTTCGGTGAGGGGGATCATGTCGAGGGGCGAAAGGCGCTGGCCCTGGTACCCCAGCCGCGCAAAGTGATCGAGGTCTCGGGCGAGCGTGTCGGGATCACACGAGACGTACGCAATGGTGGCGGGGCCCAGGCGCGCAAGGAGCTGCCGTGCCATGGGGCTCACGCCGCGCCGGGGCGGATTCACCACGGCGAGATCGAACTTCTTGCCTTGGCTGGCAAGCTGCCGGAGCGCGGTGGCCACGTCTTGGGCGTCGGCGGTCAGCGAGAGCCCTTGGGCCATGGCCGCGGCGCGTGCGCTCTCGGCGGCCGGTGCGAAGGCCTCGATGAGGTGCACGTCGGCGCCGCGGGCGGCAAAGGCCAGGGCGATGGCCCCGGATCCGCCATAGAGGTCGAGGACCTTGGCCTGCGGTGTGTTGATGCTCTCGGCCAGCCACGCATGCACCCGGGCCGACTGGCCGCGGTGCGCCTGTACAAACGAACCAAACGTTGCATGGTGCACCGATGCGCCAACGCGATCGGGCAATACGGCTTTGCCCCACAAGAGCCTCGTCTCGGGGCCCAGGATCTGTGGAGCGTCGGCCACGTGGTAGTTGACTGCCACGCCGGCGACGGTGCCGATGCCTTGAGCCAGAAGCTCTGCCTCGACGGCCAGTGCGGCTTCCGGCGACGCATTCTCTTGCTGCATCACCAGCGTCAGCAAGAGCTGGTGGTTGCCCTCGTCTTGCGTCTCGCGCAGGTCGATGGCCCGCAGGGCGCCCGTGTTGCTTTCGGGGTCGAAGGGGCAGAGGGGGCCGCGGGTCTCCAAGTGCTCGCGGATGCGCTGACGTAGAAACGCTGCGGCTGCGGAAAGGCGCGGAGACACCACAAGGCACTGCGGGATATCGACAACGGTGTGCCCGCCTCCTTTGGCGAAGAGTCCTAGGTCTCCTTTGGGCCCAACGATGAGCTTGGCTCGGCTTCGGTAGCCGACCACGGGGCTTGCCGGGGCCACCTCTGCGGCGGGCACCAGCGACAGGCTCGGGTACCGGGCAGCGGACGCTGCGACCCGCCCGCGCTTGATGTCGAGCTGCTCGGCGTAGGTCAGACCAATGAGCGGGCAACCTCCGCAGCGGTCCGCATGGGCGCACGCGACGCGCTCGTCGTGGCGACGGTCAGTCAACGGTTCCGCAGGACCTATCGCCATCGCGGGACGAGCCTAGCGTTGTTCCGAGGGCGTTTGAAGTTCAGAAGCGCACGCGAGCGGCCAAGAGCGCGCCGAACACCGAACCGATGGCGACCCGGCCACCCTCGTGGCTCTGGCGGTAGAGCATGGTGTACGTGGCCTCGGTGGCCAGTCGGGCCTGCCCCAGCACCTTGACGTCGAAGCCGCCGCCGATCTGCGAGGCGAGCTCCGTTTCGTTGGGCAGCAACGGAGCCGCATTGGTGTCGACGCGCCACTGCCCAGCGCCCAGCTGCACGTAGGGCACGAGCTTACCTTCGCCAAACCGCGCCCGCATGATCATGAGACGGGTGGACCGCAGCGCCCGCAGCTGATCCGTGAGGCTAAGGCCTCCGGACGTGAGGCTAAGTGCCTCGGCCCAGTCGCGGGCAATGAACGACAGGTGTACGGCGAAGGGGTTCTGGGCAGCCTTGGTGTCGCTCAGCACCTTGGCGCGAGAGTCGGGCAAATCTTGCCCAGATCGCTTGCCCAGATCGCTGCTCAGGGCCCGCTGCGCATCGGAAGGCAGCGCCGACCAATTAATGTGCAAGGCCAACCCCTCGGCTCGCGCGTAGGTCACCAAGAGCAACGTCGCGATGCACACGAGCATCTGAACCATTCGACAGGGCGCTTGGGATCGGTGCGTGCTAGCGGGCATGTGCGGCGGCTGATCCTTTGGGTTTGGAGGAGCGACCAGTGCTCCGGCCTCGCGCATCGCGTCGAGACCAGACTCCGAGAGCAAACTCGGTACCAACACAAAGCATAGCGGCAGCTTTGGAGGATGCAGCCAAATTCGTGCGCGGCGGCCTTGACTGCGTGCTGCCGGAGATGCAGCGCGGTGTCGGCCTCGCATGACGCGCTGGATCAGCGATGCCTCAACTGAAGCCCCGATGGCTCGTGTGCAAACGTAGGTGCACGTGGTCGCGTGTCGCGCGCGGCGAAGGCTGTACTCGACCGCTTCGATACGAGGTTTCCGCGTAGCATGGAGACATGGGACCACGGCGAGGGGTAGATCGTGCAGCGCTCGTCGGCTTGTGCGCCGCGGCTTTTTTGCTGGGCTGCGGCGGCAACGCGCAGGTGGGCTTTGTGAACCAAGAGCGGCCATCGAACACCGGCGGCTCACAGCTCGTGCACCACGCGCACAACCAGACGGGGAGCAAAGAACTCGACAACGATGACGAGATCGTCGAGCCGGACCGCCCCATGGTGGGGACCGCCGAGGAGCGTGCGCTCGTCCACGTTCATGCCGGCAAAGAAGTCTGCTCCGGTGCCATGGTCTCGCAACGAGTCGTGCTCACATCCCACCAGTGTTTCCGCAGTCAGCGCGGTGTGGGGGTCGTCGGCAAAGATCTCGATCCCGTGAAGGTGGAAATTGCTTCGAGCGCCCTCACGTGGACCGAGCGACAAGGCAAGTACGTGTTTGCGCCTTCCTGCGATTGGAAAGAGCTCGACCTGGTGGCCATCGTGCTGACGCAGCCGGCGGAGTGGGTGAAGCCGTTGCGGGTATCGCAGTCTCCGGGGGCCGGGGCCAAGGTGGATGCCTTGGGGTTTGGTCGTTGTGCCGGCGAGGGCGCGCGGCTCAAACCCAAGCCCGCGCAGGTGCTATCCGTGGAGGGCGACGCCATCATTCTCGGTGTTGCGTTGTGCCGTGGCGATGTCGGAGGCCCCATCATCGATGGCGCTGGGTCCCACGTGGTGGGGCTGGTGTCGCGCCGCGACGATCCCGAAGGCTCGCCGCGAAAGACCACCACGGCCGTTCGCCTGGACACCGCTGGGGCACGCAATCTGGTCGCCCGGGCCGAAGCGGTGGCCAACGGCGGAGAGGTTCCAACAGGTCCCTTTGGCTGCGAGCGCTAGGTACTAGGTTCCGGTAGCCCAGCGCATACGCTTGCGGACGGCTCCCTAGCGAGAGAGGCGCTGGGCACGTCGGGCCTCGCCTTCGGCCTGGGCCTTTTGCACCGCGTCGGAGTCGAGCACCAGCTTGGGAACCGCCGTGGGCTTGCCCGCATCGTCGATGGCCACGAACGTGAGCCTGGCGGCCACGCAGGGCCAGGTACGGCCCGTGCGGGAGTCTTCGCCGGTGGCGATCACTTCGATCTCGAGCGATGTACGAAACACAGCGGTCACCGTGGCGCTCAGGCGGACCACCTCGCCCACGCGGACGGGCTGCTCGAACTTGAGATCGTCCACAAAGGCAGTTACCGCCACGCGGCCCGTGTGTCGCTGGGCGCATATGGCGGCGCAGAGGTCCACCCACGCCATGATCTGCCCGCCGAAGACGTTGCCGAGGGCGTTGGCGTGCTGCGGGAGCACGTACTCGGTCATGAGGGTGCGGGAGGCATCGACGCTCTTGGGGTCCATGATCGCCGGACCCTACCACGGGCCTGGGCCTACGGATTGAGTACGCGAACGTCGAGAGACCACGGGCCTTCGGCGCCGTTGAAGCCGTCGACCTGCACGAAGTAGGTGCCGGCGGGCAAGACCCGTTCGAGGAAGCTGGCCTGGGCACCGCCTCCCCAGTTGCACGCGTTCTGGACCTCGGTGCCGGGGCACGCGACGCCCTGCCGCAGGTTGAGCAACGTGCCGTACTGCGAACCGTTCATGCTCATGACCACGCGGCGTTCGCCGGGGAGCACAAGCTTGAGCAGTTGGTCTTTGGCGCCGTTGGGGGTTGGGCCCACGACATCGCAACCAGCGGGAAAGTCTGCGGTCTGCGCCGTGGTGTCACCCACGAAGTAGCCGCCGGTGTCGGGCATGGGGAACGGATCCGCGCAGGTGCTGCTGCCGGCGACGGTGCTGGGGGCTGCGGCCGGACGCGTGAATACCGAGAGCTGCGCTGGCTGCCCGAGCTCGTGGGCCACGATGACCCGGTAGCTGCCAGCGGGGACCCCGCGGCGGCTGAAGCGCGCCGGCGTGTTGCCTACGGAGCAAGCGAGCAAGTCTTGCGGTGTGCAGCCGGCGCCGTTGAGCGCAACGGCACCCACGCTGCCGTTGCTAGGGAAGCGACCCACCACCAAGACATCGCTCGGAACGGAGAGATCGAGCTTGTAGGCCGCGCTGGGGGCGCCGGGGAGGCACCCGTTGGGGATGGCGTCCTCTTGGGCCGACATGTCGATGGCGATTTGGGCGTTGTTCGGCGCAAGCGGAGCCGTGGCGCACGTCTGGTTGGCGGGCGCAACGGTGGGTGGCGAGAGCTGTACCAAGAAGGTGCCGTCGATGCTCGACGTGCCCGACACCGAGAGCACGTGGGTCCCGGCGGGCAGGCTTCGGGCGAACAGAGGCGCATCGGGGCGCCGCCGGCAACGCAGCTCGCTCGTGCAGTCGGCTCCGCGAAGGCTGACGACCGGCGTGCCAGTGCCCAAGGTGGTCTGCGCAAAGACGCGCACGTCTTGAGGGCTTGGCAGCGTGAAGGCGTAGGTGAGCTCGCCTTTGGGGGACTCGCAGCCGGTGCTCAGGTCCTTTTGTGCATCGACGATGCGGAAGGGGACATTGACCCCAGTGGCGATGGGCTGTGGCGCCGCGCAGCCTTCGTTGCTCGGCTTGCTTGTGCCGTCGCGCAAATCCACGCGCACATCGACGGCGGATTCGGCCTGCGTCGTGAGCAACAAATAGTACGTCCCTGGCGCGAGGCTGCGACCGAGCACACGGTTCTGCTCCGCCGGCGCGGCGCGGGCACACGAAAGCTCCGAGGCCGTGACACCGCAAGTGGTCATGAGCGAAAGGGACGACTCGGTGCCGGCGGCAAAGGACCAAACGTCGAGATCTTTGGGGGGGCCCGGGGGAATCACCACCGCGAGCACCACGTCTACTGATGCGGCGCCGTTGGTCACGCCACAGGTCCCCGCGTGGTCTTTCTTTGCGGCGGCGGTGCTGACGAGATAGGTGCCGGCGCCGGGCAAGAGCTTGGGGGCCGTGCAGCTGTCACCCTCGGCCACGCTGCACGGCTGCTCGTCCACCTGGCCGTCGCAGTTGTCGTCTTTGCCGTTGCCGCAAATCTCCGTGCGCTTCTTGCTGACCAAGGGATCTTGGTCGTCGCAATCCGTGCCGCCGGCACACTGGTCTGTGGCCTCGCCGTCGCCGTCGGCGTCCCTTGGTGCTCGGCTGCAAGACTTGTCGGCTTCGTTGCATCGGTCGACGGTGCAGCTGTCGCCGTCTTGGCACGTGATGGGCGCGCCGGGCCGACACCCAAGCCGGGCCACACAGGTCTCCACGCCGTCGCAGTAGATGCCGTTCTCGCACTTGGCGTCGTCGGGCACGTTGCGGCATCGCCCGATGGTCTTGTCGCAACGGTCGAAGGTGCACAGGATCTGGTCGTCGCACTGGGCGTCGTCCACACAAGGTCCACCCAAGGTGGGATCCACCGCGCCGGCCTCCCCGGCATCCGGGGGGCGTACCGCGGCGCCGTCGCCGCCGTCGGTCCCCGCGTCGAACGGCACCACAAAGAGCTCCTTCTGCTCGGTGCCGCACGCCGCCACCAGCGCAAGCGTGGCGGACAGTGCCATGAACGGACGAAACAGGCGGGGCCGCATGGGCGTTAGACGACCAACGTTTCTTGGTGTTCGCCCCACACCTCGCGGAGCACTTGGGCCACCTCGCCCACGGTGGCATAGGCCTTCACGGCTTCGAGGATATGAGGCATGAGGTTCTGGCCTCCGACGGCGGCGTCGCGCACCTGTCGCAGGCTGGCCTCGTGCCGACTGGCTTCCCGACGCGCGCGCATGGCGCGGAGGCGCTCGACCTGCTCGCGTTCGATCGCCGGGTCGATCTTCATGACGGGTACCGGCGCGGAGTCTTTGATGAAGGCATTCTGTCCGACGATGACGCGGCGCTTGTCTTCGATCTCGAGCTGGTAGGTGTAGGCGCTGTTCTGGATCTCGCGCTGCGGGTAGCCCTTCTCGATGGCCTCGGCCATACCGCCCAACTCGTCGATGCGCTCGATGTAGTGCCGGGCGCCCTTCTCGATGCGGTCCGTGAGCGACTCGATGGCGTAGCTGCCCCCGAGGGCATCGACAAAGTCAGCCAGGCCAGACTCGTTGGCGATGATCTGCTGCGTGCGCAGCGCCAGCGTTGCAGCCTCTTCGGTAGGAAGGCCAAGGGCCTCGTCGAAGCTGTTGGTGTGCAACGATTGGCAGCCGCCGAGCACCGCTGCCATGGCCTGGATGGTCACTCGGGCCACGTTGTTGAGTGGTTGCTGCGCCGTGAGCGTCATGCCCGCGGTTTGGCAGTGGAAGCGCAGGGCCCGGGCGCGGTCGGTCTTGGCACCGAAGCGCGTGGCCATGATGTCGCTCCACATGCGCCGGGCCGCGCGGAACTTGGCGACCTCTTCGAGAAGATTGTTGTGCACGTTGAAGAAGAAGCTGAGCTGGGCTCCGAAGTGATCGACGTTGAGCCCCGCGTCCACCGCCGCTTGGACGTAGGCGATGCCGTCGGCGAGGGTAAAGGCCACCTCTTGGATGGCGTCGCATCCGGCCTCGCGGATGTGGTACCCGCTGATGGAAATGGTGTTCCAGTGCGGCACCTCGCGGCCGGCGTAGGCGAATATGTCGGTGATGAGTCGGATCGACGGCTTGGGGGGATAGATGTAGGTTCCCCGTGCCATGTACTCCTTCAGGATGTCGTTCTGGATGGTGCCGCGGAGCTTTTGCCGCGGGACGCCGTTCTCTTCGGCCACGGCGATGTAGAGGCAAAGCAGCGTCGCCGCCGTGGCGTTGATGGTCATGGACGTGGACACGTCGCCCAGAGGGATCTCGGCGAACAGGGTGCGCATGTCCTCGATGGAATCGATGGCGACGCCGACGCGCCCCACCTCGCCGAGGGCGCGGGGATCGTCGGAGTCGCGGCCCATCTGCGTGGGCAGATCGAAGGCCACGCTGAGGCCTGTCTGGCCTTGCTTGAGCAGATACCGGTAGCGCTCGTTGGACTCTTTGGCGGTGCCGAAGCCCGCGTATTGACGCATGGTCCACAAGCGCCCGCGGTACATGTTGGGCTGCACGCCGCGGGTGAACGGCGGCTTGCCGGGGAAGCCCAGTTGGCCCAACACGTCGAGGTTTGCGACGTCTTCGGGGCCGTACAACGGCGCCGCGTCGGCCTGGCCGGCGAGCAATCCTGCGCGCGTGCGTCCCTTGTCCTTGGCCTCGAGGGGCGCGAGCACACCCTCCTGCCATTCTTTGCGGGCCTTTTCGTAATCCGACATCGTAAGTGTCTGCAGATTAACACTTCTCGCCGAAGCAGGCGGCCTCAAACGCGCGCGCCTCGAAGGTCGGTTTGCGGGCGCGGCGCACAAACGCCGGCAACCGGCCAGGGGCTGCCCCCCCGGACCGCAGACGAAGAGCCTCAGGCCCTAGAATTCATTTCATAACCTGCTGCGCCCGCGGATGCCGGCGTTGGTCGCGGCGGGCGGTGCTCAAAACCAAGAGGCACGTTCCGCTCGTGTGACCGCAGGGAAGTCCTTGGGGCTCGCTCCCGCCTTGGCCTTCGGGCGCTCGCGACGGTTATGAAATGAGTTCTAGCGTTGCTCGCGTACGGCGCGGGCCAATGCGTCGCCGGCGGCGGTGGCCAGATCGGTCATTCTGCGCGTGGCCATCATGGTGTCCGAGAGATCGTCGGCGAGGATCACCGCGCCCACATGGGTTCCGATGCGGACCTGCACCGTGGCGACGTCCCGGGACGCGTGGCCCATGACGCGGAGCAAGGGCGCGTGGACGTCGTCATGGCGAATGGGGCCCAAGTAGCTGCCGGCGCGGGCCGCGGCGGACAGAACGCTTGGCGCCGACACTGGCACCAGCAGTGCTTGGAAGCTCGCGCGCTCGCCGAACTCGGCGTTGCACGTCCAACCAACGAAGCCTTGGCGCTTGACGGCGAAGATGGCCACGCGCCGGGCCACGGCCCGCACCCCTTGGAGCAGCAGCTCCAGGATCGCGTCTTTGTCGCGGGCCGCGCGGATGGCCGAAAGCGTGGCCGTGGCATCCGGTGGCACGACGGGCATGTCGGCAAGCTCGGGGACGGCCAGGAGTGCCGGGGGCCCACCTGGGATCATCGACATCAGAGGGACCGGCGACAGAAGTGATCGCGGGGCTTGCGACGATGGGCCCCGTAGGGCCGCGCGTGCCGGGGCATCGGCCACACCCAGACCTTCGAGGAGCGATGACGAGGGGCGCTCGGCCGGCGGCGGCAGGCGGTCGGACATGAACATGCGCTCGAGGGGAGGGGGCCGCTGCGTGCCGCCGGGGATCGGAGCGAAGGTGCGTCGCGTGAGCGGGATGGGGATATCCGAGGTACGCCCCGGCGCGTAGCTGGCCTGCGTCACCGCGGGCGTGCCATACGGGGGCGTCTCGCCGGGGCGCCTAGCGGGGGCAGAGGTGCCTGCACCTGGGGCGCGAATACCGCGCATCATGGCATATGGGCCCTGGGAGCTGCGGGTGTCCTCTGGTGGGCGCTGCGGCGCGGACAGACGCGGGGCCGACATGCGCAAGAGCGCGTCGTCGAAGGCACCAAGGGGGGCGCGCAACGCCCGCACCGGGGCGCCCAGATGGAACGAGAACTCTCGGGCCGCACTGGCGTCGCGGGCATCGACCATGGCCACATCGACGGTGCTGGTGAACGCGTCGACGCGTACGGGAACGGCCATGAGCCTGCCGCACATGCCCGCGGGCAACGCCGCGGCGACATCTGCGAGCGGCACGATGGTGCGCTGCACCGGCGCTTGCGCGCGTCCAAGGACGTCGTCGAGCGTCTCGGCATCGAGGGTGCCCGTAGACAACAGCGCGCGCACCAGGTGCACGCGATGTGTTGCCGCGACGAAGAGGGCGCCCTCGAGCCCCTCTCGTGTGACGAACTCTCCGAAGAGCAGCGCCCGGGCCAGCTCGAAACTCACGCCCAAAGGCTAGCTTCAAGGACGGGCGAAGTGCACCACAATCTCGTTCTTGCGCACCATCCCCAGCTGATCGCGGGCGATGCGCTCGACGGCCTTGGGGTCGTCGCGCAGCCGGGCCACATCGGCCCTGAGTGCGTTGACGTCGCGTTTCATGGCGAGATTCTGCTCTTGCACCCGCGCAAGCTCGGCCTCGAGGCCGCGCATCCGTGTCAGGCCCTCGGGGCGCAGCACCATGGTTGGCACCGACACCAGCGAAACCAAGAGGATCCCCAACGGGAGGCCGCGCTCAAGAAAGTCACCCACTGCGTATTGAACTTGGCATGTCCCCCCGGGCATGGACCAGTTTTCGTCGATTTCGGGGCTCCCGGACCGGTTTGGGCGAGCAAAGAACGAAAGGCAGCCAAAGGGCCTCCCGCCCGCCCTGTCGTCCAACCGAAATCCGGGCTAAGTCACACCGCGATGTCATCGTTTGAGCCGGTCATTGGCCTCGAGGTCCACGCCCAGCTGCATACGCAGACCAAGCTGTTCTGCGGCTGCCAGGTGTCGTTCGGTGAGCCCCCGAACACCCGCGTCTGCCCCACCTGCGCCGCGCTCCCCGGGGCGCTCCCGGTCCTCAATGCCGAGGCGGTTCGCCTCGCCACCATTGCATCCTTGGCGTTGGGGTGTGAGGTCCGGGGCCGTTCGGTCTTTGCCCGCAAGAACTACTTCTACCCAGACCTGCCCAAGGGCTACCAGATCAGCCAATTCGACCTGCCCATTGCCGAAGGTGGAGTCCTCGAGGTGCCCGCCGAGGGCGACGAGGCGGCCTTCGCCGTGCGCATCACGCGCCTGCACATGGAGGAGGACGCCGGCAAGAACGTGCACGGCGCCGGGGGCGGCCTCGTGGACCTCAATCGCGCCGGTACCCCGCTCGCGGAAATTGTATCCGAGCCGGACCTGCGTTCGGCCCGGCAAGCCGCCCGGTACCTGCGCGCCCTTCGGGATGTCTTGCTCTACTGCGGTGTCTGCGACGGCAATCTCGAAGAGGGGTCCTTTCGTTGCGACGCCAACGTGTCCATTCGTCCTTCGGGCTCCAACACGCTCGGCACCCGCGTCGAACTCAAGAACATCAACTCCTTTCGTTTCGTGGAGCAGGCCATCAACCACGAGATCGCTCGGCAGATGGCCGAGCCCGGCAAGATCGTGCAAGAGACGCGTGGCTGGGACGCCGACAAGGGGGCGACCTACAGCCTGCGCAGCAAAGAAGACGCGCACGACTACCGATACTTTCCGGATCCCGATTTGCCCGAGGTCCTGGTTTCGCTGCCGGACATCGAGGCCGCAAAGGCCCGCCTGCCCGAGTTGCCCGCACACAAGCGTGCCCGCTACGTTGCGGAGCTTGGGCTCAGTGCGCAGGCGGCAGTGGTGCTCACGCAGCACCCGCGGGTGGCAGGCTTCTTCGAGCAGGTGGCGCTTGGCTGCAAAGACCCAGTCAAGGTCGCGAACTTCGTTCTCGCCGAGGTGCTCCGCGACACGAGCACCCATGGGTTCGATGCGCGCCTGCCTCTGCAACCCCCGCAGCTCGTTGGTCTGCTTCGGCTGGTCGAAGAAGGCGCCCTCAGCGGCAAACAGGCCAAAGAGGTGTACGGCTTGCTGCAGGGCACCAGCAAGTCCGCAGATGAGCTGGTCAAAGAGCTCGGCATGTCGCAGCTCGACGATGCCCAGGCCATTTTTGCCGTCTGCCAAGACGTGGTGAACAAGAACCCCAAGCAGGCCGAGAGCTACCGCGCAGGCAAGACCCAGCTCTTTGGGTTTTTCGTGGGGCAGGTCATGAAGGCGACGCAGGGGCGGGCGAATCCCCAGCGGGTCAACGAGGCGCTGGCCACGCTACTCGGCACAGGCGCCCCGTGAGCCCCACCAAGTCTCCCTCGCAACGGCCCTCGGCCACGCCGTCTCTGCGTGGTCGCGTGCTCATCATCGACGACAACACGGCGTTGACCCAGGCGCTCGAAGCCGTGTTGCAGACTGCGCCCGAGGGACTCAGCGTCAGCACCGCCGAGAGCGCCACGCAGGGGCTCGCCATCGCCCGGGTGCAAGGGTTCGACGTGGCCATCGTCGATGTGTCGCTGCCCGATGGCAGCGGGGTGGATCTCATCGAGCCTCTGCGCGAGGCGTCTCGGTTCGGCGAAGTCGTCCTCATCACGGGCTTCGCCAGCGTGGAAGCCGCCATTTTGGCGCTGCGGGCCGGTGCCTTCGCGCTGGTGCTCAAGTCCTTCCGCCCGGAAGAGCTCATCGGCACCGTCGAGCAGGCGCTGCAAAAGGTCCGTTTGCAGCGGGAGCGCGACGAACTCGAGCGTCGGCACCGCGATCTGGTCGAGCTCACCAACGTGCTCGTGTTGGCGCTCGATAGCCAAGACCGGGTCGTGCTCATGAACCGCAAGGCCGCGGGCCTCTTGGGGTTGGCGCCAGAAGAAGCGCTGGGCCAAGAGTTCTTGTCGTCCTGGGTGCCCGTCGAGGAGCGCGAGGTCTGGACGCAGGCCTTGGGGGCCGTGCGCCGCGAAGAGTCGCCGCGCGGCGGTGAGCACGGAAGCCGCGAGGTCGAAGGCACGTTGCTCGAGACCATTCGTGCCCCGGGGGCCACCGCACGGCGCAGGGTCCGGTGGCTCCTGTCGCGCTCCAACGACGCCCAGCGCCTGGTGTACGGCATCGGCATCGACGTCACCGAGCGACGCTCGCTGGAGAAGCGCGCCGCCGACGCCGAGGCCCTTAGCGCCATGGGCGCCTTGGCGCTGAACCTGGCGCACGAAATTCGCAATCCGCTGAACGCAGCACTTTTGCAGCTGCACCTCCTGGGGCGCGACGTCGACAAGCTCTCCGCCGATGATTTGGTCAAGGAGTCGCTCAAACGCCGCGCAGCCATCGTCGGCGACGAGGTGGGGCGGCTCAATCGCTTGCTGACCGAGTTCCTGGAGCTGGCGCGGCCCCGCGGCATCGCCCGGGAGCCCGTGCACATCGGCACCATCGTCGGCGGCGTCATCGAACTCCAGCAGGGCGCAGCGCTGGGCCGGGGCGTCAGGCTCCAGAAGGAAATCGCTGCGGACGGTTGTGTTGCGCTGGGCGACGCCGAGAAGCTCACGCAAGTGGTGCTCAACTTGGTGGTCAACGCCCTCGAGGCCATGAAGTCTGGCGGGACCTTGACCGCGCGCGTCTTCCCCGAGGGCGACCGCGTGCTGCTGGAAATCTCCGACACCGGTCCGGGCATTCCCGATGATGTCCTCGAGAACGTGTTCGACCCATTCTTTACGACCAAAGAGGCGGGGACCGGCCTCGGTCTGTCCATCGTTCGCAAGATCGTCGATCAACACGGTGGCGACGTTCAGATTCGCAGCGAGAGCGAAGGCGGCACCCGCGTCACCGTTCGCATTCCCACCGGAAGGTGATCGTCAGAACCATGGATGCTGCAACCACACGAGCGCGCACGGCACTCATCACCGGCGCCAACACCGGCATCGGTCGCATCACGGCGTTGGCCTTGGCGAAGGCCGGGATGCATGTGGTCCTGGCCGGGCGCTCGCAAGAGCGCACCGCCAACGTCCAGGCCGAGATCCAAAGCGCCGGCGGCGCGAGTTCGTTCATCGCGCTCGACCTTGGCGATCTCGAGAGCGTTCGCGCATGTGCGCAAACCTTTGTGAACACGGGCCGACCGCTCCACCTTTTGGTCAACAACGCCGGCCTGGCGGGCCAGCGCGGCATGACCAAGCAGGGCTTCGAGCTGGCCTTCGGCACCAATCACCTGGGACACTTCTTGCTGACGCGCCTGCTGTTGCCCGCGCTGCAATCAAGCGCCCCTTCGCGCATCGTCAATGTGTCCAGCGCCTCACACTACAAGGCCAAGGGCATCGACTTTTCTGCGCTCCAGCGTGCCACGCGCTCGCCCACGGGTCTGCCAGAGTACGAAGTCAGCAAGCTTGCCAACGTGCTGTTCACCAAAGAACTCTCGCGTGGCCGCGCGGGTGCGGGCATCACCAGCGTGGCGCTCCACCCAGGTGTGGTGGCCTCGGACGTCTGGCGGGGCGTGCCTTGGCCCCTGCGCGGTCTCATCAAGCTGTTCATGCTCAGCAACGAAGAGGGCGCCCAGACATCGATTCACTGCGCCCTGTCCGAGGCGCTCGAAGACGGTGGCTACTACGACAAGCAGAGGCCGCGGAAGCCAAGTGCTCGGGCCCTGGACGCTGCGTTGGCCACGCAACTGTGGAAGCACAGCGAGGCGTGGGTGTCGGCCTACGCAGAGCCTCTGTCTGCGCCGCTGGCGTAGCAGCCTCAGGCGGCGCGGGGGTGGGGCGGCACGGGGGTGGGGCGGCACGGGGGTGGGGGCGGCAGAGCGCTGCCTCGGGCGCGCGGATGCGTTCGCCGGCATATCGGTTGAACGGCGCAAATCGGACCCGATCTTTTTTGCGATGCGGGCGGGAACAACTCTCGGCCTTGCGCGGTCGATACATACGAAGGCGCTGCGACGAACCGCTGGGACGCACGGGCCCCGGCGACGTTTCACTCTCTGCGGAGCAGCGGCGCGTTTCGTAGATGTTCGTCGGTAGATATTCGTCGCTAGACCCGCAAACGAAGAATGGAGAGTGCGGCGCAAATTGCCACCCACCGTGCAGTAACGAACCCAACCTCCGAGCCAAGAAAAAGGAAGAGCGAGAGCCAGAAGAGCAAGAAGAAGAGCAAGAAGAAGACAACGAGCGAGTGACGGGACGCGGTGTCCCCCAATGCCCCACACACGCGTAGGTCCCCCAAAGGGAACCTGCCGGGGGCAGGGGCGCCGCGTCTCCTTTTGTCGAACGAATCCGGGCGGTGGCAGAACTTGCGACCACGCGTGCTCCCATGCGTTGCGCCTCGCGCAGGTCGGACTTACGCTGCCCCGAGAGGAATTTATGGCCCAAGCACCCGAGCTGGATTTTAGTGCGTTTGTCGCCCGCATGAAGGGCGAAGGCCAGACCGGCCAGACCGAGGTGGTGGGTCACGACTACACCTACATCCTCGACAAGCAGACCCGCGCAACCTTCGAGCGCATCAAGCCTGTCGAACTGGCGGTGGCCAGCACCGTGCGCATGTTCAAGCAGGTTTGGCGCAACCAGCTGCTCGGTAGCTCCGTCAAGGTTGGCGAGCGGCAGTTTCCGCGCATCCAGAGCCTGGTGCGCACCTGCGCGAACACCCTCGATATCGCCGTACCCACGGTCTACATCGTCAATTCGCCGGTGCTCAATGCCGCCACCTACGGCACCAACGAAGAGTCGTTCATCATGGTGCACTCGGCCCTGGTCGACCACTACAGCGACGAAGAGTTGCTCACGGTGTTGGGGCACGAGTGCGGTCACATCCACAACCAACACGTGGTGTATCTGACGGCCCTGCACTACCTCACCAACATGATGGGGGCCTTCGTGCGCTGGGCCGTGGAGCCGGCGGTGGTGGCCTTGCGTGCCTGGAGCCGGCGCGCCGAGATCACCTGCGACCGCGCCGGCATGCTTTGCTCCAAAGACGCCGAGGTGTCTGCCCGGGCGCTCACCAAGTTGGTGCTGGGCTCCCGCAAGCTCTACGAAGAGTTCAACATCGAGGCGTTCCTCGAGCAATACGACGAGGGCAAACAGGGCATCGGCAAGTACATGGAGGTGTTCGCTACGCACCCGTACCTGCCCAAACGAGTGCTCGCCATGCGCGTCTTCGCCGAGAGTGAGCTGTACAAGAAAGCAGCCGGCGTGGCCCCCTCTGCGGGTCTCGACATGACCGAGGTGGACGCCCGCGTGCGCGCCTTGCTCAAGGGCGAAGCGTAACGCCGCGACAACACACCATCGCGTCCCATCCCGACAACGAGAACGAAGAAGAAGGTCCGCTACATGCTCGACGCGTTTCGTGAGCGCAAGAACGAAGTCTCCCAGGCCCTATCGGGGCTGTCCCACGTGGCCGAGGTCATCGGCGCCAAGACGCTGAAGGAGCGGGTGGAAAAGGACCTCGTGCGCAAGCTCGAAGAGGACCGCTTCCATCTCGTGGTCGTTGGCGAGTTCAACCATGGCAAGAGTTCCTTCGTGAACGCTTTGCTGGGCGAAAAGGCGTTGCCCACGGGGGTCACGCCCACCACCGCGGCCATCCACCACCTCAAGTTTGCCGAGGCACCCAGTGCCACGGTGGTCTACGAGTCCGGGCGTCGCGAAGACATCCCCTACGAGAACGTCCGGCGCTTTGCCGTGGGCGGCGGCGAGAGCGCCGAGCAAATCGACTATCTCGAGGTGGGGTATCCGGCGCCGCTCTTGCGCGAGCGCATCTTGTTGGTCGACACCCCAGGGGTCAACGACCTGTCGCTGCAGCGCTCGGACATCACCTACAGCTACATTCCCCGGGCCGACGCCGTACTGTTCTTGCTGGATGCGGGGCAAATCCTCAAAGAGAGCGAGCGCGTGTTCCTCGAGGACAAGCTGCTCAAGGCCTCTCGCGACAAGATCATTTTCGTCATCACCAAGTGGGACATCCTGAGCGAAGCCGAGCGCGGCGAGGCCCTCGAGTACGCCAAGGTGCAGCTCGCCAAGATGGTGAAAGACCCCATCGTGTTCCCCGTCAGCGCCGAGACGCATCTGGCCGGCAAACACGACGAAAGTGGCATGCCCGCGCTGCTGGCGCATCTCACGCGGTTCTTGTCCGAAGAGCGCGGTCGCATCATGCTCGACAACGCGCTCGGCGAGGGCTTGTCCCTCTGCGCGCTGCTCGGCAAGGGTGTCGACGCACGGCGCCGCGCCGCCGAGATGCAGGGAGACGAACTGGATCGGCGCATCAAGCTCCTCGAGCAAGACCTGGCGGGGCAGGCGGGCACCATCGAAGAGCGCCGCACCAAAATCCGCGAGGAAATCGGTGGCATCAAGGCTGCGGCCCAGAAAGACCTCGAACGCTTCGTCGACGACACCATTCGTCAACTGCCGTCGGTCATCGAGAACGCCAAACAAGACGAACTCAAACAATACCTGCCGGCGTTCCTCGAAGACACCTTCCGCAAGTGGGCCGAAGCCGAAACCAAAGAGGTCGCGGGCAAGCTCGAGGACTTGGCGGAGCGCACCATCGCCATGATTCGCGATGACGCCCAAGAGGCCAACAAGCGGGTCGCTACGGTGCTTGGTACCGACGTCAAGCGCCTCGAGGTGCACGTCGATACGTTCCAATACGACGCCGGTGTGGCGGGGCTCCTGGCCATTGGCGGCGCTGCGCTCTTCGTCAACGTCTTCGTGGGCGTGTTGCTCATCGCCGCAGCACCAGTGCTCGCCATGGTGTTCAAAGACAAGGTGGGCGCCGAGTACAAGAAGCGCGCGCTCGAGTTGTCGCCCGCGGTCGTGCGTCAGGCCGCCGAGAAGGTCGGGCCCAAGCTCGACGAGATCATCGAGGACTTCGCCACCAAGCTCGACGCCTGGGTGCGGGGCGCGGGCGAAGACCTGCACCGCGAGCTGCTCGAGGTGTTGGGCTCGGCCCGCGATGCCCGCGACAAGGGCCAGGGCGATGTGCAAAGCGCCCTCGCCGAGGTGGCTTCGCAGCAGTCCAGGCTCGACGCAGAGACGCAAGCACTCGAAGCGCTTCGGGCGTCATTGTGGGCACCCAAAGAAAAGGTGCGCATCGCCGAGGCGCCAGCGGCGGAGATCACGGCGACGGCCTGAGCCCCACGGACTCGGACGAGAGCGTTACCGAGATCCTTAGGAACCAAAGAGGGCTTCGCGCACTTGCGCGGGGCCCTTTTTGTCGAGCGCACGCTCGCGGTCCAAGAACCGCGTGAAGGCCTTGCCCTCGGCGCCGCGCATGGCCACGTCGGTGATGCGTGTGACCGCAAAACGCAGGCAGGCGATGCGGAGCTCGTCGTAGGTGGCGTCGCGCTCCAGCGACGAGAGCGGACGCACGCGCTCGTAGGCCTGACAGATGGCACGGGCCACGGACCAATCGAAGTCGTCCCCAAAGGTCCAGGCCAAGATCGCGACCGCGAGGTCGTACACGAAGGAGCCCATGCCGGCGCTCTCGAAGTCGAGCACGCTCGTGAGCTTGGATCCTTCGAACAGCACGTTGTCGCGGAACAGATCGCCGTGCACCATGCCTTGGGGCAGGGCGCGGCGTCGCGCGGCCAAGATCTCGAGGCGTGCGCGAATCTGATCGCCTTTGCGCTGCAGCGGAATGGGCGCCTTGCGCGCGATGTAATCGAGGCGCCCGCGCAGCTCGTGAAAGCCAAAGCGCGACGGAAACTCGGGAGCGCCGGCTGCCGCCAGATGTAGCCGCGCGATCTCTTGCCCCAAGGCGTCACCGTCGGCTTCGGTGACGCTCTTTTGGCAGCGCATGTCTCCGGGGACGAGAGGGAACAACACGAGGGGCTTGCCCGCGATGAGGCTGACCAAGCTGCCGTCGCGACGTGCCACCGGCATGGGGGTCTTGGCGCCCTGCTTCGATAGGTACGAAAGCAGCGCGGCCTCGCGTGTGGCCCCCGCCTCGGCTTGCTCCTCGTAGATGCGGGCGAACACTTGCTGGTCGCCTAGGGTCCACAAGAAGCTCGAGTTCACGGTGCCGCGCGGTACGACGTCGCGTTGGCCCGAGGGACCAAGATCGTAAGCCTGGGCGATACGTTCCCACGCCTCGTCGGGCGGATGCGTGAAGGCAGCCATCGGTCTGCCTGTTCTATCATCGTCGGTGCCCGCGGGGCTTCGCGCTGCTTGTGGTCGCGATGACCTTTACTTACCTGGCCGCAGTCTGCTAAGGGCCCAATGTAGCGAAAAGGACCAAGGAAAACGCGGTCCTACGAGTAACTTAGCGAGGGGCGAAACTGGCCATGGCGACCAAGAAGGCAACAAAGGGCAAGGGCGAGACCGTCAAGGGCGGCAAAGCCTCGAAAGCACCGGCAAAAACCGCTGGTAAGGTGGCGGGTCCGAAGGCCTCCAAGGGCGAGAAGGGCGAAAAAGCCGCCAAGGGCGAGAAGGGCGAGCCCAAGCGCAAGCTCGGCCTCCGCGGCGCCGCGCCGTGGGCCGCGCGCCACGCCGCCAAGCACGCAGCCGAGGCTCGTGCCCGGGCTGCCGAGCCGCCGCTTCCGGGCAGCGCCCGCGCCACCATTCGGACCCCGCAGGGCGCCGAGGACATCAAGCAAAAGATCGGTCTTTTGCACAACGCCATGAGCCAGGTGAAGGGGTTCCGCAAAAACCTCGCCAAGGGCTTCTACGACGTGGGGTTGGTCCTGCGCGACATCCAGCAGCGCAAGCTGTTCGAGGCCAAGGGCTTCGGCTCCTTCGAGGCGTTCCTCGAGCGCGAGGTCGATCTGGGCAAGACCACGAGCCTCCGGCTCATCCGTATCGTCAACACGTTCCTGCGCGAAGCGGCCCTCGAGTTCGGCATGGACCGCATCTTTGGCGCGCTGATGGCCCTCGAGGCCACCGACGCCCCCGATGCGAAGCCCAGCGGCAAGATCCCGCCGCCGCCCGTCTCCACCAGCGTGCTCCCCATGCGTCCCCCGGGCCGCTAACCCACTCAAGCCCGATCGGGCCCCGTGTCTCCACGGGCGTCCCCCGGCGCCCGCGATTGCCCGCGCGTCACTCCTCCCTCAAGTGCCGCGCGGCCGCTTCGCGCCGTCTTCCCGTCTGGCCCCAACACCACCCAAGCCCGCTCCGGGCCGCTTGCCCCCACTCCTTGCGCGCGCTCCGGCCCGTCCGCTCTGCCGCCCCGCGTCCCCCGGTCCCCGTGACCAACCTCCCAACGTCCCGCGCGTCC
>JBIKNA010000367.1:0-7689 GCA_044358965.1 Polyangiaceae bacterium
TGTGCCTGCGCATGTGCGAAGCGCTTGGCCACCCGGCAAAGCCCGCCATCGATGCCGACGACTTGCACCTGCCAGTGCAAGGCTCCCTTCGAGCACACGTACGGCACACGGTGGTGGCGGCGTTCTGCGTCGGCGAGACCATCAGCGGCCGGATGTTCCGCCGCTGCCTGCAAAAGACCACGGTGCCTTTGGCCCGGCAGGTAGTGACCGCCATCGTGGTGGACGAAACGTTTCATGGCGAGCTCGGATGGGAACTGGGGGCGCTGCTGATGCGCCCGAGCACTCCCGAGTTTGCAACCGAGCGGGAGGCCCTGGGGAGCGCCTTACCGGGGATGTTTCGGCACTACGCGCGCATCTGCGGCGCCGCGCACGGCCCGAGCTGGGCGCGGCAGTCGGCCGAGACGGACGACGGGCCCAACTTCGGCACGCTAAGCCAAGCCGGGTACGCACGCGCGTTCTTCGATGGGATGGAACAAGATGTCGTCCCCGGTCTCGTCGCCATTGGGCTGCCCGAGGCCGAAGTAGCCTACGACGCGCTCCGAAACGAACTCGAAGCGGCGTGATGCGGCGCTGGGGCGGCGGCCTCTTCGGCTACTTGGGAATGCTGCCGTCGGTGCCCTGGGTGGTGCACCCGATGTGAAGTTCGACCTGCTTGGACGCAGCGGCGAGCCCCCGGCAAGTGTCGGCGCACAGGGCAATGCGACGCGGGGCCTCGGGGTTGTCGTAGTGCCAGCCCCCTTTCTTGCAGTCCTTGTCGTAGCTCATGAGCTCGCCGGAGCCTTGCACGGCCACGTTCACGGTCCCCAGATTCAGCTCGCGGCCATCCGGTGCGCTGGGAAGTTCGAACTCACATCCGCCCGCGCTCTTCTTGAGGGCGTCGAGCGCGCCGAGCACGCCATCGGTGACGGCCCCAGGGTCCACGGTGGAAACACGAATGGCCTTGCCCGTGCCGCCCGCGGCGGCAATGGCGTCGAGGCCCTCGTCGCTACCGAGCCCAAGCACATACGTAGGAATGCGTGCGGCCACGTTGCGCGCGGCATCGCCGACGGTGCCGAGACTGCTGCCACACCCCAAGGGCACGCCATCGGTCACCAGTACCACCGCCGGGCGCGACGGCCCATTGCCTGCACCTTGCAATGAATCGAGGTAGGCGTAGGCCGCGTTCAGGGCTGGCAGCGCCGGGGTTCCAAGGGTGTCCGGCGCTTCGGTATCGAGTACGTCGCGAAAGCTATTGTCGTCAGGCAGCGGGCGCATGCTCACTTGCGGCGCGGCGTAGAGCTCCTGGCGACAATCGAAGGTGGCAAGCGGGAAGAACAAGAGCGACGCCGAGAGGCCTTGGGAGCGCGCGTCGCCAAAGAACTGCTTGAGGGCCCGGGAGCACGACGTGAAGCGACCGCCAAAGGCCATGCTGAACGACTTGTCGAACACGAAGGCCAACTCGACGCGCACGGGCTTTGCTTCGAAGCGAGCATTGACGCATGAAAGCGACGGCGTGCTCGCTCGCTCTTCGGTGATCGTTTCGGACAAGAGCGGCGTCGAGGGCGTTGCGGCGGGCGCGCCGGGCTCGGCGCCAATGCCCGGAGAGGGCGAAGCGCAGGCCAGGGCAGAAACGCCAATACCCACAACCCCCAACAAGCGCGCAGTGATCTTCATGGTCCCGGGACTCTCCTGCCGGTCCATGCAGCAACAAGCGGGCCGCGGGCGCCGCGCCCCGGCGCCCGGCAACATAAAGACGAGGTGGTCTTTTTGCCGAAGCTTTTGCAGGGCCAAACAACGCGTCCCTACACGCCCCCACGGTCCCCGCGACGAGCAGAAGATCCACCGGCGGAATGCCCAGGTACCGTCCGGGGTATAGGCTCAGGGGTCGCCGAAACCCCAGTAGTCGCGGGGCGCGCCGGGTTCGCCAGCCCAATATGTTCCCTTGCTGAGCTCGCCCCGGGGCACCACACTTCGGCGGTCGAGCACCAAGCCCAGCGCCTTGCCGCGGCGCTCGACAGTCTCGCTGCGGTTCTTGATGGCGGTCTTGGACCAGGTGCGAATGGTGGTGAACATCTTGGTCGGGTCCCACCCCACGAGCCTTCGGTGCGGCTCGTCGGGCGCGGCCCAGTTGCGAAACGTGGTGAACAGCTCGAGGACCGTGACCTTGTTGCCCGGGTTGTCTTGGCCGCCGATGAGCGTCATGGGAATGCGCACATCGAAGGACCAGGCTTGGGAGAACCGCGGCTCGACCAAGTTGGCAAGCTCCAGGAACGCCATGCTGAAGGCCGAGCAACCCGCACCCTCTTTGTAGAGCGGCCGCACGAAGCCATACTGCGACGCCACGTTCTGCGCCTTGAAGGCTTTGGAGTACCCCAAGAGCCCGCGGCACACCTCGTTGGAGATGCCGAAGCGCACAAAGGAGATTCGGCCGTTTTTGTAGCGCTCGTCGATGGTCTCGCGCTCTTCTTCCTCGGTCTCGAGGGTGCCCGGGACGCTGCGCAGCAAGACGCCGAGGCCCGCTTTCTCTTTGAGCACCATGTCCCGAAACTCGTTGCCCGTGGCGTAGACCGACCCCTGAAAGTGCTCGGCTGGCAGGCCCGCAGACGCGCCGCACTGCACGCGAACCATGGCGTGTCCCAAGCTTCGCGGAAGCTCGAGGGCGTTGTTGACGAGCGTCCGCCGCGCGAGGCCACCCGGGCGCTTCCACGACAGGCCCACCAGTTTGGGCGCTGGCACGGCGTAGAGGACCAGCTCATTGTCGAAGGTGCCGTTGCTCGCGCCCTCGACAGCCGAAGAAAGCTCGTCCGGAGTCGCGTCGTAGTTGGCAAAGCTCTCCTCTTCGCTGCCCAGCAGCGCATCCTCGCTGGTGCCTTCGGCCTCGTCGGCAGCCCCCTCGGGGGCACACCCCACCGCAGCAACCAGAGCCAACAACAAACCCGAAGCGAGCGAGCGCGAGAGCTTCATGGAGCGAGCCTCCTTGGCAGAGGCGCCGGCTGCTGCAGTTGTCGCGCCAGGGATACACTGCAGTGATTTCACCCACATTGGAGATTGGCAGTGCACCTGTACATACACTGTGGGTGGATCATTGGACCCCCAACGCACGGCCCGGCGAGGCCGTCAGAGCCCTTCCAGATGCCGCCGCAACGTCGGCCATTCGGCGCAAAATACGCACATTTCTCCATCGATCGACATGCGTTGCCCCAAGATCGCCTTGCAGCGTCATGGACATGACGCATAACCAAGGTCCTTCTTTTCGAGACTCGTCGGTGACGCGAGAGCCTCGGAAAGGCGGGGGAGCAGTTGGGAAGAGCTGGCGCTAGCCAACGTACGTATCCCTTGCGTCAGACGCGAAATGCGCTACGCGGACGGACGTGACGTTGGAACGCCGAGGAGGTCGACACTTGGAGCGTGTTTGCGCAGCAGCTGGTCGAAATTCGACGGATCTTGCCAAAGCACTTAACTTGGGACGATCAGAGTTGGAAAACGTGTCTACGGAACGTAAGAGCTCCCGCGTGCCCAAGGCCGAAATGTTCGACGACGCTTCGATGCCCGACGAGGCCGAACGGACTCGCATCATGGAAGACATCGCGCGCCTCATGCGCGAGCCCAGCATGCCCGAGTGCGCGCGCACGGCCGGGCTCACATTCATTGGCTGGCTGGCCCGAAGGCTGCCCAGCGAGTCCCCACACACCTTGGGCGTCGACGAGGCACGCGCCTCCGAGAAGCGCGTTCGCGCCGCCAAAAAAGCCCGCGGCGCCTGAAGGCGACCACGGGTCCAGGCAGCCGTGGCCCGCGCCAGCCGCATGGGTACGGCGGCTCGTGGTAGGCGTGTAGGCCATGGGCCTGCGGCAAGAGACGGGTCGGACCCTTCGGGCGATCCCCATCGCCGTGATGGTGTCGGTGCTGGTCGTGGCCGTGGTGCACAAGCGGCTCCACCAAGGCCCGGGCGCCGGTGCACGGGCCTCGACGGCGCTGGAGGTGCCCACACCCAGCGCCCCAAGCAGCGGCGTGGCACCGCTTACGGCGCCCGCAGCTCCAGCCGTGAGCGGCGTTGGCGTGGAAGGCGCGCGCATGTTCCACGGCGGTCCCGGACACGCGCACGTATCGGCGGCGCGCGGTCCACGGAGTGCCCGGGTGCGGTGGACCACCAAAGGCCTCGGACCCATCGCTGCACAGGTGGTGGCGGCGCCCGACGAAGCAACACTCTACGTGGCGTCGCTCGGGGGTGCCCTGCACGCCTTGCAGCGCAGCGATGGCGCCCAGAAGTACACCGTTCCCTTGGGCGATCGCGTGTATTCCACACCATTTGTGGCAAATGATGGTGCGGTGTTCGTGGGGACCGACGCGAAGCAACTGGTCGCGCTCGACGGAGAGCGGGTGCGCTTTCGTTTGGAACTCGACGGGGAAGCCGACTCGGGCGTCAACCAACTGTCCGATGGCACGCTGGTGTTCGCGGCCGGCGCGACGCTCTACGGGGTGTCCCCCCGGGGCGACCTCAAGTTTCGTTTTCGAGCCAAAAAGAAGATCTATTCGCAGCCGGCTGTGACGCCTTCGGGCATGGTTGTGTTCGGAAGCCAGGACGACCACGTGTACGCGCTTCGGCAGGGTGAGCTGCTGTGGGCCACCAACGTCGGTGCCGACGTGGACTGCGCGCCGAGCATTGGCGCCGACGGCAGCATCTTCGTGGGGACCGACAAGGGCGAGGTCCTCAAGCTCGACGAGCAAGGCGCCATCAAGTGGCGGAGCAGCGTTGGGGGCTTTGTACGCGGCGGCTTGACCCTCGCACACAACGGGGACGTGCTGGTAGGCACGTATGGCCCCGCACCGCGGGTCGCCCGGCTGGGACCAACGGGCGCCATCACCGGCGCGTTTGGCATCCAAGGAACAGGTGCCCGGGAGTTCGGCGTACACGGAAGCCCGCTCGAAGACCGGGAGGGCGCGGTGTACTTTGGTTCCCAAGACAACGCCGCGTACGGGGTTGGCCCGAGCGGACAACTGCTGTTCCGCCACGAGACGGGCGCCGACGTCGATGCGCCTCTGACGCTCCTGTCGGACGGGAGCCTTGTGATTCCGTCGGAAGACGGCTCGGTGACGCTGCTCGACCCCTGAGGGCACTGGGTGACCGGCCGGCGGCGAGTCTTGCCTGACCTCGCGCCCGAACGAGGAAAAAAAGGCGATTTGGGGGCCCCGAGGCAGACAGGCGCGCCGGCCAACCGGGGCCGGAAAAGCCTGGAATCGCGCATAAGCGCGGGTACCGGGGGGACCTGGGTGCCGGCCGCGGGGCGAAAGGGGGGAAACGAGGGCGCAATCGTGGTAGAAATATTGGCCCTATGCAGGGGATTCCGCCGCCGCGAAGCGACGACGCCGAAGACGTCGTTTGGGCGCTCCAGACCGCCGACACGCTCTGGAAGCGGGGCGAGCGCGCGGACGCGGTGGTGTGGTTGCGTCGCGCGGCCGGCGCCGCTGGCGATGCGCAAGACGACGACCGCGCCATCGAGCTGGCCCGACTGGCAGGAGAACTCACCGAGCTGGACGAGCCGCCGCCGCCCATGGGCGTGCCCACCCCGCCGCCGCCACCCATGGCCGCAACGTTCTCGTCGTCGGCCCCGACGCCTCCACCACCGGCCCCCGAGTCCGTCGAAGTGGACATCGATGTCGACCTCGGCTCCGTCAGCAAGCTGCCCAGCGCGCCGCCCGAACGCGGCCAAGGCCCAACGGTGGTGCCACGCCCCGCGTTGACCGGGGCGCCCAAGGCGGCCAGCACACCTCCGCGGGCCACATCACGCCCACCGTCGGCGCCCCCCAGCACCGACAACAACGCGGGGACCGCGCCGTTCTTTCCCGCGCCATCGCGCACCCCCAACGATGCCGCGGCGATCGTTCCCCCGCTGCCCCCCATGCGCGAGCGCGCCCCCTCGGCGGCCGAGGTCCACGCGGGCATGTACGACCCGTGGGCCGAAAGCGGTCGTTCCCCCGCTGCCGTTGTCGCCGAGCCGGGCGCGGCACCCACGTCCAAGGTTCCGGTCACCGCACGAAGCGCCGAGACCGCGGCCACACGCGCGAGCGAGCCTCCGCCAAGCAGCGGCGAGTCTGGGGTGATCACCAGCGCTGTCCCAAGCGTCACCCCCTCACGGGCCGCCCTTCTCGACGCTGCTGCATCCGAGTTCGAGCAAGGAGACGAAGAAGAGGAAGTCTCCGAAGCCGAGCTCATGGCGGCGTCCATGCCGCCACCGGCCATGGCCAAGGCAATCGCCCCCAAAAAGCCGCCGCCGCTCCCGCCGCGCGCTCGACCCGCGTCCCTTCCCACCAGCGACGACGCCCCGGTTGGTGCCGCTGCAAGCGAAGACACTGCTGCAGTCGGCGACGAGCCCGCCGCACAAGAGCCCTCGTCGGATCCGATCCTTCCCAGCCTGGACTCCGCAGCCCGCGGGCTCTCGGGCCTGGCCGACTTGCCGGCCCCAGAACCGTCGGAGCCGCTTGGCAACGCGTCCGCTGGCGACAGCCCCGAGAACGTGGCCCCCGCCGCGCAGGATACCCCCGAAGGCAACGACGAACTCGACCTGGCCAAGGCCCTCGAGACAGCCCCGGGCATCTCGGACCTGCCCGACGAAGACCGCGCTGCGTTCTGCGCCACGGCCACGGTGCACAGGCTCTCCAAAGACGAGAACCTGTCCAAGTTCGCCCTCGCCTTCGTCTTGCTCGGGGAGTTCGACGTCTCTGCAGCCATCGTCGATGCCCCCGCCGCGCGCTTGGGCAAGAACGCCACGATTCGTAGCCGCGGCACCACCGACGAGAACGTCGCCATCAAGCTGATCGCCGCCACGGAGCGCGCCTGCGTTGCCACGTGGACCCAAGAGCACGTCGACCAGGCATTCGCCTCTTGCCCGTGGGTCGAAGAAGACCTGCGGGCCGCGGCGGACCGGGTGCTGACGCTGGTGGGCGTCACCATGGGGCCACTTGGCGAGCGCCTCGACGCTGCGCTGCGCGATCAGGTGACCGACCGCCTCAGCATCCGAAGCCTGCTGCCCGGCGAGATCATCGTGCACAAGGGCAAGCCTGTGCCAGGCATCGTGGTCGTGGGCGTTGGCGAACTCGAGCTCGTCAACGGCGACAAGGTCGAGCGCGTGCTCGCGAGCGGTGAGTTCCTGTTCCCCGAGGCCATCTTGGGTGCGGCAACGGCCCCCGCCGATGCGCGCGCGGGCGCTGGCGGCGCGCTGGTCATGGTGGGCGATCGCATGCTCGCGCAAGAGCTGCTGGTCACCTGCCCGCCGCTGCTCGAGATCTTCGCCGGCATGTAGCCCGCTCGTGGGCGCCGTCGATTGCGGCGCCGCACGACGCAGGCGTTACTGCGCGGGTCGTGGCGCCGGAGTGGGCTTAGGAGCCATGTTGCCGAGCTTCACCCGAGGTTGTTGCTGCTGGATGTCTTGCGGCGTTCCGCCCACGAAGATGATTCCCCGTGCGTCGACGTTGCCGATGGCGCTTGCGGCGCTGGCTGGAACAGCCCGATCCATCGGAGCTTTGTCCTTGCCACGACAGCCCAGCGCAAACACCGGGAGCAACAAAATCACGTAACGAAGGGACATGGCCCCCCCTGTTACGGTACGGCCGTCGCGAACCTTCCCCGAGAAAGACGCGAGGCCCAATCGAAGGTCACAAGGCCTTACGCGGCACTTTTGGTGCTGCAACGAAGCAGGACCCAACGGCAATGCC
>JBIKNA010000368.1:0-7686 GCA_044358965.1 Polyangiaceae bacterium
AGATCGCCGAGGCCAAGGGGCGCGCGCACCTTCGCGGTCGGGCGTTCTACAAGATCTCCCGCGCGGGCATGTTGCCCATGGGCGGCGGCTTCGACGCCCTGGTATCGCACGCCATGCGCGTCGAGCGCGCGCGGCGGGCTCTCGGCATGGACATCGAAGAGGAGCGCAAGCTCCGCGCCCGGGGCGCCGAACTCTCGCACGCCCTCGAGCGCGTCGCACGCGACCGTGTGTCGCTCTCCGGGCAACGCTCGGCCATGGATATGGCCCGGGCCGCCATGGCCGATGAAGCCCGGCGCCAAGACGCCTTCGAGAAGGCATTTGCTCCGGGCGGCGGAGGCTCGGACTACGTGGCCGTGTACGGCGGCAACGGCGCCAGCCTAGAGAACAAGGGTGGCTTTGCCGGCAGCCGCGGGCGTCTTCTGTTCCCCGTGATCGGCCGCGCCGAAGTGCGCAGCGCGCGTCGCGAGGGCACCGATGGCCCGGGGCTCGAAGTGCGCGCCCAGGTGGGCACAGCCGTGCGCTCGGTGTTCGCTGGCCGCGTGGTGTTTGCCGACCGCTATGGGCCCTACGGTCGACTCGTGATCCTGGACCACGGCGACCACTATTACTCCGTGTCCGGAAACCTGGCCTCCATCGACGTACGCGTTGGCTCCGAGGTCTCCGCCGGAGAGCGACTGGGCACCGTCGGCGACGAAGGTCACGGCGCCATGTTGTACTTCGAGCTGCGCCGCGGCGGCGAGACCGTGCCGCCGGCCCCTTGGCTCGGCATCTCTGCGGGCAACTGAACGGCGCAAACGGTTTGGCCCCTGAACCATCCGGCGAGCCCCTGGACCAACGTGTGTCCAGGGGCTTGTTGCTAAATTGCAGCAGAAATCCGCTGCGCTACGCGCCTCGCGCTCGTCGAAGGCGCGGCACGAGATCTGCTCCAGGTGTGACCCTCGCGTGTTTTTGCAAGGAGGCTCGACGTTGACGAACAAGGTGGCTGCGTGTGTGCTTTTTGCGGTGGGTGCGTTGGCCGTGGCGTGTGGAGCCACCAGCGCCACCGCCGACGGCCCCAAAGAGGGCGCGAGTACATCGATTGACGGCTCCGTGGCCACGCCCGTATCGGGCAATCTTCCGTGTGACGTCGACGCCATCTTGGCCAAGAACTGCCGCTCGTGTCACGGCACCACGCCCAAGTTCGGCGCACCCATGCCCCTTGTCACCCTTGCGGACATGCACGCCGAGGCGAAGTTCACTCCGGGCAAGAAGGTGTTCGAAGTTGTGGGCACACGCACCAAAGACAACGATGCCCCGATGCCGCAGCCGCCCAACGCGCGACTCAACGCCGCAGATCAGGCGGTGATCGACAAGTGGGTGGCCCAAGGTGCACCCGGTGGCAGCGTGGCCTGCGCCGATGCCGGCGGTGGAGGCACCGACATCAAGCCCCTATCGTGCACGCCGGACCAGAAGATTCGTCCCGGCAACAAGTTCGCCGTTCCGGTGCTCTCTCCCACGGAACCGGACCTCTATGTTTGCTACGGCTTCGATGTGGACACCAAGGCGCAGAAGCGCCACGTCATTGCCGGCGCACCGTTCATCGACAACAGCAAAGTGGTGCACCACATCTTGGTGTACCAAGCCGACAACGCCGTGAGCCCAACACCGACCACTTGTGGCGTCGGTGGAGGCAAAGACTGGCGTCTGGTCATGGGCTGGGCACCCGGTGGCGGCAATTTCGAACTCCCCGCCGAGGCTGGCTTCCCCGAGGAGCCCGGCGTCACGCACTGGGCGGTGCAGATTCACTACAACAACGGCCAAGGCCTGGCGGGGGAGCTCGACCAGAGCGGCTTTGACTTGTGCACTACCGATGCCCTGCGCCCCAACGACGCCGACATCTTGGCCACGGGCACGGTGCAGATCAACATCCCGCCGCGCAGCACGCACACCACCACTTGCGAGTTGTCGCTCCCGCAGGCCTTCGGCGGCATCAACGTGGTCAGCTCTTGGGCGCACATGCACAAGCTCGGCATCGCGCAGTACGCCAAGCGCGTGCGCGCCGGTCAGGAGCAGAACCTGCTCGACGTGCCCGTCTATGACTTCAACACCGGCGCCAGTGCTGCGTCGATCAATGTGCAGCTGGCACCCGGCGATACCGTGCGCACCATGTGCAAGTGGAAGAACAAGGACGACACCGCCGTGAAGTTTGGCGAAGGCACGGGGGACGAGATGTGCTTTGCGTTCCTTACGTATTACCCGCGCATTACCGCAGACAGGTTCCACTGGATGGCGCCCTCGTTGCCGTTGCTCAGCAAGTGCACCACCAAGGACGAGTAGCGTGACGATGCTCCTTTGCGCCGGAGCAGGTGGGGCAGGGCGCTATCGTCCCGCTCAGCGCTTGTTGGCGGGGGCCGCCTTGGGCGTGTCGTGGAGCCCAAGGATCTCCGAGCTGCTCGCATAGGTCCATAGGCGGTCGACCTTGCCCTCTTTGACGCGCGTAACGTCGAGGAAGTGGCTGACGAACTCGCGATTGGTGGGCTTCATGGGCCCCCACGGGCCCGACTGTTTGCCCGAGAACACACCCTCGAAGATGACGTAGGGCCCGCAGGGCCAAGCGTGGGTGGCCTCGATGCGCATGTTCGAGAACGTCTTGTGCCAGTTCTTGAACACCTCGGAGACGGCCTTCTTGCCCACAGCGTCTGCAGGGTCGTCGAACTCTGCCATGACGATGTCGTCGGTGACGGTGGCGAGGAAGTCCTTCTCGGCGTTGGGCGTCAGCAGCTTGGTGTACAGACCTTCGCGAACGGAGGCGCCCTTGGCCTCTTCGGCGGAGCCATTGGCCACGTTGCGCTCCCAGGTGCCATCGAACGCGGGGACATCGCGCACCGGGCGCACCGGGATCTTCGACACCGGGGGCTCTCCCCAGCCCAGTTGGTTCGAGACGGTCAGATCGTCCTCGTAAATCTGGTCTCGCTTCACGCGCCCGTCGTCAGCGAACCAGAGCAGATGCGCACCAGTGATGCCGAAGCGCTTCTCGCTGTCGTCGTTCGCGGTTCCGGTTCCGCCTTCGACGAACTCGAAAGCCACCACGTCGTTGACGTGCCACGAGCGCGTGATGCTCATCTTCACGTCGACGAAGCCGGCAAACAAGGTTGCGTAGTCTTTCTCGATGGCTTCGGTGCCCTTGGATTCGCCGCCCTCGCTGCTGAGCTCCACGTAGCTCGCGTCGGGTGTGTATAGCTTGGCGAGTGCCGCGGCATCGTGGCGGTTGAATGCCTCGACATAGGACCTTAGCCACGCGCTCTGCCGCGTCGGGCGATCCTGCGACGCGCCGGCATCGGCGGCGGGCGGAGCCGTGACGCTCGCGTTGGGAGTCGAAGATGGAGCCGTGGAGGTGGCCGCCGATGGCGTTGCCGGGGGCGGCACGGGGTCTGGGCCTTTGCATCCACCGACGGAGGACATGGCAACGGAAGCAGCGAGAAAGCCGGCCGCACACAACGCGCGTCGCATCACTTGCACCCCTTCAGGCAGCGCTGCTTTTGGGCGGCACAGGTCGTGCGCTTGCCAGAGCAAGATCTGGCGGCGTTCAAGCACGCGTGCTTGCAGAGTGCCTTGTTGGCGTCGATGGTCGGCGTGGGATCCTGACGCGGGCCTCCTTGCGCCGAGGGTGCAAAGAGCGCGAGCCCCGCCAACGTAGCGCCAAGGACTGTAAGCACCTTCTTCATGAAACCTCCGCGTCCGCAAGGAAACACCGGCTCGGAGGCCCGGCGCAAGCCCTTCGCGGTTCCTTGTCGCGTCCGCGCGCAATGACTGGTCTCGCGAGCGCAACCTATCGCCTGATTGTTTGGCCGCGGCGCCACCGTGCACGGGAAACGCGCGCGCGATCAAGCCAACGGGCGGCCTGATGAAGGCGCCGGATACCAGTCAGTTCAACGCGAAGAGCGTGACTGTGGCCCAACCCCGTGGTGGCATGGAGACGCGCACGTGGCGTGCGTGCCCGCGGCTCGACAGGCGGATTTCGTGCGTGCCCGGATCGAGTGGCAAGCGAAGCACCGAGAAGCGCGCAGGCAGCGTCTCCCAGCTTCGCGTGTCGGCGGTATCGAGCGCGAAGAGGCTGACCCAGGCGAACAGGCCCACGAGTGCCGCCGCGGCGCGCACTTCTTTGTCCTTCGCGTGTTTGGCGACGGTGGCACCGGTCGCGGCAACGGCGTCCCGGGTGAGCTTTCGGGTCAAGGCCTCGGCGATGAGGGCGGGTTCGACGGCCCGATATGCCCGAACAACCTCGTCGCCCACATGGAGCACGGGGACCAGGGCGTGCCGTTGGTTGCCTACGCGGAGCTCTGGTTGGCCCGAAGGACGATGGTACGGCGCGAGACCGGGATAGGTGAGGGAGTGGCCATCGACGAACGCGTGCGTTGGCTCCAGGTGCGGAACCCGGCCATCCCCGACCACCACCAACAGCTCGCCTTGCTCGGCGGTGAGGCTCGTTGACCGCGTGAACGGCGCCATGTCGATGCCGCTGGATGCCGCGTCCCCATAGTAGAGCTTCGCCTTCGTTGGCTCTTGGGCCACTTCGAAAGAGAATCCCGCGATGGCGCTGCCAAAGCCCCACAGCTCGCTCGGTGCGAAGCCTCGGTCTGCCAGATAGTTCGTGAACACCGTGTGTCGTCTTGCCTCGACGCATGCACCGCCGGCGTCCCCGCGTTCGAGGTAGTTCAGGGCATTGAGCGGGTTGATGAGCAGTCGCTCGTGCGCCGGCGCTGCGTAGCGCGTCACGGAACCCGACACGGTGGCCGTCGCGACTTCGTCGCCTGCGTTGCGCGAGAGTGCCTGCAGGTCGATGCTCTTGTCGGCGGTTTCGTAGCTGCGCGAGCTCTCGAGGTGTCGGCCCAGCGCCTGAAGCAGCGTCGCACGGTCGAGTTCGAGGAGCGCGCCCTCGGCGCCGAAGCGGTCTGCTGCGATGGTTCGCTCGAGGGCGTGAAGAGCCTGTTCCGGACGTCCAGCGTCGAGGGCGCGCCGCATTCCCGCCGTGTGGTCGGAGTGGCCGAGACAGCCCATGTTGAGGACTGCCGCGAGGCAGGCCAGGGCGAAGACAACGATCGCGCGCGGGCGAGCAGCAACTGTGATCGGCGAGGTCAACACGCCCGGCGCGGGGTGCAGGGCGCGTGCCCTCCCTCCGGTTGTCTTTCCATCGAGGAAACCGACACCCGCGTGAACGTAGGGTCACGCGGGAAGATTACGTTGCGTTCACAATTGGTGCCCGAGTGGGCCCGCGCTGCGCCACTGGCAGTATGCGCGCGGAAGCGCCGTGCCCGTCTTACGCCAGGCCCACGTACAGGTTCTGCACGTCGTCGTCTTCGTCGAGGGCCTCCAAGAATGCCTCGACCTCGCCGCGCTCGGCGTCGCCCAAGGTGACGGGGTTCTTGGGCTTCCAGATGAGCTGCACCGAGGTGACGAGCCACTGGCGATCGGTGAGGGCCTTACTGACCACGTCGACGTCGCCGGGTTCCGTGAAGAAGCGGGTGCCTCCCTCTTCGCCGGGTTCGAGGTCTTGGGCGCCGGACTCGATGGCGGCTTCGTCGGCGTCGGCGCCACCCTTGGGGGGCGTGGCCTCGACTTGCCCCAGCCGCAAGAAGTCCCAAGACACGGAGCCCGAGGCGCCCAGTTGACCTTTGCGAAAGAGCACGCGCACGTTGGACGACGTGCGGTTGCGGTTCTCGGTGAGGCACTCGACGATGACCGGCACCTGGTGCGGCGCGAAGCCTTCGTAGGTCACGGTCTCGTAGTTGACGGGCTCGTCCAAGAGGCCAGCGCCCTTCTTGATGGCGCGCTCCAGCGTCTCTTTGGTCATGGACGCCTTCTTGGCGGCATCGACGGCCATGCGCAGCCGTGGGTTCATGCTCGGGTCGGCGCCGTTACGGGCAGCCACCATGATCTCTTTGGCCAGCTTGGTGAAGATGCGCCCCTTGGCGTTGGCGGAGGTCTCGCGGTGCTTCTGCTTCCATTGTGCGCCCATGCCCAAGGCGGATAGCGCAACCCCAGCCCCAGCGGGGAAAAATGACGCGCCGAGCCGGCCTTCGCCCCGGGCGTCGCTACTTGGTCTTGCCCAGGCAGAAAGTGAGCGGCGCCTCTTTGGAGCCCGGGAATGGCGAGTGCCCGGCCCCGGCGATCTCGTTGTATTGGACTTCGTGCCCCGCGGCCATGAGCGCATCTTTGCTGCTGCGCGCGTTCTGGATGGCGTAGTCACCCGAGCCGATCTGAAGCACAAACGGCAGCTTGCGCGCGAAGGCTTTGGGGGTACCACCCGGGTCCGCCGCAGCCACCACGGCGGCGCAGGCCAGATCGCTCGATGCTTCTTTGGCGTAACGGAACGCCATGTAACCGCCCTGAGAGTACCCAAACACGTACACCCGCGCCGGGTCTACAGAGCCACTCTTGCCAAGCTCCGCGCGCAATGTGTCGAGCAGCGCAACGTCGATGTTGGCGCCGGCGCCGCTGTTGTAGGCGTCCCAGGCCACGTTGGGGGCTGCGGCACCGCCCACGCTCACGTCGCGCTGGATGCCTTGCGGCGCTGCGACGATGGCATCTGTCCGCGCCGACAAAGTTGAGGTCTGCATGAAGTTCTGCGCTTGGTCGCCGTTGCCATGCAGCGCCAAGATGAGCGGCAGCTTTTGCGTGGCTACGCCACTTGGCACGTGCAACACGACGGTCCGGGTTTGACCGCCGGCGTTGATGCTGATGCTGCGATCGCCCGGCTGCAGCGTGCCCGGCTCGGTGGCACCCGAGCTCCCGCTCGAGCTTCCACCGCTCGCGCCGCTGGCGCCGGAGCTGCTGCTTGCCTTGGCGTCGGCGCCGCCGGCGTCTTGCTCGGTGTCTCCGCCGGACGAGGCGCTGCTGCCGCTCGAGCCCCGACGCACGGGCGAGGTCGCGTCTTCGGATGAGCACCCCGCGAGCAGCACCAAGGCAAGCGTCCAACGCATGCTACGGAGCGTAGCTCTAGAACCAGCCACGCGCGACAAGCCAGAGCAAATCATCGGCCACACTGAGCACGGTCACGGCCTGGTCGATGCGTCGCTCGGTGCGGGCACGCTCCATTTCGAGACCCACCGCTGCCACGGCCAACATCTTGTCGGCATCTGTAGGCGCCGCCTTGGGTGCTGGCAGCGTGCCCAGTTTGGCCAGGTCTGTGGCCACGGCGCCGTGCTCCACGGCGGCAACGATGTCGTCGAGCTCTCCCCGGTCGAACCAGGTTCCGTGTGCTTTGCATGCATCGACCAGGATGCCCGACGTCTTGCCAAAGTTGAGTCGGTTCATGAGCTGCTGGCAGTGCGGGCACTTGACGTAGCGAACGCTGCTTTCCCTGGGCGATTGCCGAGCGGGCTTGGGCCCCTGCGCCGCGGCTTGCCGCTGCAATGCGTCGGTCATCTCTGCACGAAAGGTCTCGTGGTCCAGGAAGGTGCCGCCGCAAGCGGTGCACCCGAGGGCGGGGCGCCCACTTCGCATCTCTTGGGGGTGCAGGGCGCCTTGGCAGCGGGGGCAGGCGTCATTCGTGCTGGCGTGATCAGCCGTCTCACCCGATGCACCCACGGCCACCCTTGCGGGCACTCGATAGGGGGAGCGCTCCGGGCCGGCGGTCACGAGGTTGTGCGCGCCGCACGCGCAGCGCACGGTGCCGCCGGGGAAGACACCCGTTGGGTCCAGAGGAGC
>JBIKNA010000067.1:0-24181 GCA_044358965.1 Polyangiaceae bacterium
TGCACGCAGCCAGCTTGTAGTCTTTGCACATGTGCCATCGGTCGATGCCTCGGGCTCCCTTGATGGATCCGAGCACCACGTCTCCGCCTTGGATGCGCGCGAGGGTCTCTTGGGCGATGTCTTTGCTTGGCCCTGTTCCCGTTTGCGCCTTGCGCGCGAGGATCGCTAGCGCGGCTTGAATCTTTTGTTTGGCCACGGGGCTCAGCGGCCCCTCGGGATTGCCGTCCACGAAGGCGTAGGTTCGCTTGCGGACGTCGTCCTCGGCGGTCTCTTCGGCGCCGGGCTCGGCGCAGGCAAACACCGGCCCCAACGAAAGCGCGACGAACAGCAAAGAGCGCAGCCGCGGGAACACCTGCTCTAGCCAAGCACGAATCGTACCTGTGTACGCCCATGTGGGATGACGCTCATGTGACTATAACTATTCGTGTTTATGGCGCGCGCGGGGCCGCGCCGCTGCTGCCCGCGTGCAACACTGGGACATGCGCGATCCAACCCCTGGTGCCGCTGGGGAGTGCTGGTGCTGGCGAGCGCCCCCTGGCGCTCAGCGTGGATGGCGGTGCCCGCGTCATCGGGCACGGGCACGGGTACGGGGAGCGATGAGCGGGGAGCGGGGAGCGGGGAGAGTGCTAGGCGCGCAGGCGGAGGGCGCTCTTCTTTACCGAGATGCTGAGGGGCAGTTTGCCGACGGGCTCGCCATCGAGGTCGATCAGGTAGGCGTCGGCGGCGGCCTGGTTGTCGAGCATGAGGTCGACCTTCTCGCAGGGCAAGTGCACCGCGCCCTTTTGCGCCAGATGTTTGCCGTCGTAGATGGCGTTGGACGTGAGCGCGATGCCAACCTTGGACTGCGGTCCTAGCGCGACGATCTCGAAGCGGCCGTCGTCGACCTCGGCCATGGGGGCCACGTGCATGCCCGAGCCAAAGAACTGACCGTTGCAGATGGCGATCATATAGGTGCTGATCTTGTGCACCTGGGCGTTGTCGCCGTTGTGCACCGTGCACGACAAGCGCCCGAGCTCCACAGCGGCCAGCGCGCGGAGCGAAGCGCCGAAGTAAGCAGCCTTGCCGCCGAACAGGCGCGTGGAGCGCGCAACGAACTGGTCGACCAATCCGCCCATGCCCGCCGAGAGCACGTTGACGAAGTAGCGCGACTTGCGCGTGCCATCGTGTGCGGTGTACTCGGCCATGCCCACGTCGAGCGGTCGCGTCTTCTCTGCGGCGAGCGCCGAGAGGTACGCATCCAGCCGATGTTCCAGGTTGATGCTGCGGCGGAAGTCGCCGCCGGTGCCCTGGGCAATGATGCCAAGTTCGGTGTTGGGCTTGCCGGCCTCCATCAGGCCGTTGACGACCTCGTTGAGCGTGCCGTCGCCGCCCACGGCAATGACCAGCTCGTGCCCGGCCAGTGCGCCCTCGCGGGCCAGGCGAATGCCGTCGCCGGAGCGCTCGGTGAAGACGATCTCGACCTCGCCTAGGCGCGCCGTGATGGCGCGCTTGAGATCCGGAAAGACCTTGCGTGTGCGACCGCCCCCACTCTCGGGGTTCACCACCAGGAGAGGTTTCATCCGAGCGCCCGGTGTCCCGCGCCTTCGGGTTCTGGCCAAACGATGCCACGATCGCGCAGATCGCGCACGGTGTCGTGCAGGGTTTCGATGGGGTCTCGGGCCCGCCAACCAAGCTCCGTCTCGGCGCGGGTGGCGTCGAGGTACCAGTAGAACTGCGCCATGTCGAAGCTGATGGGGTCGATGGGCAGGTTCATGCCGAAGCGGTTGGATGCGTGCTCCAGTAGCTTGCCGCCCACGCGGGCCACCTCGGGCCAGCGGGGCACCGGCACGAAGGGCGCCGACACGCCGGACACCCGGGACAGCCGCGCGAAGAACTCTCGCAGCGTGACGTTGCATGCGCCCACCAAGTACCTGCGGCCCGGTGTACCCTTCTCGAAGGCCAGGCGCATGGCATCGGCGGCGTCGCGGGCGTCGACATACGACAGGCCGCCGGGCGGCACCGCAGGGATGCGGCGCTCGAGGAACAGCCGGACGTCTTCGGACGACGAGCCGTTGATGTCGCCGGGGCCGAGCAGTAGCGTGGGGTTCACGCTGACCACCTGGAACTCCGGGGAGTTCTGCTCGAGGGCCCACTGTTCGGCGAACAGCTTGGAGCGGTAGTACGGCCAGCGCGAGATCAGCGCGATGGGCGTGGTGTCGCTCTCGGTCATGATGTGGTCGGGGTTGTCGCTGACGGCAACGGTGCCACTGGTGGACGCATAGGCCACGCGCTTGATGCCCGCGGCCTTGCAGGCGGCGAACACCGTCTTGGTGCCCTGTACGTGCACCTTGTACAGCTCTTCGGCGTCTTCGGCCCGCCGGGACACCTTGCCCGCGCAGTGGAACACGCCGCCATCACATTGCTCGGCCGCGCGGGCCACGCTGGCCTCGTCGTGAACGTCGCCGGCCAACTTCTCCACGCCGTCGGGCATGTCTACGCCCGGGTTTCGCACCAAAGCCACGACCTCGTAGCCGTGGTCGAGCAGATTGCGCGCCAGGTGGCGCCCCAAGAAGCCCGTTGCGCCAGTGACCAGGACCTTCTTGCTCATGACAGTTGGAAAACCTTTTGGAAGGTGAACAGCAACGAGACGTCGTTGGATTTGACTGCGCCGGAGATGAACTCTGCGGCGCCCGGAACGTAGGCTTCGCGGACGATCTTCTCGAAGATCTCTTGGGTGGTCTTGAGCACGCAGTCTGCGGTGCCGCTCTCGGGTTTGCCCTGGCGAATGTCGCAGCCCGTTGGGTCCACCAGCACCGTCCACTTGGCCTGCGGGTCCGTGCCCAGCGTGAAGTAGAACGACACGGGCTTGTCGACCTGGCCTTTGGCAAAGCGACCCTGCAGTTCGCCGAACAGCGTGACGAGCGGGTGTTCGCGTCGTTTGCTGCGCGGGCCTTCGGGCTCCAGCGATTCGAGCCGGGAGGCATCGAGCACGTCGCCCGCGCGCAGCGCAAGCACGCAGCGGCGGGTGAGCTTGGCCACCTCGCGGGCAGCGTCCGCCGGGGCCAGGCCCGCCGTGAGCCGCCGCATATCGCTGACGGAAATGACCGGGCCGATCTGTGCCGAGAGCTTGCGGCTCTTGGGAAGCTTGGCGCCCTTGGGCATGGCGTCGCGGGTACCTGTAATATACATGGGCAGGATGTCCACGCCGTAGGTCATGGCCAAGTGCCCGAGCAGCGGCTTGAATTCGTGGACGTCGCCGTCGGTGCTGCGGGTGCCCTCGGGGAAGATGAGCACCGTGCGGCCCTGCTGCAGGATGTCCGCGGCTTGTTTCTCGCTGGCCCGCAGACCGCTCTTGCGATCGAGCGCCCGCAGGTTGGTGAAGTTCTCGAAGAACGTACGGCGAATGGTGTCTTTGTCGAAGAAATAGTCTTGCGCCGCCAAGGTGACCACGTCTTCGCCGTACTTGCCCAAGGCGTGCCGCACAAAGCCCATGTCGAGGTGGCTGCTGTGGTTGGCCACCACGATGGTGTTGCGGTTGTGCGGGATGAACGCGCGGCCGTGGACCTCGGAGCTCATCATGTCGCCGTAGAAGAAGTCTTGCACCATGCCGATGGCGCGTTTGCCGGCGGTTTGCACCTCTCGGGGGAGCTGCACCACGTTGGCTTCTTTTTGCGGTTCGCGCCCCTCGATGCTGCGCGTGCGGCTCTCTTTGCGCTCGGAGCCCACCAGCTGCTCCAGATCGCCAATGGTGCGACACGCTTGCAAGGCCGCGGGCTCGACGGTGCCGTACTTGGCCTCGAGGGCCACGAGCAGCTCCGTGAGCGCCAGGGAGTCGAAGCCCAGATCATCGATGAGCGACATCTCTGCGGACAGCTCGCTCGCCTCTTTGCCCTTGAGGCCAGCGATGGCCCTTCGCACCGGTGTGATGCGACCTGCGGCCTCGCCCTCTTGTGGGCGTGCCGTGGCGTTGATGATGCGCCGCAGAATGTCTTTGACCTCGTTGCGTTTGACCTTGCGGGTGGCCGTGCGGGGCAACTTGGCGTCGTACAGATGCACCACCGCGGGCTGTTTGCCGTAGGGCAGCTTGGCGATGGCGTCGCGCAGGGATTTCTCGGCGCGCACGAGCCGCGTGGACCTATCGACGGTGTGGTCTTCTTTGGGCACGGCCAAACAAGCTAGGCGCTCGCCGCCGCTTGCGGCTTCGATGCCCACGAAGGCGAGCTCTTCGATCTCTTTGACGTCGCCGAGCTGCTTTTCGAGATCATCGGGGTAGATGTTCTCGCCGCTGGCGGTGACGATGACGTCTTTGCTGCGCCCCACGATGACCAGCCGGCCGCGCTTGTCGAGGCGACCCAGGTCTCCGGTGTGCAGCCAGCCGTCGTGGTCGAGCACGTCGCGGGTGGCACCCTCGTCGGTGTAGCCCGCCATGACGTTGGGGCCCTTGGCGAGCACCTCGCCCACGCCGGCGTCGTCGGGCTTGTCGATGCGAATTTTGACGCCGGGGATGGGCTTGCCCACCTGCCCCGGGGGCGATCCCGCGGCGGCCACGGTGAGCACCGGCGCGGCTTCGGTGAGGCCGTAACCTTCGGCGAGCTTGAGGCCCAAGCCCGCGAACAACTTTTGTGTGCTGGGCGGAAGCGCCGCGCCACCGGAGATGAGGAACCGCACGTGGCCGCCGAGGCCCTGATGCACCTCACCGAACAGCACGCGGCCCAAGTCGACCTTGGTGTTCTTGGCGAGCATGCGGTTGAACTCGGTGCCCAGCTGGAAGAACGTCTCGGTGACTTTGCCCTGGGCGTGCACCTTGCTCATGATGCGCCGCTCGAGCAGCTGCCACACCGCCGGGACACCCACCATGCCGGTGATCTTGCCCTCTTTGAGCCCTTTGCTCAGGCGTTCGCCGTTGAGTTCGTCCAGGTACACGATGCGGGCGCCGCGGGAGAACGGCAGCAACAGACCACAGCTCCACTCGAAGGTGTGGTGCAGCGGTAGCACGCTCAGAATGCGGTCTTGGGTGCTGAGCGGGAACAGTGGCGCCAGCGCCGCCACCATGGACGTGAAGTTCTTGTGCGTCAGCATGACGCCCTTGGGCTTGCCCGTGGTGCCGCTGGTGAAGATCAGGCTGGCCACGTCGTCGGCAAACACCTCGGCGGTGGGCGCCGGGGCCGTGAGATCGCCGGTGCTCAGCTCGTGCAGGTCGAAGAAGCGCGTGCCCTGGAGCTTGTCGGTGAGCAACACGCCCGCGTGTTTGCGAACGTGCGCGTCCCACACGAGCACGCGGGCTTCGCTTTCTTTGATGATGTTGTCGAACGGGTCGGCCTCGAGCTGTGGGTCTACGGGCACCACCGTTGCGCCCAGGCGCACGATGCCAAAGTAGGTGATGGCCCAATCGGGGTGATTGAGCGCCGACAGCACCACGCGGTCGCCGCGTTTGACGCCGGCCTCGGCCAGCCGCGCCGACACCAGGTTCGCGCGCCCCTGCACCTCTTTGAAGGTGACGCGGGTGAGGCCTTCGTCTTCGAGGCGCTGGAATGCGAGGGCGTGTTCGTGACGCTCGGCCATCTGGTCCACCAGGCTGGCCAAGGTCTGGTGCGGCTTGAGCGGCTTGGTCTCGCGCTTGTAGCGCTCGTCGAGCCAGGGGATGACCCGCTTCTCCATGGCCGGCATGTGCTGGTTCATCCAGTAGTCGGCCCAGTCGATCTTCTCGGGGTGCCAGGGCAGCTTGACCTTGTCGGCATCGCTGAGGCGCGCAAACGCCTGGCGTGTGCTCTCGCACGAGAAGGGGCCCTTTTGGATGTTGGTGAAGGGGCCAAACAACCGCACGATGTCGTCGATGCGGTCTTCTTGTGCCGCCATGGACTCGAGGCTCTTGCGCAAAGGCTGGGTGCCCTTGGCAATGGGGGCCGGCGCCATCTTGAGCCCGCTGGCCACAAGGCGCATGCCCTTGGCCAGTTGCCCGGGGCCCACGGCGTTGAAGCGCTGCTCGGTGACGATGGCCGGCTCGAACTTGGACTGCAGGAAATTGAGGAACGGATTGCCCTTGCCGGTGCGCTGGAAGTACTTGCGCTTGTACAGACCAATGAGCTCGCCGAAGCGCTCGCTGGTGGCGCCGTTCACATCCGACGCGCCGTACTGGTAAACGGGCTTCTGGGTGCCCTCGATCAGCTCGGCCAGCGTGAGGATCATGCCGGCGCACACGATGTCCGACGGTACGAAGTCGATGATGACGTCGCCGCCCATGAGCTGGTGGTGGCCCTTCATGGCCAGATAAATGAGCGGTGCGCTGGTGCCGATGCCCTCGTTCCAACCCGCGAGCGGGAACTCGAGGGTGCTCTCGCAGCAAGCTGGGCGCGCGATGGTGAAGCGCAATCCGCTGCGCTCGATGATCTGCTCGCCGATGCTCTTGGTGTACGTGTAGATGTTGGGCCAGCCCCAGTGCGTGGCGCGCTCGAGACCAGCTTCCACCAAGCGGTCCGACACGAACTTGCGCTTGACCGTCTTGAGCTCGGCCTCGAGGGCCGGGCCGTCCGTGGGCTCGCTGCGCTGGTTCAGGTTTTTCTTGGCGCGCTCCAAGAACTCGCTCTGCCGAAACGCGTCTTCGCAGCGGACGCGGGCTTGGGCGATGAGGTCGAGGCAGTCGGCGATCTCGCGCTCCGGGTCCCACAGATCACGGCCCAGCTCCTCGCAGCGAGGGAAGGGGAACGTGCTCGGCAAGTCCTCGGTGATGGTGCCTTTGCGGTTGCCCACCACGTAGCAGGTGCTGGTGTGCATGAGCGGCGCATCGCCCAACGCACGGCACAGCTCCACGAGGTTCTGCGTTCCAAACGCGTTGGTATCGAGTGCTTCGTCGAGCGGCGGGTTGAAGTCCACGACGCCAGCCACGTTGACCACGGCGCTGACCTTGCCTCGGTGCTCCGCGAGCCATTGCTCGTCGATGCCGCAGCGCGGGCGCCCCACGTCGCCGTCGATGGGCTTGATCTTCTCGCGCAGGAACGCCTCGAACTTGTCGCCGTGCTGTTTGCGCAGGGGCTCAAGGGCCTCGCTCGTGGCGATCTCGCTCCAAAAGCGTTCGTCGCTGGTCTTGGTCTTGCTGCCACGGACGAGCAGGTAGATCCGCCCAAGGGTCGGGTACCTGTGCAGCATCATGCACCAGTAGATTTTGCCTAGAAATCCCGTGCCGCCCAGGATGAGGATATGGGCGCCGCCGAGCAGCTTCTCGACGTCGAGGGGCTTGGGCGCCGGCGTGGGCGCGTGCGTCGCTTGGGCAGAGGTTCCGTTGGTGCCGTGCATCATCGCGAGCGTTTCCTGTGAGCCTTTTCGTTTGCTGCGGGCCCAAAAGCGGATGCGCGCGAAGCGCACAAACCCCGGCTTTTGAGCCCGTTCGTAACTACAACAGGGCGGGCGGCCGAGCAACACACCCCGCGCGACCCCAAAGAGCGAAAAATACGAGACAGAGCAAATATTTACGCACCTTTGGGGGCGCGCCCTGGGCCCCAGCCCGGCCCCGGCTCCAGCCCCATCAGCGCCGATCCCCGGTGGATCTCACACCATCCATGTGGGCGTCGCCAAACCTCGGTGAATACGCCACAAATCCGAAACGAAACGAAAATTCCAGTGGGCTCGTGTGGCACACATGTCGCATCCTGGTAGCGCATGGCTAAATTTCGTTCTTCGCTCGGCGTCGCGTCCTTATTGGTTCTGGTGGCCGCCGGCGTGGCCTGCACGGCCACCGAATCCGACGAGACCCGAAGCGGTCAGGCCATCTCGCAGACGTTCAATCGCAACAACGTCGTCTCGGACGAGGAGCTTTTGGACCCCGAGGCCTACAGCGAGCTGCAAATCCAGCGCTTCTTCGACAACTCGCCCTACGGCACCAAGAGCGTGCTGGCCGACTACAAGGTCGACGGCGAGCTCGCCTCGGCCATTTTGCACAAAGCGGCCACCACCTACGGCGTGAACCCGCTCGAGCTCGTGGTGCGTCTGCAGATGGAGCAAAGCTTGGTGGCCAAGACCACCGCCGACGAAAAAAGTCTGAGCCTTGCCTTCGGCTGCGGCTGCCCGCACGCGCCCGTCTGCAAGACCGAGCCTGCGAAGTACACCGGCTTCGACAAGCAGGCCGAGTGCGCCGCCCGCACGCTCAAGGCGTCCATGGACAAGCTCAAGGCCGGCGAGGCCACGGTGTCGAACTGGAAAAAGGGCGTCGCCAAGCTCACCGAAGACGACATCTCCGTCACGCCAGAAACCAACGCCACCGCCGCCCTCTACTCGTACACGCCGTGGGCCGGCGAGGGCGCGGGCGGCAAAGCAGGCGTCGGCGGCGTGCACCTGCACTGGCAAATCTGGAAGCGATTCGAGGCCGCCATCAAGGGCGAGACCACGACGAGCCGCAACAACAACACCCCCGACGCATCGCCGGATACAGGCTCCACGGCCGATTCGAGCACCCCCAAGACCGACAGCAGCACCAGCGCGTGCGGCGCCTGCAACACGCCGGGCTTTCCGTTCTGCGACGAGGAAAAGGCCGAGTGCGTCGAGTGTTTGGCCTCGAGCGCCTGCACCAGCAAGGGCAAGGTCTGCGACACCAACCTTGGAAAATGTGTAGAGTGCACCCAGACCGACAAGACCAAGTGCACCGCGGGTGGCAACGGCACGCAATGCCTGAGCAACCTCACCTGTGGCTGCGAGACGGACTCGCACTGCGGTAGCGCCACTTCTGGCCGCGTTTGCAACGACGCCACCAAGAAGTGCGAAGCGGGCTGCCGCAACGGCACGGGCTGCCCGGCGGGGCAGGCCTGTTCGAGCACCACCAGCCTCATCGGCGAGTGCAAAGCCTCGGCGGACGCCGGGCCCACGGAAGATGGCGGCGCCGACGCGGGCCCGAAAGAGCCCGACGACGGTACCGTGACGATCCCCGGCGAAGACGAGTTCGAAGACGTCCCCCGCGCCACCCCCAGCGAGAACGCCGCACCGGCGTCCACCACGGTGGCCACCGGTGGCAACGAAGAGCTCGTCGAAGTGGGCAACGGCCCGGACCGCCGCAAGAAGAGCACCAGCGGCTGCAGCGCGTCGCCCGTCGGCAGCTCCAGCCAAGGTGGCGCACTGCTCGGCCTCGGCCTTGCGCTTGCCGCTTTCGTTCGCCGCCGCCGCCGCGCTGCGTAAGGCACCCAAGGCCCATCGCCAACGTTGGTGGGGATGCCTGCGCTCCGCCGCAAACGCGTAGCCGCGCCGCCGTGGCCCCGAGCTTGCCCTACTCGGGCACGCTGTCTTCTGGAGCGCGCATCACCACCACGCGCAGGCCAGTGACGCGGCGCCGGCTGAGGGTCATGACCTCGGCCGTGCTGCCAACGCCAAGGTTCACCTTGTCGCCTCTTCGGGGCAAGCGGCCCAGGCGCTCGAGCACCACCGCGCCCAAGGTCTCCGCCGCTTCTTCGTCGCTGACTTGCACGCCCAGAGGCTTGAGTTCGTCCATGGTGGCGCGGGCATCCACGTCCCATGTGCGCTCTTCGCCAGGGACCGGCTGCACCCGGGCGGGCTCCTCGTCGAACTCGTCGCGAATCTCGCCGACGATTTCTTCGAGCACGTCTTCCATGGTGAGGATGCCGCTGGAGCCGCCGTACTCGTCGACCACCACGGCGATGTGCGTGCCGGTTCGCTGCATCAGGCGCAACACGTCGAGCAGGCTCTGGGTCTCGGGGACGAACTGGACGTCGCGGCGCAACGTGCTCAGGTCGGCCAACGCGGGGGCGCCCGGGTCCAGGAATACGTCTTTGGCGTACAGATAGCCGCTGACCTCGTCGAGCGAGCGACCCTTGGTGAGCAACACGCGGGTGAACTCGTGGGAGCGCAAGGCCTTGATGGCGTCTGGCCCCTTGGTGTCGATGGGGAGCGAGAACACATCGACGCGGGGAACCATGGCGTGCCGCGCCGCACGCTGTGAAAACCGAATCACGCGCTCGATGAGCTCGCCTTTGCCCTTGGCGCTCTCGCTCTTGGCGGTGTTGGCCACCAAGATGCCCAAGATCTCTTCTTCGGAGAGCGTGCCTTCGCTCGCGGCGTCTTGGCTCATGCCCATGCCGCGCAAGATCACTTTGGTGGCGTGCTCCAGCACGAACAGCAGCGGCCGGAAGGCCAGGTAGATCAGGTGCAGCGGCAACGCCGCAGCCACCACCGTTTGCTCCGATCGCTGGATGGCCACGAGCTTGGGCACGAGCTCGCCAAAGAGCACATGGCCAAACGTGAGCAACGTGAACGCGATGACCACGCCCACGAGTCGCAAGGCGTTGCCCGGCTCGTGCCCCAGCACTTTGGTGAGCCCCTGCACAACCAGGTGTTCGATGGCAGGCTCTCCCAGCCAACCCAAACCCAGGCTGGCCAAGGTGATGCCAAATTGCGTGACCGACAAGTATCGCTCCATCTTGGAGACGACGTCTTGGGCCCGGCGTTCGCCGCGGTCTTTGGTCTTGCGATTGCGCAGCGACGACGTGCTGACCTTCACCAAAGCGAACTCGGCGGCCACGAAGAAGCCGTTGAGCGCGATGAACACGATGGCGATGAACAGGCCGAGCACGGAAAACCGGTCGGGACCCTACCACAAGGTGCGCCCCGCTGGGCGCGGCTCGTTGGGCCCCCGGGTTACCAGGGTTGTGTCAGGTCGACTTGGGGCACCTGGTCGTCGCCGCCGTAGAAGTATGCATAGCGCATCCAGTTGCTGAGCACCCGGGCGATGTACCCGCGGGTTTCGTTGTATGGCACGAGCTCGACGAACACGTCGAAGGACACGCCGTGCATGCGCTTGGCCCAGCGTTCGATGGCCTCGGGGCCGGCGTTGTAGGCGCCGGCGGCAAGCGCGGCGAGTGGCAACGGCTGCTTGGCCACCGAAGACAGGCGCTCGTGAAGTTCTTTCAGGTACCAGGTGCCCAGGCGCACGTTGGTGGCAAAGTGCGTGAGGTCCATGTTGGCGTAAGCCAGCCCGTGGTCTTCGGCGACCTTCTTGGCCGTGTCGGGCATGAGCTGCATGAGCCCCACGGCGCCAACCGGAGAGAGCACCTGCGGATCGAAGCCGCTCTCTTGGCGCATGATGCCGTAGACCACCGGGGCCGGGAGTGCGAGCTCGGTGGTTACGCTCTCTACCAAATCGAGGTAGGGCCGCGGATACACGCAGGCCCAGGCCCACCGCGAGCGCGCTTGCGGAGCCTCGCGGAAGGTGGCGGCATTGATGCTGTTGCCGAGCTGGTGCATGCGCTTGCCGCGCTGCAGCTCGCCGTAGGCCTGGCACAGCGTCTGGACCCGGGCTGCGGGGTTGCCGCCAAGCAGCACGTTCTCGCGTGGCAAGAGCGCACGCTCGGCGTCGTCGTCGAGCCCCAATGCGTGCAGCAAGTCTGAAGGGGGCGGCAGCCGTACCGGCGGCTCTTGCGCTTCGACGGTGCTTACGGGCAAATCCAAGTGCGGGGGCGGGGTGGCGCCGGTGGCGCGGAGCCGCGCGCGGGCAACCGCAGACACCCAGTCGAGCGGATGGTTGCGTGCAAGATCCATCCACCTTGCGGTCGCGTGCATCTTGTCGCCGTCTTCGTAGGCCGCAAGGGCGCTCAGATTCTCGTAGCGGGCGCGAACAAAGGTGTCGGCGGTGCTGGCTGCCAGGTCTTCGAGCAGCCTGCGCGCCAGCTTGTACTCTTTGGCTGCGAGCGCCGACAGCGCTTGGTACCGCTGCGCATCTTTGCGATCGGCGCCGCTCGGGTACTTGCGCAGGTAGTCGCCCAGCGCCACTTTGGCCTCGGAGAAACGTCCGTGCAGCGCGTGCGTGCGGCCCACCAAATACGCCGCCTCGGCGCCCTGGGTAGTGGCCGGGTGCCGCTCGGCGATCTTTCGGAACTCGACGATGGCCTCGGCATCGCGGTCCGCGCGGAGCAGGGCGCGCGCCGACAAGAAGCTGTCTTCGAGGGGCGCGCTTCCGGGCAATCGCGCGCACTGCGCGTAGAACTGCGCCGCGTCTCCGTAGTGGTCTTTGTTGCGGTACGCCGCGTCGGCTTTGGCGTGGCAGAGTTCGAGCTCCGTGGCGCCGGCCTCTTCGGCCTGCTTGACCGATGCCAACGCGTCTTCGTAGCGCCCATGGCCCGCCAGCACTTTGCTGCGCTCCAAAAGCTGCGCTTTGTCGGGCACGCCACCCAACACCTTGCGGGCCGAAGCGAGGGCGTCGGCGCTCTGGGCATGGGTCAAGAGCCACTTGGCGTCGTCTTTTTGCGACGCTGCATCGCCGCTGCGCAGGCGGAGCGCACGAGCTTCTTCTTCTAGCGCCGATGGGCGCTTGCCCCCTTGGAGATACCGACTGGCGGCAGCGGCCACGCGATCGGGCACCTGGGCCCTGTCGTACCCGCGCGCGGCCAGAAGGAGCGAACGCGGCGAGCCTTGGCGTTCGAAGAACTGCGCAGCATCGGCAAAGGGGCCCACCTGGAGCTGCGCCTGGGCCCGGGCCTCGGCGATCAAGTCCGTGAGCAGGGGCAGATCGCGCTCGAGGCCATTGAGCAATGGCAGCACCTCGGCAAAGGAGCCGACCTCGAGCGCTGTGCGGGCCCGGGCGTAGCGAATGGCGGGCTTCTTGGCCTCGGCCTCGGGCATGGCGTCGAACGCCCGTTTGGCGTCGGCCCAGGCAGCGCGCCGCAACATCAGCGCGAACGGCCCCACCGGGGTGAGCACTGGCGCGGCCGATGCGGTTGCGCTGGGCGCCGCTGCTTCGGGAACCTGGCCGGTGCTCTGGGAGCCCGGGGGGTTGGTGCGGCAAGCGCTCAATGCAAACAAGGCGGCCGCTGCCGCCAAGCGCTTAGCGAACTTCGAGCACACGGAACCCTCGCTTCCGTTCGCCGGGGTTGCCGGGGATTCCACTTTGGTCGCTGCCATCGAGCACCGCGCGCAGGCGGGGCACCGCAAGCGACAGCAGGTGGTCGCCGGCATCGACGCCGATGAATGAGCGGCCCATCTTGAGCGCAACGGCGGCCGTGGTGCCGCTGCCGACGAACGGATCGAGCACGAGGTCGCCCGGGGCAGACCCGAGGTTGAGCACCCGCTCCAGCAGGCGCTCCGGCTTCTTGTTGCGCTCGAACTTCACGCCACCTTCCTTCGCGATGCCTTGAAACGGCAAGTCGTCCCACACGTTGGTGAGCGGCTCGCTGAGCCCGGGCCCATCGGCAGTAGATATCACCTTGTCGGCAAGAAACAGTATCCGGTTTCCGTTGCGCACGAAGAAGTCCGGGAGCTTGTCTCGACGCAGGCAGAGCACCTGGTCTTTGCGCTTTCGTGACGCATCGATGAGAGCCTGGACACGCTTGCCCACGGCGTCGTAGCGCGGCTGCGCAAAGCGCACCACATGGGATGGGTTGCGCAACGCAAAGCGCACGACCTCTTGGTCGAAAGCCTCGCCCCCGAGGGCCTTGCGCGCTGCGCGGGTGCCGTCGTGCCCAAGCACCTGAGCCACTTGGGCGCGCAGCGGGCAGAAGCGCCACTCGCCGAAGGGGGCCTTGGGGTTCTCGAGGAACGTGGAGTAAGCGTGGTCGAAGGTCTTGCGCACACGCTGCAAGGGGTAGAGCGGGCTCTGTTTGCGGTCGACGGCGTAGACCAGAACAAAGTCCGTGACGTTGACCGGGCCGGGGTTGATGGCCTTGTGCCCCGTGCTGGCGCTGCGCACCACGGTGATGATGCTCATGCGATTCTTGCGGCCAAACACCTCGTCCATCAACTCGATGAGCGTGCCTAGCTCCGTGTCGTCGATTTCGACGAACACGCTGCCGTCCGGTCGCATGAGCGGCGCTAACGCGAGCAACCGCTCGTGCATGAAGTTGCGCCACGACGACGGAGAGAGCCGGTCGTCGTACTCGGCAAAAGCGCGACCCGAGTTGAAGGGAGGGTCGAGGTATGCGAGGCGCACCTGGGCTTCGTGGGTGCGGCGCAGCGCGCGCATGGCCTCCAGGTTGTCGCCATGGATGAGCATGTTGTCGGCCGGCGGTGCGCCGTGCGACGCCACCCGACGCAACGCGGGGCCCGTGGCGCTGCTCATGGCAGCGGCAAGACAGGGCTGCGAATCCAGTCTTCGGAAAGCCTTCGGTAGTTGCCCTCGCCGCCAAGGCCGCCCATGACGCTGGCGAGGCCCCACTGCAGTCGGCTCACGAAGGTGAACTCCGTGGGCATGTTGATGGGCTTGGGCAGGTCTGGCAGGCTGCCATCTTCTTTGATGAAGGCCTTGCGGCTGCCACGCACCAAGAACGCCACGGCCTCGCGGGCTGCCTCTTTGGTGTGCTGGTAGTTGCCGTCGCGGGTGAGCGGCTCGAGCAGCATCTTGGAGTAATCGATGTAGAGCGGGTAGCCGGCTTTGTCTTCGGGGTCGTAGCCGAGCACCTTGGTGATGCGCTCTTGGAACAGCGGCCAGTCGCCGTCCATGGCCGCGATGATGTAGCTCTTCATGCCCAACACCAGCTCCGGGGGCAATAGCCTGCGGCAGCCGAAGTCCAAGAACGCGACACGACCGCCACCCAAGAAGCGATAGTTGCCCGGGTGCGGGTCTGCGTACAGCAAGCCGTACTGGAACAGCGACTTGCACATGAACGTCCAGATGGTGACGCAGGCTGCATCGCGCTCGGCTTGGGAGGCTTCTTGGGCGAACGTTGCGTAGTCCTGGCCGCCCATGAGCTCGGTGGTGAGCACGCGTCGCGTGGACAGATCGTGGAACACCTGCGGGATGACGATGTTCGGGTTGTCTTCGTGCAGGCGTCGGAACAACGCCGTGGTCTCGGCTTCCTCGCGGTAGTCGAGTTCGGCCATGAACACCGTGCGCAGCTCTTCGAGGGTTTCTTTGGTGTGGTAGCGGCGTCCCAGCGGCGAGATCACCGACTCGAGCACGCTGACGCTCTTGAGGTCGGCCTCGATGGCTTTGTCGATGCCGGGGTACTGCACCTTGACGGCAACCGCTGCGCCCTCTTTGGTGATGGCCCGGTGCACCTGTCCAATGCTGGCGGCGGCAAACGGCTCGCGCTCGAAGCTCTGGAAGAGCGCTTCGGGCAAGGCACCAAGCTCGGCGCTGATGACTTGCCGTGCAGCCTCGGGGTCGAGCGGCGGCGCCTTCTGCTGCAGCTTTTTGAGCGACTCTTGGAACTTGTCTTCGAAGCCTGGCGGCGCGATGCCGTCGATGTACGAGGCCATCTGCCCAAACTTGAGCGGCAGCCCCTTCATCTCGCCCAAGGTCTTGAGCATGGCGTCCGAGGCGTTCTTGACGCTCTCGACCATCTTCCGCTTGCTCTCCTCGTCTTCGACCTCGGTATCGGGCTTGCGTTGCACGGCGCGACGCAAGGCCTCGGCGGCAAACGGAATGGCCTTGGGAGCGAGTGCGCCGAGGCGCGCCAAGCGCCCGAACCGCGAGGTGGGGGGCGCCTTGCGACGTTTGTCGTCTTTGTCGTTTTCGTCGCCCACAGCAGACTTAGTGTACACCGATTCGTGCGCCGATTTTGCGGCTACATGATCTGCATGGGGTCTACGTCCACGTAGGCCCGCACGCGGCTGGGCAGTTGGCCCATGGTGTAGAGGGCCATCTCGATGGCCGCGCGCAAGGCCGCGCGCTCTTGGGCCCGCAGCATGGTGTGAAACCGAAAGCGGTTGCGCAACCTCGGCAATGGGGCCGGCGCGGGGCCAAGCACGGTCACCTTGGTGCCGCTGCGGCTGCGGACGGCGTCGGCCACCGCCGAGGCCGCGTCTCGGGCATCGCTCTCTTGCACCGCATCGAAACGAATGATGGCCATGCGCGAGAACGGCGGGTACCCGAGCTCCTCGCGGTCTTTGAGCTCGCGCTTCTGGAAGCCGCGCACATCGTGGGCCAGCGCAAAGGCGATGGCGTGATGATCCGGTGTGAAGGTCTGCACCAGCACGCGCCCGGCCTTGTCGCCGCGGCCCGCGCGGCCGGCCACCTGCACCAAAAGTTGAAAGGCGCGCTCGGCGGCGCGGAAATCGGGGATAGAGAGCGCCGCGTCGGCGTTGATGACGCCCACCAGGGTGACCTCGGGCAAATCGTGGCCTTTGGTGACCATCTGGGTGCCCACCAGCACGTCGATTTCTTTTTTGCGCATGCGGTCCAAGATGGCTTCGACGCCCTTGCCGCTCGTGACATCGCGATCGAGCCGGGCCACATTGGCCTGTGGAAAGGCTTGTTTGACGGCCTCTTCGAGGCGCTCGGTGCCCACTCCCTCCAGCGCAAGTTTGGGGGCGTGGCAGGCACTGCACGCTTGGGGCATGGGCGCCTCGTGCGAGCAGTAGTGGCAGCGCAAGATGTCGCGTCGGCCCTTGTGCAGCGTCAGCGCCACGGCGCAGTTGGGGCACGACACCATGGTGCCGCACGATTCGCAGCGCACGCTGGGCGCAAAGCCCCGGCGGTTCAGGAACAGGATCGACTGTTCTTTGCGCTCCAAGGTCTGCTCGATGGCCCGAAACAGCGGCAGCGTCAGGCGTCGATCGCCCGACGGGCCCGCGCCGATGCGCCGCAGATCGATGATCTCGACCTTGGGCATGGCCTGGGCGCGGGCGCGGTTGGGCAGCTCGAGCAATGTGACCTTGCCCTGCTGCACGAGCCGCGCGCTCTCGAGGGACGGCGTGGCGCTGCCCAGCACGCACACGGCCCGGGACCGGTGTGCCCGCAAGATGGCCATGTCCCTTGCGTGGTACCGCACACCTTCTTCTTGTTTGAACGAACCGTCGTGTTCTTCGTCGACGATGAGCAAGCCCAGATTGGTGACGGGGGCAAAGAGCGCGCTCCGGGCGCCGATCACGGCCGTGATCTCTCCGCGCTGCAGCTTTTGCCACATGGTGAGGCGCTCTTTGGGGGTAAGCGCCGAGTGCAACACGCAGACTTCGTCGCCGAAACGCGCGCGGTATCGCCCGACGAGCTGCGGTGTCAGCGAGATCTCTGGCACCAACACGATGACGGCGTGGCCAAGCTTTCGTGCATGATCGATGGCGTGCAGGTACACCTCGGTTTTGCCCGAGCCCGTTACGCCATCGAGCAAAAACGCCGCGCCTCCAGTACGCGTGTCGCGTGCCATCAGCGCATCGCAGAGTGCCTTCACCGCGAGCTCTTGGGCGTCGTTGAGCACGGGTGGGGTGTCACGTTCGACGTCGGTCTGGAAGAACGGGTCCGGCGCTTTCTCTTGTGTCGTGAGCGTTACGAGGCCCAGCTCCGTGAGCTTGCTCACCGCCTGCCGCGCGGTGCTCCACTTGGCCTGCAATTGGCTGACGCTGCTGCCGCCGTTGCCGCGTAGGTGCGCCAGAACGGCTTTGGCGTTGGCCGACAGTTTCGCCTCGGCCTCGTGGGTGTTGGGCGTTGGTGCGGCCCACTGAATCTGTCGCGCCTGAATGCCCCGGGCCTGGTCGAAGAGTGTGGGCTCTTTGGCCAGCGATTGGGCGGTCTGCCGGTCCACCGGCGGGAGCGCGAGCTTCATGACCTCGCCGATGGGGGCGTAGTAGTAGGCCGCAAGCTCCATCATGAAGGCCACGAGCTCGGCGGGCAGTGCGCCGGGGACCACGCTCAGGATGGGCTTTCCGCCTTTGGGGGGCTCACCCTCGTAGATGCGGGTGACCACTCCGGTGGCCCGGCGGGCACCCAGCGGACACACCACCCGTGCGCCAGCGACGAGCTCCGTGATGCTGCCAGGCACCAAATAGGTGAGTGCGTGCCGCATGGGCACCGGCAGGGCAACGTCGGCGAGCTTCACGGGCGACGGGCCAAAAGGTAGGCCACCAGCACGAGGCCGAGCACCACGAGCGCGATGGCAAACGCCGGCGTCCTGCGCTTGGGTTTCGGGTCCGCGGCGAGCTCTGGGCGTGATGGCGGACCAAGATCCACTGTGGCTGCCACAAGAGAGTTGGGGGCGGGGATCTCGGACGCGGCGTCTTCGAGCCCTGCGCGGAAGGCCCGGGCAGCGCCGACGGACGTGCGCAGATCTTGGCCCGTGCGGGGGGCCGGGCGAGCCTTGTCGCGGTCGCTCGAAGGCGGTGGGTCCGATGGAGCCGTTGCGCTGACGGTCTGGTTGCCCTGGGCCGAGCTTGCAGCGTTGGGGTCTGGCGGTGGGGGCAAACTGCGAGCTGCGAGCGCCTGCTCCCGCGCCCGACGCTGCTCGATGACCTCTTCGCTGAACTCTGCGGTCATCCACTCGCCCAGGCCGAGCTCGCTGGGCGAAAACCCCGCCACGGACATGTAGTCTTCGAGCTCGCCCAACATGAGCCGCGCCGTTGCAAAACGTTCCGCAGCGTTGACGGCCAGGGCCTTCTTGATGATGCCGTGGAGCATGGTCTCTGCGGGCAGATCACGCTTGGGCAGGTCGGGAATGTCGGCGGCCCGCGCCTGATCGAGCAGGGGCACATCGGAGCTCGGACGGTACATGCGCCGGCCGCTGACGAGCTCCCAGAGCAAGATGCCCGTGGCGAACACATCGGCGCGTTGATCGAGGGGCTCGCCCCGGGCGTGCTCCGGGCTCATGTAGCCGGCCTTGCCCTTGATGACCTCGCTCTCTTCGATGGAGACCCCGGTGACGACGCTGTTGGCCTTGGCAATGCCAAAGTCGCAGAGCTTTACCTCGCCATCGAAGGACACCAGGATGTTCGAGGGGGAAATGTCCCGGTGCACGATGCCCGCTGGCGTGCCGTCTTCGTTGGTTTGCCGATGGGCGTAGTCCAGGGCCGACAGCACGCTCGTGACGATGGAGAGCGCGTACTCGAAGGGCAACTTGACCGAGTGCTCCCGGCACTTGCGCAGGAGCTGGTTGAGGTCGAGACCCTCGACGTACTCCATGGCGATGTACAAACGGTCGGCCTCGCGACCCAGATCGAAGACCTGCACGATATGCCGATTGCTGAGCCGGGCGGCCAGCTTGGCCTCGTGCGTGAGCATGGTCGCGAACTCTTGCTGCGCGGCGTAGGGCTCGAGGATCTGCTTGACCACGGCCAAGCGCACCGCGCCGAGCTCCGTGTGCGCCCGGGCCAGGTAGATCTCCGCCATGCCGCCCTTGCCGATGAAGTCGAAGAGCGTGTAGCGCCCAAAGCGCCGGGGAAGCTGGGGTTCGTCGGTGCTGCGGCTCTCGGTCGTCGTCACGTCTTGGTTGTTGGCGGGCAGGGGAGCGCGGGGGGCCGGGACGTTCCGGAGTCTACATCGAAACGGGCAAAGACGTCCGGTCCCTTTGCCGTTGCGCTGGACATGGCCCCATGGGTTCGCATCTGATGCGCCAGTGGCGGACTCAGCGATTTTGCCCGGACTTGGTGTGCGTCTTCGCGGGGCGCGGGTGCTTCTGCGGCCGCCGGCGCCGCTCGATGTCACGCCGCTGGTCTCGTTCTCCCGGCGCAACCGCGTGCATTTGGGGCCTTGGAACCCCGCACCAACCCCCGAGACGGACACCACGTCGGTCACCGGCGCCTCTCGCGTGGTGGCCAACCAGCGCAGCGCCTTTCGTGAGGGCAGGGGGTACACCTTCTTGGTCATGCTGCAGCAGCCCACGGGGCGTCCGCGTCTGATCGGGCGCGTCTCGCTCAACAATGTGGTGCGTGGGGCTTTCTGGAACGCGTACTTGGGATACTTCCTCGACGGGGCCATGCAGGGCCAAGGCCTCACGGGCGAAGCCATCGAGCTCGTTCTTGGCTTTGCCTTCGAGCGCGTTGGTTTGCATCGTGTGCAAGCGGCCATCATGCCCCGCAACGCCCGCAGCCTGCGCGTGGTCGAGAAGCTCGGGTTTCGTCGCGAGGGGTTCGCCGAGCGATACCTCCAGATCGCAGGCAAGTGGGAAGACCACGTGCTCTTTGCGATGACCGCCGAGGAGCATCTGTCGCGCCAAGCCCAGGCCTGAGCAGTCTTTGCCGGCGGGGCGCACATCGCACGCAACTTGCGACGCCGCGCCGCCGATGGGGGCACATGTTCACCGCGATGGTTCGTGCAGGCGCGGAGTACGCGCTGGGGCTCGTCGCGCCGCCAACGTGTGCGGCGTGTGATACGGCAGTTCGCGTCGGTGTCGCGTTTTGTGCACCCTGCGCGCTGTCCGTGTCGCCCTTGCCGGGGCCGCACGCGGCGTTTGCCTACGGCGGCGCTTTGCAGCAGGCCATCGTGCGCCTGAAATACCAGGGCCGCTCGGACGTGTCGCGGACGCTGGGCCGCTTGCTCGCCCAGCATGCGTTGCGGCACTGGGCGCACGTTGCTTGGGTCGTTCCGGTGCCTCTCTACCCGCACCGGCTCTATGCCCGCGGCTACAACCAGTCGGCCCTCTTGGCCGGGCCCGTGGCGCGGGCCCTTGGGGCACGCTTGCGGCCCGGGCTCGTACATCGAGCGCGGGAGACCGACGCGCAGGCCGCGTTGCCGCAGGCCTCCCGAGAAGGCAATGTGGCCCTGGCCTTCCGCGCGCGGTCGCCGGGCCCTGGGAGGGTTCTTCTTGTCGATGACGTGCGCACCACGGGAGCCACCCTACGCGCATGCACCCAGGCCTTGCGCGACGCCGGAGCCACGGACGTCTGCCATCTGGTGCTCGCGCAGGCCTAGCGGCGCCCAATCGCCAGGGGGCGTTGCCGTAGGTGCAGACGCGAGGTTTTCGCAGGTCCCCGCCCGGCCGGAAAAAAAGCTCGTGAACGGGCGTTGCTTGAATGATAACGAAATTGTAATGCCTGCGCCGAACATGTTGCCCCCGCGTGACCGCGAGCGCCGAAGCCAACGGGCCGTGGAGGTTTCTCCGTGAGCGTCTTCGAGCGGAATCGCACCATCTACGAAGCCCCGGAGGTGGTTCGCCACTATGCCCGCACATGCGAGCTTCAGCCCGCGGAGCGGACAATCCTCGCGGAGCTTGCGGACGATCTACCGCACTCGAGCGTGTTGGACATTGGCGTGGGCGGCGGCCGCACGACAGCTCACGTTGGCCAGCGCGCCAAGAAATATGTCGCCATCGACTACGCACCGCGGATGATCTCTGCGGCGCGCGCCCGCTACGCGCACCTTTCGTTCGAGTTCTTGGTGGCGGACGCGCGTGCCATGCCATTCACCGGTCCGTCGTTCGATGTGGCGCTCTTTTCCCACAACGGCATCGACTACGTCGACCACGAAGACCGCCTGCGAGTCTTCGACGAGGTGCATCGCGTTCTCTTTTCGGGGGGGCTCTTCGTCTTCTCCACCCACAACCTCGACCGGGACGACCTCGAGTTTGTTCCGCGCCCCCAAGAGGGCCTGTTCCGTCGGGCCCGGCACGCACTGCATCGCGCCCGCCTCCGCAAGCACAACCCCGACTATCGGCAACTGCGCAGTCGCGCCCACGCCATGGTCAACGACGGCGTGTTCGGCTTTCGCGCGGCCACTTACCATGTCCGCCTCCACACCCAAGTGCAGCAACTTCAATCTGCAGGGTTCGACAACGTGAGGGTCTTCTCTGGCGTTACCGGGTCCGAGTTGGTCGCGTCACCGACCTGCCGACCGCCGGACCCGTGGCTGTATTTCACCTGCCGTCGACCATAGCCTCTGCTCCAACCGTGGCTTGGTGAATGCGCAGGCCTAAGGGCGCAGGGCCTGCAAAACCATGTATGATCGGCCTTGCGCATGGCCGAAGTCACGTGGAGGTGGGCCGATTCGAACGGCCAGCAGCGACGCGTGCGCATGGACGAACTGCGCGCGGGCCTTGCTGCGGGCCTGATGGCCCCCAACACCCCCGTGTGGCGTCCCGGTTGGACGAAATGGCAGCCCGCCAACGAAGTCCCGGAGCTGATGACGAGCGCACTCGCCGCCGCCAACGGCGTGGTGCCGAACATCCCACCGCCGCCTTTGGCCATGGTGGCGGTGCAGCACGAATACGAGGCCAAGAGCGTTCCGCCGCCGCCGGTCGACGTGGAGCACGAGAGCCCACCGCCGCCGCCGCACTTCGTCCCCATGCCGGTGCGCTCTCCGAGCATTCCGCCGCCAATGGTGGCCCCTGCGTCGCCCCGCCCTGCCTCCGTGGCCCCGCCTCCGCTTGCCTCACCGCAGGCCCCCTCACGCGCCTCGATTCCCCCTGCTGGCCCCCATCTTGCGCCTCCAGCCGCGCCCGCGCCCTCGGTGCCGCCCCCCAAGGTGGCTCCCTCGGTGCCGCCCCCCAACGTTGCCAACAAGAGCATCGCCAAGCCCACTATCCCCTTTGGCGCCAAGCTGCCGGTCCCCGACCCCGCACCCGCACCCGCACCCGCACCCGCACCCGCACCCGCACCCGCACCAAACAGCGCCGAAGAACTCAGCGCCTCGATGTTGCTCGACGAGGCGAGCGAGCGCGCAGATCTCCCCCCGCCCACGGATCCCATCATCAAGCCCAGCCCGCAAACCGGCTCGGTGGACCCTAAACCCGGTGGCCCCGGTCTGCGCACGCTCTTTGGAGAGGTCTCGGCCCTCAAGCCCAAGAACAAATTCGTGCTCCCGGTGTTTGCCGTGGTTGGCGCCGCGCTCGGCGTCGCCGTGCTGGGAGCCTTCGTCACCATTTTGCGCGCGGCCATTGGCGGCACCACCCCGCCTGCGGGCTCCGTCGCCAGCGCCTCCGCGCAGAGCCCGGCCCCGCGTCCCTCGTCCGTATCTTCCGCCCAGGCATCCCCGGCGCAGGCATCCCCGGCCCAGGTATCCCCGGTCGCATCGGCGGCCGTCGTTCCGTCCCTCGCCCAAGGCACTTGTGCCGTGCGCGGCCGCCCGCACGTGCTGGTCTCCCACGCCTTCGTGGGCGCTGGGCTCGAGCTTCGGGCGCTGCCCTCGGGTTTCGCCGTCGGTTTCGCAACGTCTTCTACCAATGGCATCGTCATGCGCCTCGACCCCGAGTTGCGCGTCGCGCGCGATGTGGCGCGCACAGGTTCCAAGGAGCCTCTGCGGCAGGTCCTGGCCGGCGAGCTCGATGGCAAGCTCACCCCCATGTCCCCGGGCCTCGACAAGAGCAACCGCGCGCGAAGGCTGTCGTCCGATGGTCGCTACGAGTTCGTGGCCGACAGCGCGCAGCTCTTGTGGGGCACCCTTGGCGGGCAGCCAAGCCCGCTGTTCTCGTTCCCCGAGCCCCAGGGTCCTGTCGATGCCCTGCGTGCATCACCCAACGCCGATGGCTCGGGCTATGCCATCGCCGCCCGACGCGGGGCACAAATCGTCTTCGGCCGCGTGAGCGCGCAGAAGGGACTCGCGCCCGAAGGGCAGCTCCATGTGGCACCAGGTCTGGGCGGTGGTGTCGGCGCGCCTGCGGTTGCTTTGTCCGAAACGGGGGACGGCGTGGTGGTGTACGCCGACCACGCCCGCGCCGAAGACCCCTATGCGCTGCAATGGGTGCATGATGCACCTACAGGGCCCTCGGAAGCACACGCTGTGCTGGGCGTCGGGACCCCGGCGCAATCGCCCTCGCTGGCGCCGCTGGGCGCCGGTCGCTTTGTGCTCGCCTGGACCGAAGGGCCCGCCAAGAGCCACCAGGTGCGCGCGGCGGTGACCGATGCCAAAGGCACCATGCTTGGTGCACCCTTCGAGGTGAGCCTCCCCGGACAGAACGCCGGTCAAGCGCAAATCGCCGTGCGCGATGGCATGGGCGCTGTCGCATACTTCGTGGAAAGTGGCGGTCGCTACGGGGTGGCCGTCATGGCCTTGCGGTGTGCGCCACCGCGCTGACGCGCTCTTGGGCCCCAGGGCACCACTGCCAGCGCTTCGTGGTACACTTTGCCCAAGTCGCCTTGAGGTCTCGATCCCGTTCGCTTGTCGCCGCTCTCGTGCTTCTGTCGTCTCTTGGCTGTGGGTTGCTCCCCGTCGAGAGCCACGTGGCTCGCTCGGAGCAGTACGTTGCTGGCGACGCCCGCTACGACGCCTACTTCGAACATGTGTACGCCGAGCAAAAGGCCGCCCAGGCGTGGACAAGCGAGCGCCGCAGCGCACGACGCTCCCTCGTGCAATTGTTCTCGTTTGCCGACGGCGCAAGCGATGACGTCATCGTTGGTGCCGTTCGCGAGCGCGCCAAGGCCACTCCAAGCGCCGGCTACAAGCTCGACGCGGCGGCCGGCAAGGTCACCCCCGTGGCCGTGGCCAAGCCCGACACCGAGCTCGTTCGCGCCGTCGAAGAGTGTGTGAAGGCCGAGCAGCAGCGCATCAAGCGCATGGCCCAGAAGTCCACGGAGCTCGCGGAGCTTGCCAAAGAGGCCGATGGCCTTCTGCCGGTGGTGCCCACGCGTTTTCGCCCTG
>JBIKNA010000369.1:0-7669 GCA_044358965.1 Polyangiaceae bacterium
TTGGCCAGGCGCTCTTCGAAGGCCTGCCACTCGGGCACCGTGTACGCGACGACACACGGATCGAGGGCGCTGGTCAGGATGACCCGACGCTCGCCCTGGGCGCTCAGCATGTCGCGATAGCGCGAAGGGAGGCTGGTGCGCCCCTTTGCGTCAATCGTGTGCTCGTAGCGACCGCGAAACATGCCGAGTACTCCAGCTGCGTGAGAGAGCGGGTATCGTTCCCATGGAATGGAACGATTTGCCACTTTCTCCCACTGTGAGCCTCACGGTATGGGAGCGGTCGATTTGTTGTCAAGAATTCAAGGGCTTGGCTGCACGCTGGAACAGGAAGGAAATGTATTCAAAGACCCGACTTCGGCCCAACTCTTGGGTACAACCTGTGGATAACTCTGCCTGGTTGGGCCCGATGTTGAGGCCGGCCCGTATCGGGCGGCTCTGGTAGCGTGAGAGAGACGAAGGATGGAGCGGGAGCCTTCTGCCACCATTGGCGAGATCATCGACGGTCGGTACCGCGTCGAGCGGCTGCTCGGCCAAGGCGGCATGGGCGAGGTGTTCGAAGCGCTGGAGCTCGGGCTCGAGCGCATGGTCGCCATCAAGTTCCTTCGGCCCGAGCTTGCGTCCGACGAAGAGGTGATGGAGCGCTTTCGCCGCGAGGCCAAGTCCGCCGCGGCGCTTGGACACCCCAACATCGCCGCGGTGTACGCCTTGGGCGAAGGCAGCCGGCCACACATGGTCATGGAGGCGCTGCGCGGCCGCAACCTCAAGGAAATCCTGGTCCAAGACGGCCCGCAGCCCGGCCCGCGCGTCGCAGACATTGCCTGCCAGGTGCTCTCGGCCTTGGGCACGGCGCACCGCACGGGCATCATTCATCGCGACATCAAGCCCGCGAACATCTTCGTGTGCGAAGGCGGCCCCGTGCCCTCGCAAGCCAAGCTGCTCGACTTCGGGATCGCGAAGCTCTTGTCGCAAAAGCGGCTGACCCGCGAGGGACTCATGCTGGGCACGCTCTCGTATGTGTCGCCCGAACAAGCCCGCGGCACCCCCGTCGACCCGCGCTCGGATCTGTTCTCGCTGGGCGTCTCCATGTTCGAAGCGCTGGCCGGCGAGAAGCCCTTCGGCGGCCTGCGCGACACCGACGTGCTCCAGCGCATATTGAGCGGCACCCGGAAGTCCCTCGACGAGGTGGCGCCGCACCTGGACCCAGGCCTCGTCGAGATCGTCGAACGCGCCCTCTGCCGCTCGCCCGGCGACAGGTACGAGAGCGCCGAAGCCATGGCCGACGCCCTCGCCGATCACGTGCCCAAAAAAGTCAGCGCCCGCCCGGCCCCCAAACCCGACCCAGAACCCGCGCCAGAATCCCTGCCCAAGACCCGGCGCTGGTAGACGCCCGAGGGTCTCGCTTAGGGTCCCGCGCTGGGAGCGCCAAGCGAATCGAGGCGAATGCGCAAGATGTCGTCGGGCAGGCCGCGAAACTCGTCTGCCGAGAAAATCCAGACCTCGTCGTCCGTTAGCCCGGCCACGTAGGTAAAGGTGCGGCCGAGGTCCGCTTTGATCGTCCAGCCAAGTCCGTCGGCAAGACGCACAACCCGCGCGGAGTCTTCTCCGTTGACGAACGCTGCAATCCCCTTGTGCGCTGCAAGCGCCACGCGGCCCCCGGGCTTGTCCGTAGCCACTTTGCGCTTCTTGAGACCGGCGGCATCCTTGGTGAACGGAGATGTAAAGAGCTCGAGGCCACTGGCCTCGCTTCCTTCCTGTAGCTCAAGCCAAACGAGATCGTCGTCGTGCCCATGGTCCACGGCAACCCCTCGAACCACGCGCGCAAACGTGACCGTCGTGATGCGAGAGAAGCCGCCCTTGGCGTCGAGCCACACGAGAGCCCCAAGATCGCCGCCGCCGTTGAACTCGATGCCCACCGAACCGTCTCGAACAGAAACCGAAGGCACCAGACCGGGACGCTTCTCGGTCGCGCTCCCGACCACTCCGTCTTGGCCCGTCGCGAAGTTCACAAACGCGAGCCCCACCGGAATGTTCATGAACATATAGAAGGCAGAATTGGAGTATCCACGCAGGTCAGCTCCTTCGGCAGGATTCACGCCCCACGATGTCTTCGGGAAGGTCTTCAGGGGCGACTGCGCAAACGAGGGCGAGCGGAACTCGGCCAGGTAGTACGCCCCGGCATCGCGATGGACGTACGCCGACAGCCCCAGGCCGCTTTCGGCCATCTCCATCGTGACAGCACAGCCGCCGCCTTCCGCAGGTCGACCGAGCGCAAACGTCACTTCGCCATCAGGGTTCTCGGCGACGTAAGTGAGCGGCGCGCTCGGAGCGCCGCGGGCATCTTTGGAGAGGCGCCCGTAGAAGAGGGTTGCGCGCCCGGCGAGATGAAGAATCGCAAGCTCAGATACGGGAGCGACATAGGGAGGTTTCGTGGCCCGAGCCAAGTGTCTGCAGCCAGCTCGCTGGGCTCCGCACGCCTCCCACGCAAGTGGAGGCAGCACCGATGACGGATTCGCGGCCCGGTAGAGGTCGCAGCCGGAGGGCAGCTCGGCGATGGGTTGCCAGGCGGGCGCGGGAAAGGCTGCGGCATCCCGAGCAGGCGCATCCACGGCCACCGCGTCAAGCGCGCCTGCATCGCCGGACGAACTGTCGGTGGCGCCGGAATCGCCAACGGCTACTCCGGGCCCGGCGCTGCACCCGTAGGCCAGGCCCAGGCCGAGAGTGGCGACGCCCAGGCACATGCCGGCAGACGCAAGGATACGGCTTCGGTTGCGCATGGGCCTCAGAAGCAGTCCGTGGCTGTGGCGCCGCCAAAACCTGCGTTGACGGCTCGCGGCGTCACGTCTTCGCCGGACCGCTCGAGCCACACGAGTTGATCTGCGTCGCGCACCGCGGGCGCTGCAAAGGTGCGCGGCCCACCCTTGCTGACCGCCGAGGCCCGCAGCTCCCAAACGTTCTCGCCACCGAATTGGTAGGCCCAGTGCACCACCGCGTGGCCATCGCGCCCCCACGAAGAAGTCACAAAGTTGCCCAAGCCGTCGATGGTGAGAGCATAGTTCTGGTACATGTTTGTGCGTGGCCACTCGGCCACCTTGAGCACGGTCCAGCCGCGGCCAACGCGAAACACCTTCACCTTGTCCGTCACCACATCGAGCACGTAGTACGCGTCGTCCTCGACGCGGTACAGCGCAGTGACCGGGTTCTCGAACACCTCGGGGCCAAGCAGCTCGCGATGGAGTTCTCGTGTCGAGGTGAACTCGTAGATGTGCGCGGAGCCACGCGGCAACTCGGGCGAGCGCCCCTTGAAGGCGACGATCTCCTGCCGGTGAGCGTTCACGGCCTTCACGCCATCTAGCACGGCAGACCAGCGCCACTCCAGGTCGTACGCAGGGTAGGTGGCATTGGGCGCGATCAACAGACCGGCCACTTGGTTGCCAGGTCGGCTGAAGGCCACGCCGCGCACCCGCCCCTCTTGTTCGCGCGCCCAAACGGTGTCGTAGTCGTCGCTCTCGTGCACCGCTTGCGCGTTGGGGTACATCGGTGGGATCGCCGTGTCCGCTCGACGGCCCGGTGTGATGTCGACGAGCACCGGATTGGGGTTTACCACCGGATCGAACTTGCGCGCGAGCAGCGAAGGCCCGCACTGCGGGCAGTCTTTGAAGGTGATCCACTTCACCTGGTCCCAACGCGGGGCGCATTGGTGCGGCGGATCTTTGATTTGCTCGACCAGCTTGAAGGGCCGGCGAACGTTGCGGATGAGCGGACTGCTGCGTTCGTTGCTGGTGGGATCGTTCGGCGATGGATGCGTCCATACCCCACCGCCCACCGGACTCGCGCGGTAGCTCTTCACATGGCTCCACATCCAGCCTTCGAAGGCCACGTAATCTTCCAAACCCGGCGTCGCCTCAAGCGATGGAACAGAGGGAAGCGCAGGCGAAAACTGCCCCGACTTCCAGTACGCCCAGCCCCAGACCTGCTTCTGCGGCACCACGGCCGACCTGGGCTTTTCGTGGTAGGTATTGACATGCTGGAAGCCGTCGGGCCCCGTCGTGGAGATCACGGAACCGTAGGTGGGGTTGGGAATGAGAGTTGGGATTTTCGCGTCCTCGAGCTTGGTTCCTCGCCAGTTGCTGCCAGCCACGGGAGCGGCGTTGTCGTAGCCGCAGCGGTAGGTCAGCGAATTTCGACAGTCTTCCCAGCTCAGCGTGCTTGGGCACGCGCAATGTGTGACGCGCGTGACGCCTTTCACTGCCCAGCCGTCTTGCACTGTGGTCGTCTCGAAACCCACCCCATCTGCAAAAACAACGTTGTTCCGCGCAGGAACTTCGGTTCGGGTGGTAGGCCGCGGGCCTCTGCACTCCGCCCAGGCAACAGGCAACGGTGCCTCCCGTGTCACCTTCCGGACTCCGGTCATGTTCGGAGGCGAGTATCGCGTCTGCACCTGGTCGATGCGCTCGATGGGCGTCGGGTCACACGCATCGCCCGTACCTCGAAACGGAAGCACCCCGGGCGGCGCCTCGCGCTCCCACTCGGCGTTGTAGTTGGACTGGTCGCCGTTCGGGTCGCGCGTGCACGAGTCGCAGGCGTCGCCAATGCCGTCCCCATCTGTGTCGGTTTGATCATCGGGTACGCCCGGGCACTTGTCACACAAGTCTGGCCAGCCATCGAGATCCGTGTCCGTCTGATCACCTTTCGAACACTCGCCAAGCCAGTTGCCCGCCGAGTCTTGGGCTGCGTCCCGGATCACGTTGCGGTTGTCCTGAACGGCCTGCGGAGCCCCGGGATAGTAGGTCGCCGCCCACGACGAGAAGTACCCCGGCACCAAGGCATCATCGGAGAACTTCGACGCCACACCGCAGACCAAGGGCTTGCGGTTGCCGCGCTTGGTCCGAAACAGGGGTCCGCCCGAATCGCCCTCGCGAATGCCGTGATAGCTCTCCAAAGGCGACCATGACACCGACCACGAGGGCCCGAAGATGAGCTGATCGGTGATGGCGTTGCTAGCGTAGTTCACCCGCCGAACAAGGCTTGGCACACCGGCAGACACTTCACCGTAACCAGAGAACATGGCAACGTCTGCGGGCCCGAAGAACGATGGGCAGTAGTCCCCGAAGTCGTCATCCCAAGGCGGAACGGCCCGGACTGGCCACGACGAGGGAACAGGCTTGTCGAGAACCATGACGGCGACGTCGTTGTGGTTCGGAACGCCGGCCTGGCAAGTTGCGAAGCCCATGCTGTCGACCGCGGTACGTGTCATCGTGACGCCACCTGCGTCAACGTCGCCGTTGCGGGAAACGCCGAACGTAATCTTCGCGGTGCGGTGCCACGTGCCCTGCGAACCACAAGCAAAGGGCCACGAGGTTTCTCCCTTGCCGAAGACACAGTGACCAGCGGTCAATACGACCCGCGGACCGATGAGCGTTCCAGTGCAAAACGTGTTGGCTGCGTCTTGGAACGCGATATTGACAGACGCGTTGCGCCAATACGTCTCAGGGTCGTTGATGTCGTAGCTGTCTACAGCATCAAGCTGGATCCCTTGTGTGACCGTCGCGACCCGCGCCGCCTCTTGCGGTCCTACGTCAGCTGTGCAAGCGGCAAGCACGAGCCCAGCCATACCAATTGCTTGCTTGCTTGCTTGCTTGCTTGCTTGCTTGCTTGCTTGCTTGCTTGCTTGCTTGCGCCGAGTTCTTCATAGACAACCCCCGAAGAAGTTCAGGATGACCTACCAGCCGCGGCCGGGCCGCCAAGATCTCTCGAGCGCCTTCACTTTCGTGTGGGGCCTACCCACCCGCGCTTACGAGCCCGGCGCATGTGTCCACGCATCCCTGGCGGGTCGAGCCGCGTCCGCGTGATACAATCACCAAATGTCCGCGGTGCCTGGCCGAAAGCGCGCAGCGTACCAAGATGTGCTCGATGCGCCGCCGCACATGACGGCCGAGGTGCTCGACGGCGAGCTCCACCTGACGCCCCGCCCACGGCGCGCGCATGTCCGCTCAGCTTCGGGGCTGGGCTCATTCCTGTTTGGCGCGTTCCAGGTAGGGGCTGGTGGCCCCGGCGGCTGGACCATTCTCTACGAGCCGGAGCTGCATCTCGGACCGGAGCCCGACATCCTGGTGCCCGACATCGCTGGCTGGCACGACGGTCGGCTGATCGACAACGAAGAGGTCGACGAGCCCTTCATCACCGTGGTGCCCGATTGGGTCTGCGAGATTCTTTCGCCCGGCACGTTGCGTGTAGATCGCATGAAAAAGATACCCATCTACCGCCGAGAAAAGGTCCCCCACGTTTGGCTCGTGGACCCGCGCGAGCTCACCGTCGAAGTTTTTGCCCTGGCCAACGACAACTACACCCTCGTTGGCACCTTCGGCGGCGACGACGCCGTGGTTGCGCCTCCCTTCGACGCCGTCCCCATTCCCCCGCATTCATGTGGGGCAAGAAGCCGCGCTAACGCCCAAACGCTGCCGGGACCACTTGGCGATCTTTGAGCCCCGGCGCATCAGCGCTAGACTCTATCTGCCATGGCTGCCGCCAACACCTTCACAGCGGTCTCGGTCAACGCGTACTTGCATGACGAAGCCACTGGGCGGGCGAAGCACGAATATGTTGGAGGGTTCGTCTATGCGATGGCCGGCGGCACCAACCGGCACAACCTGGTTGCCACCAACATACTCGTGAGCCTTGGTGCTCAGCTCAAGGGCAAGCCTTGTCGGCCATACAACTCCGACACCAAGATCCGCCTTCGGCAGGCCGCGCAGGTTCGCTTCTACTACCCCGACGTCTCGGTGATCTGCCGCCCCAACGCCCAAACAGATCCCTTCCAAGACGAGCCCGCCGTCATCGTCGAGGTGCTCTCCGATTCAACGAGGCGCACCGACGAGGGCGAAAAGCGCGACGCTTACCTCGGCATCCCGTCCGTCACGAGCTACCTCCTCGTCGACCCCGATCGTCCCCACGTGCTCCACTACCGGCGCACCGATCACGGTTTCGTCCCCGAGTCCTTCGGGACCCTCGACGCCATCGTCGACCTCCCCGAAATCGAAGCTCAGCTTTCTCTCCAAGGGATATACGACGCTGTAGTCTTCGACGAGGGGTGTCCCTGATTTCCGGACCGAGGCCTTCCGTGGAGTTGCGAGCATCGTAAGGCGCAACGACGACGCCGACTGTTGCAAGACAAGGAGGAGCAACGATGCGATGCAAATCCGCGGAAAGCAGGCGTGAAGAATAAGCAACACCTCCAAACCGCCCGCGGCAGCTGTCGAGCGATTTGCGTCGGGACCAAGCGCTGAGCGCAGACGCCGCGCAGTTACGCCAGGAGATGTTTGGCGATGACCATGCGCTGCACCTCGCTGGTGCCTTCGCCGATCTCGCAGAGCTTGGCGTCGCGCAGGTGTCGCTCGACGGCGAACTCGCGGGTGTAGCCGTAGCCACCGTGGATCTGCAGCGCGCGGTTGCACGCGCGGGACGCGGCCTCGCTGGCAAAGAGCTTCGCCATGGAGGCCTCTTTGCTGTAGGGCCGGCCTTGATCGCAAAGCCATGCCGCGCGGTAGGTGAGCAGCTGCGCGGCGTCGAGCTCGGTCTTGGTGTCGGCGAGCATCCACTGGATGGCTTGGAAGTCGCCGATGGGCTTGCCGAACTGCTTGCGGTCTTTGGCGTAGTTGGTGGCCATGTCGAG
>JBIKNA010000370.1:0-7662 GCA_044358965.1 Polyangiaceae bacterium
CTCCCATGGCACGCCCCAGAACTTTCGACGAAGACGACGTGCTCGAGCGTGCGCTTCAAGCGTTCTGGGCGCGTGGCTACGAGGGCACCTCCATGGCGGACATCGAAGAGGCCACGGGTCTCGGGCGCGCCAGCATCTACGCGGCCTTCGGCGACAAAGAAGGACTCTTCGTGAAGGTGCTGGAGCGCTTCATGCGGCGCTACGACCCGCTGGCCGATGCCCTGGGCTCGGGGCCCTCGGTGCGCCAAGCCTTCGAGCAGGCTCTCGAGGTTTGGTTCGGGCTCAACTGCTCGGGGCCGGGCCCCAAGGGTTGCTTGATGCAGCTCGCCTCGCAATCCGGGGCAACGGAATTGCCGCGGGTGCAAGCAGCCCTGGGCGAGAACGTGGCCCGGACCGAGGCCATGGTGATGAGGGCTCTCGAGCGGGCCAAGGCCGCGGGCGAACTCCCACCGAGCGCGAGTCCCACGCTGCTCGCTCGGTTCTTCAGCGTGGGCCTGCAGGGTTTGTCCAGTGCGGCCCGCGGCGGCATGAGCAAGCGCGAACTGCGCCCGGTGGCGCACATGCTGGTGCAGAGCATCTTTGGACCGCCGCCGTCGTCATCGCTGTCGCGGTGACCCAAGGCAAGCTGCACGACGCCCGTGCTTTCGCGCTCCGTCGGGCCCGCTACTTCTTGCCGGCGTCCGGCTCGCCCTTGATCTCCAGGAGCTCGACGTCGAACTTGAGTCCGGCGCCGCCGGGAATGGTGGGGGGCGAACCGTTGTCGCCGTAGCCCAGCGCCGGAGGGATCACGAGCTTCCGTTTGCCGCCAACCTTCATGCCGACAACGCCCTGATCCCAGCCCTTGATGACCTGTCCTTGGCCGAGCGTGAACTCGAAGGGCTGGTTCTTGTCGCGGGAGCTGTCGAACTTTTTGCCGCTCATGAGCGTGCCCGTGTAGTGGACGCTGACCTTGTCCCCGGTCTTGGCCTCTTTGCCGCTGCCTACGCTCTCGTCGATGATCTCGAGCTTGGTGGGGGCTGGCGGCAGCGGTGTGGCCTCCGAAGGCTTGAAGGCGCTTTGCCCAGGCTCGTCGACTTTTTTGGAGCAGCCCGCAAGGGCCGTGCAGATCAATAGAACGAGGATCCCGGTGGTACGCATGGCTCCTTAATGCCCAAAGCGTCGCCCAGTTGCAACGTTTGCGGGCGAACTTGGCAGAGATGCGAGGGCGCCACTTACAGCCCGCGCGATAGCAACACGAGGTCCAGGACACGCAGGACGTTCTCTTTGGGTCCATTGGCGTCGAGCCGAAGCTCCGGACCGGTAGACTCCACCGTCGCGGAGCGCAGCCATTCGCCGAGCAAAAAGCGAGCTACAGGTTCGTCCATGGCGTCGTCGAGGGCTCGCCGAAGGAGCCCCGTGGCAATCAGGGCTTGCGCCTCGTCATCGAAGCGCAGGCGACTTCGTAGCCATAAGCCGCCCTCGGGCTCGTGCCGGAGTTCCACCCGAGTCTGCCGCAGGCCCGGGGGCCGCACGGGCAGCCAGCGCGGCGTGCCGGCGAACTCCAACGATGCAAGAAGACCTTTGGCTTGTGGGACCGATGGCCCGAGGCGCGCCGCGCCGAGCGCCTGGGCAACCCCCGCGGCACGATCCCGGGCCACGATGAGCACCTCGCCCTGCCGCGGCGCGATGGCCACCCGCGGACCTCCGTCCATGCGGACCAAGGTGCTGCCGGGCGGCAGCGTGTTGTCTCGATCGGGCCATGCCCTGGACGACTGTTCGAGAAGGTCGGGCAAAGGGGACGGGCTCTCGTACACCAGGGCATCGGCCACGGGGCCCGTGGCTGCAAGGGCGAGTTCGGCCCAACGGACCTTGGGCGCGAGGGGTACGTTGGCGCCACAGCGCGCCCCAAGGCATGGTGCGGAGGTACGCTCGGCGAGCCCGAGGCGCGCTCCAAACACCGTATCGATGCGCGGTAGCAGCACGAAGGCCATGTCCGATTGCGCCAAGGCCGCCATGTCGATGGCCAGCAACCCCTCGGACGGCACCAGCGTGCGCAGCGAAACCGCTGGAAGCACTGAAGCTTGTGCGGATGCCGCGGACCGCGCACTGGGGAGCAACAGATCGGCGTCGATGGCAGCGCGCGAAGCTGCGCCATTGTTGGCCCCGGCACAGGCGGCAACGGCCAGCAGACACGCAAGGAACGAAGCGACGGCCGGGCGGCTCATCAGCCCCAAGGCCCCTACTCGGGCTTGCCGCCCGCGGCCATCGGCAGTTGGACCCCCAGGCGGAAGGCGATGGCGCCCAGGATGGCCTCGATTTGCTCCTGCGTGGCCGGCGCGCGCAACACGACCTGTTTGCCCCGGGTTTCGAGCACGATGGTGTTGAGCAGCCCCTTGGTAAAGGTGCGCACCAGCGCGCTCTTCTTCTGATCGTCGACCAAAGACTGCAGCCCCTCGCGAACCTCTTCGGCCGCGGCCTCGTCCTCGCAGTCACCTTCGCCGAACACATCGGCCCCGCCGTCGGCGCGCGCAACGACCCACAGCCGAAGCTCTTTGAGCGTCTGGGGGAACTTGAGCTGCGGGATGGAGATTTGCTTGTAAGGTTCACGGACCCGAAGACGCAGACCTTCGTTGGGGCGAAGCTGAGGGATCACCGAGCGCTTGCTGAGAATCGTCGCAAACTCATGGGCCTTGGCGGGCGGCACGATAACGATTTCGCCGGGGCGCACCTGCATGAAGACACGCTGGGCGTTGTCCGCGAAGCCGAGCACGGCCTTGACGTTGGGTACACCGGCGTCGAAAGCGCCGCCCTTGTCCGTGCGGGCCGCAAGGGCATCCAGGCTCTGGTCGACGGCCTGCGCGGGCGCCGAGTGGTGGATCTGCACCGCGTCCTTCTCGGTGTGAATCAGCGATGGGCCGTAGATGTGGATCCAGTTCAAGTGCTGCAGCGGGTCCACGCCCCCCTTGCCGCTCTGCAGAAAGTCGGCCCACTGCGGCGTCGCGGTAAAGAGCGGCCCCGTCCGAGCGCCCACGGGATGCGCACGAATGACGTCCACGTTGAGCAACAGGTCGACGAACACCGTGCCGCCCTGCACCAACGAGGAAAGCCCCCCGGCCACGGGGGACCCGACCGGCGTGCCCGCTTCCGGCGCCGCGTCTCCGCCGGCATCGGGTGCCTCCGCGTCGGAGATGGGCGCCTCGCCGTCCGGGGCGCCCACGGCGGCGTCGAGCACCATCAGCGCAGAGGCATCGGGTCGCGGGACTGCCACGTCAACGCCGGCATCTTTGATCAGCGGCTTGGGCCCCGCGTCCGCACCCGGTCCCTCGACGGGCACCACCGGGGGCGCAGGCATGGGCGCCGTGAGCGGAGCCGGCGGCGCGGGAGCGGGCTCTTGCCCGAGGAGGTCTGTGGGGATGGTGAGCTCTGCATCGACGTCCTTGAACTCGATGCCCGTCGGCGTGGGCAGAAGACGCCAGGGCGCGACGACATAGTGCAAGACCACTGAGAGTAGCGCGCTGGCCACAAAGGCCCTGCGCACCCGGCGCTTGTCCCAAAACCTGGTGGGGCCGGCCAAGCGCCCCTCGGGCGCTTGCCCCTCGGTGCCATGCGGGGCCGTGGGCGCGACCGAAGCCGCACCGTCACGCGCCGAGGTGGCCCAGACGCGCCGGGGCCTGGCCTGGCGTCGCGCCAAGGCAACTCTCACCCGCTGCGGCCGTTCAGACACGCCTTGATCCTATCTCCACACACCTATTGGACGCAGCAGCTCGATTTTCGCAACAATAATGCCTGGCACACCCTTCGCATTCCCCGGGCTCCTGCAACCCTATGGAAACACGACGTTCGCCGAGAATTGGATCCCTTCGCCTGGTCTGCGCTACCAATCTACGCGGTGTTTTCCTGCGATTGGTGGGTGCCACGCCCACAGCTCGACAGGAATCCCAAGACGTGGCAATGACCACCGCGTTCCCCCGGCGTAACCCCAGGCGTTTCCCCATGCGAATTGGCACCTTGTCAGCCCTCGGCACCGTCCTCGCCCTGGCTGCGTGCAGTCAAAAAGGCGGCGACAGCCAACAGGGCACAGCCCCCACCAACCGAAATGCCACGGTTGCGGCCCCGGACGCCCAGGCCCAAACGGTGGCCGACGCCCCCAAAGACGCCGGCATCACCGACGCGCAGACCGCCATCGCCGACGCTGGCTGGGACGGCCCTCGCATCGGCGCCCTCTTCATGCAGACGCCCGTCATGAGCGACATGGAGTGGCCCAAAGAGAAGGACGAGGGCAAGAAAGACCGCGTGGTTCGCCTGGGCTACATCCGCCACGGCGCCAAGGTGCCCGTCATCCCCGAGCCCCACAAGAAAGCCAACTGCAACGAAGGCTGGTACGAGCTGGTCGCTGGCGGCTTCGTGTGCGGCAAATATGCCACGCTCGACCTCAACCACCCGCGCATCAAGGCCGCCCCCAAGCAGCCCGACTTGTCCGGCCAGTTGCCCTACCAATACGGCTACAACACCACCAACGGCACCCCCCTGTACCGCCAGGTGCCATCGCGCGAAGCGCGCGCGCGCCTGGAGCCTTGGCTCGCGCCGCGCAAGCGCCCCAAGAAGCCTGCCCCCGCAGCCAGCGCCTCCGCCGACGAAGAGACCGCAGACAACAGCGCAGCACCGGACGCCGGGCTGCAGCCCGTGGCCCAGCGCGTGGCCGAAGACGAGACCCCCTGGTGGCAGCGGGACTACGACGGTGGCCGCCCCATGGTCACCCTCGATGATCTCAAGGGCGAGGGGCCGGTGTCTCGACGCATGGTCAAGGGGTTCTATCTCTCCCTCGACCACTCGTTTGGCTCCGCCGGCGCCCAATGGTGGAAGACCCAATCAGGCTTCATCGCGCCCTTCGACCGCGTGTGGGTTCAAAAGCCGCTCACCGACTTCCACGGCGTGTGGCTCAACGACAAAGAGGGCGGCGCGCCCCCCAAGAACCCCGCGGCTGGCGTTGGCTTCGTTTTGTGGAGCAAGGCCAAGAAGTACACGCTCTCGGCCGACCACAAGAAGGTCACCACCGGTGAGTCCGTGCCGCGCTTCAGCATCGCGCGCCTTACCGGCGAAAAGGCCGTCATCGCCGGCACTGCCTACGAAGAGACCGAAGACGGCTGGTGGATGAAGGCCAACGAGGGCACACGCACCAAGCCCCAAGATGCGCCCAAAGATCTGCAGCCGGGCGAAAAGTGGGTCGACGTGAACCTCACCACGCAGACCTTGGTGGCCTTCGAGGGCGACAAGCCCGTCTACGCCACGCTGGTGTCCACCGGGCGCCGCAGCCCGGAAAAAGAGAAAGACCACCCGACCCCCACGGGCACCTTCCGCATCCGCGAGAAGCACATTGCCGCCACCATGGACGGCGACGGCGCCGCCGACGGCCCCTACTCCATCGAAGACGTGCCGTGGATCATGTACTTCAATGGCAGCTACGCACTCCACGGCGCCTTTTGGCACGCCAACTTCGGGCACGTGCAGAGCCACGGTTGCGTGAACCTGAGCCCTGGCGATGCCAAGGCCATGTTCAACTGGACGGAGCCTCGGGTCCCCGAAGGCTGGCACGGATCCATGTCGACGCCCGAGAAGCCCGGCACCCGCGTCGTTGTCCACGACTGAGCCCTCGTGGCACCGCGCAGTACGCGCGTGCCTGGTGCTTTTGCGCCCGGCCTGGGGCATTTGCATAGACCGCCCGGGCTGGCACAAATTTGTGCGACCACAACGCGATCGTTCGCAGTATTGTGCGTCCCCCCATGGACCAGTTCTCGGCCACACTCGATCGCGGGTGGGACCTCGCGCAACGCGGCGACGCCCAAGGCGCCCTCGCGTGCGCACGCAGCGCGCTCGAGATGGATCCCAACTCCCCCGAGGTGCACAACCTGCTCGGCTACAGTGCCGCCATGGCCGGGGACAGCGACGAGGCCGTCGAGTTCTACCGCCAGGCCATCGCCCTCGACGAGACGTACTTCGAGGCCATGCTCAACTGCGCCGAGGTGCTGATGCACCCGCTGTCCGATTGGGACGCCGCCATCGAGATGTGCAACGAGGCACTCGACTTCGCCGAGACCAAAGAAGAGACCGCCGATTGCGTGTTGCTCAAGATCGACGCGCTGCTCGGCAAAGGAGAGCGCGAGGCCGCCCGACGGGCCGTTGCGCAGTTGCCCGAGGGCCCCTTCGAAAACCCCAGCTACGAGTTTCTCATCGGCCGGGCGCTCTACGAGGTTGGTGAGCTCGACGCGGCACGCCCGCACATCGAGACCGCCGCCAAAGACCCGGACTACGCCGACGCCCACTATTACATGGGCCTCTTGCGCGACGAGGCCGGCGACATCGGCGGGGCCATCGAGTGTTTTTTGCGCGTGCGCATGCTCGACCAACAGCACCCGCCGCCGCCCTGGTCCCCCTCCCCAGAGGCCTTCGGCGATATCGTGCGCAAGGTCATCAGTACCCTCGACGCCATACTGGCGCGCTACGTGCGGGAGGCCGAGGTCTATGTGGTCGATCAACCGGGTGCCGAGCTGGTGGTCGACGGCGTCGACCCCCGGGCGCTCATCATGCTCGATACGCCCCCGGCCGACGGGCACCGCGGCGGCGCCAAGGGCACGGTCTACGCCCGGTTGTTCATCTACCAACGCAACCTCGAGCGCGCCGCGGGCACCCTCGAGAACGTCGAGCCCGAGCTTCGTCGGGCGGTGGAGCGCGAGATCACCCACGTGTTCATCGACCACGCGCCGCCGTCGCAAGACCAGAGCCAGCTCAACTGAGGCTCTGCCCTGACGCGGCGAGGAAAGGCTCAAGGGCCCAGCGGCCACACGAGCATCAGTGCCAGGCCGTCAGACCAACGCCGTAGTTCTGGTACCGCGGCGCCAAGTCGTACATGAGCACTAGAGCCCACTCGGCCTCGGGGAAGAGCCCGAGGGGGCTCGCGGCAAACAGGCGAATGTCGCTGCCCACGGTGAAGTGCTGCCGGCGGGTGCCATCGGAGAAGCGCGACGGCTCCACGTAACCTCCGAAGCGCACGCGCAAACGGTTGGGCACGGGCTCGGCCTCGACGCCCACCCGCGGCGCAAAGCCAACGCGGCGCCCGACATAGTCGAGGCGCTGGTCCAGGAAGCCGTCGAGCCCCACGGCATCCGTGCTGGGCCCCGTCAAAAGCACGCTGGCCAAGAACAACAGATGCTCCCGGGGCCAGTTCCGGTAACGCGCGGCGCGAATCTCGTAGAGCCGCGCCTCTTCGGCTTCGAGTTCGCGGTCCTCGGCGGCACGCAGGGCCTGCTCCACGGCAAGCTCCTCGGCGCGGGCGGCGCGGCCTCTTTCGCGCACCCAAGCGATCTCGGCGCGAGCCTGTCGTGCGGCCTGGATGCGCGCGCGCAGATCTTTGGTTTGCTCTCGCGGGTTCTGCCACCGGGGATTGAGCGGCCGCGCGCCGAACTGCCATGCGATGCCCCATTCGAGCTCCCAGGGCTGCACGATGCGCTCGGGCAGCACCAGCTCCCCAGCGGTACGCACGTTGTCGAAAGAGGATCCCCCCTGGGGACCGATGGGCCGGGCTTGCACGGCCGCACGCACCGTGGCCCCAACGCGAAACGGCGCGTCGTTGAGCTTGAGCATGCCGCCGATTTCTGGCGCGAAGCCCGTCATGGTCATGATCGGTCG
>JBIKNA010000063.1:0-24715 GCA_044358965.1 Polyangiaceae bacterium
CAGACGCCGGGCGCCATTTGGGCTTGGGACCCAAATGCAGGAGGTGGGGCCCCAGCGGCTTTGCCTCTGGGGCGGAGGACAGCGTCCTCCGATAACAAAGGAAGCTAAATCGCTGAGCTTGATCGAAGATCATGCTCAGCGATTTAGCGGGGGGCCGCGATGGACAACACCCAACGGTCGCGCGCCTTGTCTTGCCGCACCACCTGGACCCCAAGGCGGTCGCCCGCCCGGCACACCACGGCGCCGGTGTCGGCGCGCCGGAGCTCTGTGCCCGCTTCGTCGGCCTTGAGCCAAACCCCGCCAAGGGTTGCCCCCACGTCGGCCAGGTACAGTTTGGCGTCCGTGGGCGGATCGTCGAGCTCGACGTGGAGCTTGGCCTTGGCCACGCCCATGACGGTGCCCATGCGCACGCGCCGTTCGGGCAAAGGCGTCGTGATGTCGTCGCCGAAGATCTGGTCGAGCAGTGTGCGGAGCACCAAGTCGTTGACCTTGCGCTGACGGTCTTTCGACGCGTTGGCGGCGAGCACCACCGCCGAGCGCAAGGCGATCTCCGCGTCGGCGTCGAGAGGCTCGGCGGAACTGGTGATCTCCCACAGCTCTTTGTGCGAGTGCACACCAACAATTTCGCGCATGGGCGCCGAGAAGCGCGCATACAAGTCGGCCCCCACGCCAAAGTGCGCGCCGGCCTCGATGGCAAACGAAGACTTGGCGTTGACCAACATTGCCTGGCGCTCGATGGCGCGAGAGATGCCGTCGCGGTCGCCCCCCCGGGGCAACTGGTCGACAAACTGCGCAAACGACGTGCGCTCGTCCCAGACCCAGGCGCGCTCGCCTAGGTTGTGCAGCTTGGCCATGTTGCGCGTAAACGCAGCAAACGCCGACAAGCGTTCGGCCTCGGGCGCCGGGTGCACACGATAGATGGGCTGCGCCCGGCGGCCGTCGCCTTGGTACAGGACCCGCGCGCCCACGCGATTGCAAAGAATGGAGATCTGTTCGTTGTACAGCTCGACGGCCGCACGATGACCGGCACGGGCAGCGAGTTGCGTGCCGTCGGTGCCCTCGGGCACGATACGAAGCTCCCGGCGGCGGTAGCGCACCACGTCGCGCCCTTGGGCCAAGCGGGCCTGCCCCACATCCTTGAGCGCATGCAGGGTGTAGCTGTACGGCCGACCTTCGAGCGCTTTGTCGCCATCGTAGAGCGCCTGCACGGCGTCGAAAGAGAGCTTGGCCTGGCTGTGCACCAACGCCCGGCGCACTGTGGTCGATAGCTCTTCGCCGGTAGACGCAATGGTCATGGTGAACACCAAGGCACGCCGCCGCACGCCTTGGTTGAGCGACACCAAGTCTTCGGAGAGCTCTTTGGGGAGCATGGGAAAGACGAGCCCCGGCAGGTAGTAGCTGGCCCCCCGGGCCAGCGCCTCGTCCCACAAAGCGGCGCCAGGCCGCACGAACGCCGCCGCGTCGGCGATGGCGTAATGCACCAGAAACGAGCCACGTGGACCGGCTTCGATGCACAGCGCCTGGTCGAGGTCTTTGGAGCCTGCGTTGTCGATGGTGACAAAGGGCATCGCGGTGAGGTCCACGAGCTCGTCTTCGGCTTGGGCCTTTGCCCCCATGCGACGAACCTCGCGCTCCACCGCGGCGGAGTGGCACAACATGACCCCAGCTTCTTGGGCGAGCTGGTAGAGCCGCGCCCGAACGGTGTCGGGGGCTGCCAGTGTGGCAAGAACTTGGGCATCGCCGCCTTCATTGCGACGCGCGGCGAGAACAGTGGCCCCCCGTTCGGCGCGAGCGGAGTGCGCCCGGACCGGAGCGCCACCATCGAGCGGGACCAGGCGCTCTCCCTCACAAATAGCTACGAAGCGTTGTTCGTGTTCCGTCACCGAGGCGAGAGCTTAGCGCGGACGGCGCTGACGCGCGCCTCGATCTCGTCGACGGTGTAGACGTAGTGGAGCTGCGGGGCCCGAACGCTCAGGTTTCGCGAGGCCTCGCCGCCCACCCATACCTCGACGTCTCGCGGAAGCTCGCGCAACAAGGCGTCGAGGGCCTGGTTGGATTCTTCTGCGGACATTCCCACCGTGACGGAGATGCCCACCACTTGGGCACGGTGCGCGATGCTGGCCTTGACGATTTGCTCGATGGGCGTGTTCGGACCAAGCGAGCGCGGTGAAGCGCCCAGCAGGTGAAGCGCGAGCGATGCCATCTCCAGGCCCAGGGAGTGCAACTCGCCGGGCAGGGTCGTCATGATGACCGTGGGGCCAGGGCTACGGCCCTCGAAGGCCGCAGACAGCACCCGGAGTTGCGCCGAAAGAGCTGCGCTGGCCATGTGCTCCTGGTGCACCTCGATGGCCCCGGCTTCCCACTCGTCGCCGATGCGAACCACGAGCGGGTGCACCAAGTCGGACATGAAGCGCCTTGGGCCGAGCAGCAGAGATGCTCGGCGCAGCCCGTCGCGAAAGGCATCGAAGTCGCCCCGCAGCACCATGGCCAGGAACTCGTCGATGCCGACGGACACATGCGGCGCTTGGGCTACGGAGGGCGCGACGCGCTCGGGGGTTGCGGCAACGATGGCCGCCGACGAGGCGATGAGCCGCGTGAGCTCGTCGTGACTCTTTCCGACGACTTCCGAGGGGCGATAGCCCGCCGCAATGGTCTTGCTGACGAGAAGCAGCGTGTCCACGTCGAGCTGGGAGTACAGCCGCGAGCCCGTGTCTTTGCGGGCCGGCTTTGGGAAACCGTAGCGTCGCTCCCATACGCGAAGTGTGTCGAGCGAGATCCCGGTGAGCCGGGACACCACACGGATGGAGTAGACGCCAGGGTTCACGTCGCTCCCTTCGGTGCTCCCGCCCTCGGCAGAGGGGCCGTCGGTGCGCTCGGGCCGCTCCGTTTTGCTCATCAATGGAGAACTCATGAACTCTTGGCGGGTTGGATGCCCGAGGGGGCCAAAGGGGCGTGCCCCATTCGCACAAATGTGGGGCACCCATGGACAAAACGATGGACGGCCTCCATCGAGAGTACCCCCTTTTTGAAGGACTGGGCAGGTGAATGGGTCATTTTTGCGGAAATTCCGCCTTTTTGGAGAGTCAGGCGCCGACAGCAGCAACGCTGGACGAAACCTGATCATCGAACTGGCGACACTGCGAATCGAAAGGAACCAACCATGCGAACCATTGCACTTCTTGCCGTTTTCTCCCTGACCGTTGCCGCCTGTGGCGGTGAGCAAGCCCCCGCCAAGGAGCCCGCCAACGCGGCTGGCACCACCAGCGCCCCCGCCTCCGGCGCGGCCAAGTCCGACATCGTCGACACGGCCGTCGGCGCGGGTCAATTCTCCACGCTGGTCGCCGCCGTCAAGGCTGCGGACCTGGTGGATACGCTCAAGGGCCCCGGCCCCTTCACCGTGTTTGCCCCCACCGATGAAGCCTTCAAGAAGCTTCCGGCGGGCACCGTCGAGTCCCTTCTCAAGCCCGAGAACAAGGCCAAGCTTCAGGCTGTCCTCAAGTACCACGTCGTTTCCGGCAAGGTCATGGCGGCGGACGCGGTCAAGCTGACCTCGGCCAAGACGGTGCAGGGCGCCGAGGCCAAGATCACGGTCAACGGCAGCAGCGTCAAGATCGACAACGCCAACGTGGTCAAGACCGACATCGCCTGCTCCAACGGCGTCATTCACGTCATCGACGCCGTGATCCTGCCCCCCAACTAAGCCAACACCATGGCAGGAGCACACGCCACAATGGCGGAATCCAACCGCCGACAGACCCCGGGTGCTACACCGGAGACGATGCAACGAGTGCTCGTCTCCGGTGCCACGGGCCTGATTGGGTCTCGCCTGTGTGCGATGTTTCATCGGCCCGCCGTGTTGTCGCGCAACCCCAAAGCTGCGACGGCAAAGTTGGGTGCCGTCGACGCGTTCGATTGGGACGACGCAAGCCCGGTGCCGAGCGAGGCGGTCGAGGGCGCGAAGATCATGTTCCACCTTGCGGGAGACCCGGTGGCCCACGGCAGACTCGACGCCGAACACAAGGCCCGGGTTCGCGAGAGCCGCGTGCGCGGCACCAAGAACGTGGTCGAGGCCCTGGGACGCGCCAAAGACGGCCCCAAGGTGCTCGTGTGCGCTTCAGCGTCGGGCATCTACGGCAACCGGGGCGACGAAGCGCTGCGCGAGACCTCTGCGGCGGGCTCGGACTTCCTCGCCGAGGTGTGCCAGGCCTGGGAACAAGAGGCGCAGAAAGCCGAGGCGTTCGGCGTGCGTGTGGTGCTCCTGCGCATTGGCATCGTCCTCGCCAAAGAGGGCGGCGCCCTCAAACAAATGTTGCCCGCGTTCCGTATGGGCGTTGGCGGCAGCCTCGGCGATGGCCGGCAGTTCATGCCGTGGATTCACATCGACGACGTGCTGGGCCTGCTCCGCTTTGCGGCAGACACCCCTTCCCTTCGCGGTCCGGTCAACGCGGCGGCCCCCGAAGAGACCACCAACAAAGAGTTTACGACCGCGCTCGGCCGCGCCATCCACCGGCCCACGATTTTTCGCGTCCCGGGCTTTGCGCTCCGAGTCGGCTTCGGCGACCTCGCGCGCGTTGTGCTTGCGTCGCAACGGGTGATCCCCGAGGTGGCCCTCCGCGAGGGATACACATTCAAGCACCCCAAGCTGGGCCCGGCCCTCACCGACCTCTTGGGTTCCTGACGCTCTGCGGGCTCCACATGAAGATCTTCCACCTACGCCGCAGCCAGTTTGTTCCCGCAACCCGCGACAAGGTGTTCGAGTTCTTCTCCGACGCCGGCAACCTCGAGCGCATCACGCCGCCAACACTTAAGTTCCAGGTCACCACGCCGTTGCCCATCGCCATGGAGCGAGGCGCGCTCATCGACTACCGCCTCAAGCTTTTTGGCGTTCCGTTTGGCTGGCGAACCCTGATCGAAGAGTGGGTTCCCGGCGAGAGTTTCGTCGACCGACAACTCAAGGGTCCCTACGCGCTCTGGCGGCACACGCACACGTTCTCGGACGAGGGCACGGGCACGCGGATGGACGATCACGTGGCCTACGCCGTCGGTTTTGGCCCGTTTGGCGACCTTGCCCGCGCGATGTTCGTGACACGGCAAGTCGAGGGAATCTTCGACCACCGGGCGAAGACCATCGGCGAGATTTTTCCTGCGGCCTAAAGAAGCCCGAAACGCGCCGAAGCCGAGCTCACGCTCGCCGGTTTAGCGCCCCGCAGCGCCGCCCAAACGGGCCGTGGCCGTACCGGGCTCCACGTCGGGCAGAACGAAGTGGCCGCCCACGATGAAAGCGAGCATGGCCAGAATAACGACCGCAAATCCCACGTCGCGCATGCCCCCTAGGAACGGCCTCGGGCGTGCGAACTTGAGCGCGAGCGCCCGCGAGAGCTAAGGGGGCGTCTTAGTCGTCCGCAGCCCGCGGGTCCGCAGCGTCGGGTCCCAAGTCCGTGCCGCGCGCCATCATCCGGGCGAACGCATCGGTGCCGAGGCCTGCGCGGCGCGCCGCCTCGGAGGCGTTGCCGCCCGCCGAGTCCAGCAAGCGCTGCAGGTACACCGCAGAGAACCGTTCGACCAACTTGCGCTTGGCCTCGGCGTAGGGCGCAGACATGAGCTCTGGGTCGAGCGACAGCTGCACCGGCCACGCTTTGGACTCCGAGGTCTGACGCACCTCTGGGGGCAGACAGTCCGCAGACAGGGTGTCGCCCGCGCAGCCGATGATGGCGTGGTGCATGGCGTGCTGCAGCTCGCGCACGTTGCCTGGCCAGCCGTAGCGGCAAAGCGTCTCCACGGCATCGGGAGACAACGTGGGCACCGTTCGGCCCAGCGTGCTCGCGTGCTCTTGCAAGAAGTGCAGTGCCAGCAACAAGACATCGTCGCCGCGTTCGCGCAAAGACGGCACGCGCAACGTCGCAGCGCCGAGTCGATAATACAGATCCGATCGGAACTCCGAGCGTGCGCACATGGATCGCAGGTCCGCGTTCGACGTGGCGATCATGCGGACATCCACTTCGCGGACGTCGTCGCCACCCACGCGGCGCACTTCGCCAGTCTCGAGCACGCGAAGCAAGCGCGCCTGCGCCCCCATGGGCAGCTCTGCGATCTCGTCCAAGAATAGCGTGCCGCCGTGCGCGGCCTCGAAGAGGCCGGCCCTCGCTGGGCTGTTGCCCGAGAACGCGCCGCGGACGTGCCCAAACAAGGCGCTTTCGACCAGCTCCGCCGGCAGCGACGCGCAGTTCACCGACACGAAGGGCTGCGCCGCACGAGGCGAGGCGTCGTGCAGCGCGCGCACCACAAGCTCTTTGCCGGTTCCGGTCTCGCCGATCACGAGCACCGACGCCGACGTGGGCGCGACACCGGCCACCGAGCGCAACAGAGCGCGCATGCACGGCGATGCTCCGAGGATGGTTTGACGTTTCTTTGAGGCGAGCACCTGCTGCTCCAAGGCCGTCGCATGCTCGCGAAGGCGCTTGTAGCGGCACGCGTTGCGCACCTCGACCGCGAGGGCGTCGTTGGAGACGAAGGGCTTGGTGATGAAGCCGTAGGCGCCAGCGCGCACGCAACTGACGGCCGTTGCGATCTCGCCGAAGGCCGTCATCACGAGGACACTGCACCCGTAGCGCTCGGCGGCGATGTGTTGCAGCAGCTGCTCGCCCCCCATGTTGGGCATGCGCAAGTCGGTGAGCACGACATCCACTGGAACCTGCGCCAAAAGTGCTGCAGCAGCGCTCCCATCGACGGCTTCCTCGACCTTCATGCGCCGCGTGCGCAGAAAGCGCCGGATGCTTGTTCGCATGGCGTCGTCGTCATCGACGACGAGCACAACCGGCGGTCGCTCTGGATCCGCGAGCTGCGCGGACTGCGCTTCGGCCCCGGGCGCGTCGTCGATCATGTATGCTCACCCGGAACGTAAAAGAAGCCAGCGAAAGGGTCTCGTGACGGCGGCCCGCAATGCAAGAACCGTCAGCGTCATCTGAATAGACGACATCCGAGCAAAAGTCGCTGAAACGCGTTGGACCGAACGTTCACGATGGGGTCGAAGGCCCCCAAACGGCGGCGGCCGCCGAGTGGATGGCGAGGTACGATTTCACCCCCCGTGTTCACTTAGCTGACGCGCTGGTCATGCACACACATGCACCCTATGCGCGCCATCGGGCAGTCACATTGACGGATCGACGCCGAGTGTTAAGACAAACGTGGGGTAGGAAGCGTTGACGAACTTGATTGGTGGCGATCTCGTGTCTGCTTCGCCCAAGGGCGTCAGACCAGAGCTCAACCTGCGCATTTTGTGGTCTTTGGCCCGTTGGGTCGAAGACCGCTTTGGGTTCGCCGCCCTCGAGCGCATCTCCGAGCGCGCGGGCATCGCCCCGTCGGATTTCGACGGAACCACGAGGTGGATCTCCCACCAGCAGTTCGAAACGGTATTGGCCGGCGCGCGCGTCTTTTGCGCGGACGACGACGAATTCGCCAAGGCCTGCATCCATCGCTTCGCCGAGAGCTACGGCCCCGTGCGGTACATGCTGTGGGCGCTGTCGCCTGGGGACATCTGTCGCACAGTGGCAAGCAATGCGCACATGGTCACCCGCGTGGGTCGCTTCGAGACGGTTGAGGTCGGGGCCTCGATCTTTCACGTCCGTTACTTCAGCGACCGGAGCGACAGCCGCTTGATGTGCTTGTCGCGGCAAGCCCAGTGGGCCGCCGGGCCCACCATGTGGGGCCTGCCCGCGGCGCACCTCACCGAGACGTCATGCATCGCCCGGGGCGACAGTTGCTGCGAGTACCGCCTGCGCTGGTACGAGCGAGGCCGCCTGTTGCCCATCCTGGTCGGCGGCGCGTTGGGCCTTGGCGCCGGTGCGGCCTTGGCCATGGTGGGCGTGCACGCGCCCACTCTGGCCACGTGCCTGGGCGCCTTGGGCGCCTGCGTGGGGCACCTGCTCGAGCTTCAGCGCACCAACCGACGAAACGTCGGCGTGGGCCTCGAGATCACCCGCGCGCTCAGCGAGGTGTCTGGCGCCGAGGCCGAGGCCCGCTCGCAGCTGGTCGCGCTGCACAACCGCCAGCGCGACTGGTCCCGCTTGCTCGAAGAGCAGTTTGCGTCCCGCAGCCACGAGGTGGACCGCCTCATGTCGGGCATCGCCGAGGAGCAGGCCGCCCGCACCCAGAACTTGCGCGATGTGTCCCACGACTTGTCGAACCCCATGGCCACCATCAAGGTCAACGCCGAGATGTTGTGCGAGATGGTCGATGGCGAAGCCAGAGAGATCGCGAGCAGCATCGTCGAGTACACCAATCGCGCGGCCACGCTGCAGGTCCAGCTCATGGACATCATCGCGCAGTCGGCCACCGTCGAGTCGCGCCCAGAGCGCCTGGTCATTGCCGATCTGGCCGTCGAGCTCCGGCAGCGCCTCCGAGGCTTCGCCCATGGCCGCGACGTCAAGGTGAGCGTGCTCACCTCGCGAGAAGCCCCCAAGGAGATCACCATCGACCTGCTGCGCTTCAACCGCGTGGTCGACAACCTGCTCACCAACGCCGCCAAGTACACCGAGCGCGGACACATCTTGCTGGAGATCGACGGCACGCTGCGGCCCATCACCGCAACCGACGGAGAACATGCTCAGTTCTTGACGCTCAAGCTCTCGGACACGGGCATTGGCATCGACGCCGAGCGCATTGGTCGCATTTGGCGGCCACGCCCCAAGACCCAAGACCCCGACAGCGCGCGGCACGGCGTGGGCCTCTCCAGTACCGTGCGATTGATGTCCGAGCTCGGCGGTCGCATCGACGTGATGTCTACCCTCGGGGTCGGCTCCACGTTCTGGATCCACGTGCCCACGGAGCCGCCCGCGCGCAACGTCGAACCGGCGATGCAACTTCCCCACGAACCCCTTGAAAGCATCATCACCAGAGTTGTTCGTATCCGGAGGTCTGAAGTCGCGTGACCATCTCGGTTCCCCCACCTGGCGTACTCCCCCTTCCCAACCAAAAGACCCGCGTCATCGACGTCTTCATGTCGTACCTCAAGGCCGAGGGCGTCGAGGTCGTGTTTGGTATCCCGGGCGGTCTCTTGCACCCGTTCTTCGAGGTGCTCGAGCGCGACGGCACCATCAAGCTCGTGCTGAGCCGCCACGAAGAGGGCGCGGCGTTCATGGCCGATGGGTTTGCGCGCGTCGGACGCAAGCTCTCGGTGTGCGCCGGCACCTCGGGCCCCGGCGCCACCAACCTGCTCACGGGTGTGGCCTGCGCATATGCCGATGGCGTGCCCATGCTGGTGGTCACCGGCCAAGCGGCATCCCATGCGCTGGGCAAAGGCGCCGCCCAAGAAACCAGCCGCGAGGACATGGACATCGTCGCCATGTTTCGTCCGGTCACCAAGTACTCGGCCATGGTCACGTCGGCCGGAAGCATGGGGCAACACTTGCGCCGGGCCCTCCGGCACGCGCTTTGCGGGCGCCCAGGCCCAGTGCACCTGAATGTGCCCGTCGACCTATGGGAGAAGCCCCTCGAAGAAGAATGGTTCGACCCTCGTACGTATCGACCAGCGACCAGCGCCTTCGACCGCGCGGCGGTGCAAAACGCAGCCATGGCGCTCATCAAGGCCCGGCGGCCGCTGATCTTTGCCGGTGCCGGCGTGGCGGGTGCGGGGGCCCAAGAGCACCTTCGAACCTTGGCCGAGCTGTTGCCCGCCCGCGTGGCCACCACGCCCCGCGGCAAGGGCGTGTTCTCCGAGCGGCATGCACTTTCGCTGGGCGTCATGGGCTTTGCCGGGCACGCCGACGCCCGAGATGCCATGTTGGGCTCCGACGTCGATGTACTGCTCACCGTGGGCACGTCGCTCAACGAGACCGCCACGCTGAACTGGCGCCCGGAGCTGGCCCGGGACCGCAAGCTCATCCAGCTCGACATTGATCCCGACCGCATTGGGCGCAACTACCCGGTAGACATTGCGCTGGTGGGCGATGCACGCACGGTGCTCATCGAGCTCGTGTACCACTTGCATCGGCTCATCCGCGAAGGGCGGAGCCCCGCGTCGAGCTGGGGCGAGGCGCCCCCGCTCGACCATGGCAATGGGCGATTTCTGGAGCCAGCGTTGCGCTCGTCGAACCAGCTGCCGCTCACGCCGCAACGCTGGCGTCGTGATCTCGAAGAGGTGCTGCCCGACAACGCCATCGTGTTCTCGGACATCGGCGGCCATATGCTCTCGAACATCCATTACCTGTCCATGGGCGAGGGGCAAACCTTCGTGCTCAACTTGGGCTTCGGTTCCATGGGGCACGGCACCGTGGCGCCCATTGGTGCCGCGCTCGCGGCCCCCACACGGCCGGTGGTGGCCATCGTGGGCGACGCTTGTTTCACCATGAACGGCATGGAGCTCATCAGCGCGGCCGAGCAGGACATCAAGGTCATCTGGATCGTCGAGCACAACAACATGCACGGCATCACCTGGCACGGCAGCAAGCTCGTCGGCTCGCGGCAGCCGCTGCGTACGGTGCGCAATCGGCGAACACTCGACGTGGCCGGCATGGCGCGAGCCATGGGTCTATCGGCGTGGGTGGTCGAGGGGCCTGGCGACCTGCAGCGCGTGTTCACCGAGGCGCTCGCCGTGCGGGGCCCGGCGCTCATCGAGGTGCGCGTCGATGGCAGCATCTGCCCTCCGCTGGGCGACCGCGCGCGGTCCATCGCGGGATTCGTAGAGAAGTGAGCGCACGCAAGCCCGAGGGGCCGATAGAGAGCACCAAGTGGCCAAGGAGCATCGAGGCACGTGTGGTCGACGCCGGTGCGACTCCTCGCCTTCGTGGGTTCGCGCTCCGACAAGACTTGGCAACCAACTACTCGTTCCCGGAAGTACTGCTACTGAGCATGACGGGGGCATTGCCTACTCGCGAGGCATCGAAACTCTTCAACGTCGTCATGATCAGCCTCGGCGACAACAGCTTGGCCGACGCAGGCACACATGCGGCGCTGCTGGCGCGTATCACCGGAGCAAGGATGGCATCGGCGGCGTCCATCGTTGGGATCGTCGCCGCCGAAGAGGGCATGTTGCTCGCGCGGGCCTATGCGAGCCTCAACGAGGCGGGACCACGCAGCGGCCTGCTGCGTCCGGGCACTACCCAAGAACGCGGCGCCGTCCGCGCGCTCACCAGTGCGGCCAAGTCCGTTGCGCCACGGCTCAGCAAGGTCCCTGCTCAGCTTTCGCTACTGGGTGTCCATGCGGCATTGCTGGGTGCTTGTGGACTGCAGCACGAGTGGCAGTTCGTCAATGTCAGCATGCTCGCTCGCTCGACGGTGGCGCTGGCAGAAGCCTATGACCGGCCGCCCCCAAGCTTCACGGAGTACCCGATGGATCAACCCGCGTTCCGCTACCGGGGGAAGTGATGCGAGCAATCTCGACCAAGGTGGCCTGGGCAGGCTGGGATCGACACGAGTTCTTCGGGCATGACGTCTTTTCGGAGCTCGCCGGCCGTGCGACGTACACGCAGCTAACCGCGCTCGCCGTGACTGGTGCACTCCCGGATATCGAAGCATTGAGCGTTCTCGACGCCATTGCAGGAACGGTAACCATCGCCGACCCGCGCATCTGGCCACTCAAGCTCACGCGGACCGTCGGCGCCATGGGCCGTTGCATTCCGGCCTGGGCCGCGGGAATGCTTTGCCTCGACAGCGAAGCGATCGGACCTTGGACCACGGAGGCGGTGTGCAAAGACCTGGTCGCCGTCGAGCGGCTGCTCCGACGCAGTCGTCCCGCGACATATGCCGCGCGCATCGAAGCCTACTTTGGCGAACGCAAGCGCATCATTGGCTTCGGAGTGCCCTTTCGGAAGGTCGATGAGCGTGTCGAGGCCATTCGAGCGCAGGTCACGCGACTCCGCAGGAGCCACCTTCGGTACTGGCAGGTTGCGGAGACCCTATGGGCCACCCTGAGGGCTCAGCGAGGCATCGAGCCCAACGTCTCGAGCGCCGTTGCGGCGGCCCTTCTCGATGCGGGCTTCTCGGCGCAGCACCTGCCCATGCTCACCGTGGCCCTCACGCAGCAGACTCTCCTTGCCAACGCCGTAGAGGCTGCCCAAGAGCCAGCGGCGGAGCTTCGGCGGTTGCCCGAGCACATGGTCCGGTACGTGGGGCCGCCGCCGAGGCAGAGCCCGCGCGCGCTCGCCAAGAAGCGTCGCAAGCGGTAGCGCGCGCGCCCACACACTCGCTCCGCTTGCGGTGGCGCCCATGAGTCTGGGATGCTGCAGGCCATGGACGCCCGCAGCAAGCTCGGCATCACCGTGGGCTCCGCCCTGCTGGCCATCGCGGCCATCCACTATGCCAATGAGCAGACGGCGCAGGCCACGGACTTGGGGTGCGCCATCCCCGCCAACACATTCCTGGCCGCGCGCATCGACGTGGACACACTGCGGCGGACCGGGCTTCTTTCGACCCTTTCGGATGCGCTGATGCCTGGCGGCGCCCCGCTGCAAACGCTCGAGAAGGAGTGTGGCTTCGACCCGCTCTCCCGGGTGTCCGAGGTGGTTGTCGCCGTGCCCGAAGAAGATGGCACGGGCGACTTCGGCGTGGCCATGACGGTGCGGGCCAAGCCCGACGAGCTCCGCGCCTGCGGCAAAGCCGTGCAAGGCAGCGATGCAACCGAAGAGCCCAAGCTCGCGCACGGGTTCTATGTGCTTGGCAAAGGGGGCTCTCGCGCGCAGCTTGCGGTGCGGCCCAACGGCGCCGACGCGGCGACCCTGGTGGTGGCCAAAGGAGCTTGGCTCGACGCCATGCTTGCCTCTCTGTCGCGAGGCACCCGAAGCGCCAAAGAGCACGAAAGTGTAGCCTCGACACTCGGAACCGATGTGCCACAGGCCATTCGCGCAACGGTTCTGTTGCCCGACGCCATGCGGCAGCGCCTCATCGGAGAGCTGGGCAACGAGGCGCGGTCCGCCGAGAGCAAAAGTACGATGGAGGGGGTGCTGGGCGTGCGGTCCGTGGCGCTGGCGCTCGGCCCCATGCCCAAAGCCGAGGCAGAGCTCGGCGCGCGGCTGCTCTTGCGATGCGATCGTCCGGAGCAGTGCGCTCGCGTCAAAACGCTGGTCGAGCAGAAGCGCCTCGAGGCCAGCCAGAACGTCATGGCGCGGGTGGCCCTTGGCCCCGTGCTCGATGCGCTGACCACCGAGCTCGTTGGCAGCGAACTGCGCATCGAGACCCGGGCGCCCATGGCCCAGCTGGGGCGCGGGCTCCGCCTACTGGGTCTCGCCTGGGAGCGACCAACATCGCCGCCCCCTGCCGCGCAACCAACACCTTCGTTTGTGCCGAAGCCCGACCTGACGGTCACCGCGCCCAAGGGCTCCGCCGCGGCCCCGGGGGCATCGGCGCGCCCGGCCGCGCCAAAGCCCACGGCGCTTGCGTTCTAAACGCCGCAATTGGAGCGGCGGCAAACGCGGGGTCTGGCGGGCCAAAGGGAAAATGGGGGTTGGGCGTGGATTTTGTCCACGGCCGTGGTTACCCTCTTGTTTCATACGCGTTCGCCCCATCGGGCACGCGCACAAGGAGCGAAATCGAACCATGGCTGGCAACAACATCGTCGAGCTGACGGACGACAACTGGGAGTCCGAGGTCGTCAAATCCGACGTTCCCGTTCTCGTGGATTTCACCGCAACCTGGTGCGGCCCGTGCAAGGCGCTGGCCCCCGTCGTCGAGAAGCTCGCCGGCGAGTTCGCAGGCAAGTACAAGGTCGGCAAGCTCGACATCGACGAGGCCCCCGAGGTCACCAAGAAGTTCGGCGTCCGCAGCGTCCCCACCGTCATGGTGTTCAAGGGCGGCGCCAAGGCGGCGCAGCACGTTGGCGCCAACATCAACCGCGACGGCCTGGTCAAGCTGCTCGAAACCTGAGCCCACCAGCCACGCCGGGCCCCATTTGGCCCAAAGATCACGCCGACCTCGAGGTTTCGAGGCCGGCGTTTTTTTTCCAGCGTGGCTGGTCGGCGCCCGCACGCCAGTAGTATCGTGTTCGGACCGATGGCTGCAGGGGGAGACGCCCGTTTTGGCTCGTTGCGCGACACGCTGGTAGGGCGTGTGCTGCAGGGGTCCGACCGCGTCACCTACCATCTGCGTGATTGCATCGGCGAGGGTGGCCAGGGCTGGGTGTTCCGGGCCCATTGGGACGACCCAAGCGGCGTACCCGTCATCGTCAAGGTGCTGCGCCCCGACGCCGTGGGCACCGAGGCCCTGGTCCGCTTCCAGCGCGAGGCGCAAGTGCTCCGCATGCTCAGCATGCAGACGCGCGCCAACCCCTACGTGGTGCGGTTCTACGACCATGCCATGGCAGACATCCCGGCCCCCTATGGCGGTGACCCGCTGCAGGTCCCGTACACGGTGCTCGAGTACGTGCACGGCTCGACCCTCGAGCGGGTGCTCAAAGAGTCGGGGAACCGCGGTCTGCCCCTCGAGCGCATTCGACGCATCGTGCGCCACATTGCGCATGCGCTCGATCACGTGCACTCCCAGAAGGTGGTGCATCGTGATCTCAAGCCATCGAACATCTTGCTGGCCACCGAAGCCGGCACCGAGATCGCCAAGGTCACGGACTTCGGTCTGGTGAAGCTGGTCGACATGACCGTGCTGCAGCGGACGGCGTCGCTGGCCGGCGCCTCGCTGGGCTATGCGCCACCCGAGCAGTACGAGCAAGGCAACCAGCGCGTCTCGCCGAGAACAGACATCTTCTCGCTGGCGGCCATCGTCTTCGAGATGCTCACGGGCAAACCGGCGTTTCCCTTCCGCGAGGGAGAAAACCCGCTCGTCATCGTCACGCGCATCTTGGGGGGCATGCGACCGGTGTTGTCCAAACATCGCGAATCGCTGGCCCCAGAGCTTGCGGCCCGGGCCGACGTCATCGAGGCCATCAATGGGCTCATCGGCAAAGCACTCGCCGCGGACCCCGCAGACCGACACGAGTCTGCATCAGCCTTCCTTGCGGCCCTCGAAGCCCAACTCAAGTCGGTGCATGTCGACGACGCTGCGTCGATGCCTCCGCGAAGCGTGGTCTCGCCCTGGGAGACCACCGCCAAAGCCGACGGCACGGTCCCCTCGCGACCTCCGCCGGCACGCGTGAACGTGCAGCGCCCTTCGGCCCGCGAGATGCTCGCGGCCACGCCATCGGGGCCCCCGTCCCAAAGCGCACCGCCACCTGCCGCGCCGCCAGCGCCGCCGGGCCCACGAGCGCAACCCAACGAGGCTGCCAGCAATCCGGCGGCGTGGAACTGGACTGTGGCCACACGGCCGCTGGCCAAAGGCACCGTACGCGCGGCGGTGTTCCCGCCGGGCGACGTCGACATCATCGCGGCAGGCCCCACGGGCTTTGCGCGATGGGCCCGAGGCTCTTGGGTGGCGCTCCCGTGGAACCGCGACGTGGACCCGCGCCTCGTGCGCACCGTGTTCATGCACAAGACCGGAGACGTCGTGCTTGGCGGCGCCGGGGGCCTCGTGGCCGTGGTCGACGCCAAGGGCACAAGCCGCCTGCTGTCCGTTCCCGACCGCGAGGTCACCTTTCTGGGCGGGCGCGTCGATGCGCAAGGCACACTCACCATGGTCGGCGAGCGACCCGCGCGGGCCGGCGGGCCGCGACCAAACGGCGGAAACACCATCGGCGTCGTCGCGCAGTTTGTCCAAGACCGGCTGACGCTGCTCACCGATGCGTCGCAGGTACAGCGCCTGCACGATGTTCTCAAGATGCCCGATGGCACCCTGGTGGCCTGCGGCGATTGGGGGGTGCTCGTGCGCATCGACCTCGGCGTGGCGGACTCCATCGGCGCGGTGTGTGGCGGCCATCTATTCCGGTTGCAGCTTGCACCGCACGGCGGGGCCTACGTCATTGGTGCCGGGGGCCATGCGCTCTCTTTGTCGCCCAAACTCGAAGCACAACTCGAGGCGGTGCAAACCACCCGGGACCTCGTCAGCATCGCCATTGCCGACGATGGCTCGGCATGGGTAGGCTCGGCGCAGGCGCGTATTCTGCGGCGCACCAAAACAGGGTGGCTGCGCATGAGCGGCGAGCTGGGCCTCGCATCCGACGTGGTCGCGCTGTGGGCCAACGCCACGTTTGTGCGAGCCGTGTGCGACGACGGGGCGGTGATCGAGGGGCGCTTTGGCTAGCTCGCTCAAGCGTCCGCGCATGGGACGCTTCTTGTGGACCTTGGTGGTCATCACGAGCGTGATGCACGTGCCGTTTGCGCTGGCCATGCTCGAGGCCTGCGAGCGTGCGGGGTTGCGCCAAAAGACCAGTCTCACGGCCACGGCCTTTGCGCTCGCGTTTGGCATTGGCTTGTTCGTGGGCCGCGCACGCAAGGGCATGTACGACACCCGCAAGCCGCGCTGGTACGTGTGGCTCGTCGACACGCCGTACTTCATCCACTGGTGCGCGTGTTTTTTCATGATCGTGCCGTCGCTCGTCGCGGCCTTGGTCATGCCCTTCGCCGGATTCTCCCGCGGGTACTTCTTCTGGCTCTACGTCACCGGCCTGGCGCTCGCGAGCTACGGCATCTTGTATCGCCGCTGGGCCTTTCAGCTCCAACGACACGAGATCCGCGTCCCGGGCCTGCCTGCGGCCTTCGATGGCTTTCGCATCGCTCATCTTTCCGATCTGCACATCGGCACCATGACCCCCGAGCCTTGGGGCAAACGTTGGGCCCACGCAGCCAACCAAGAAGACTGCGACATCGCCGTGGTCACCGGCGATCTGGCCACCAGTGGCACGGAGTTCTACGACGACATCGCCCGGGTGGTCGGAGCGCTGCGCGGCAAACATGGCACCTTCGTGTCCATGGGCAATCACGACTACTTTGGCGACGGCGAGCCCTTGGTGGCCAACCTGCGCGCCCACGGCGCCACCGTCTTGCGCAACCAAGGCCAAGACATCGTGCGCGGCGAGGACCGATTGCATATTGCAGCCATTGACGACACCTGGACAGGTCGCGCGGACATGCAGGCAGCGTTGGGCGAGCGCCCCAAGGGCGCGGTGACTTTGCTTCTGGCACACGATCCCGACAAGTTCCCCGAAGCCGTCGAACACGAGGTCGAGGTGGTGCTCAGCGGACACACGCACGGCGGCCAAGTGGCCATCCCGTTCTTTCCCCGGTCGCTGTCCCTCAGCAACCTGGCACACAAGTTCACCTTGGGCATCTACAAGCAGGGCAGGTCCACGTTGTACGTGCACCCCGGCCTTGGCACCACGGGCCCGCCCGTACGCTTCGGCGTCGCCCCCGCGGTCACCATTCTCACGCTGCGGGCCGAAGGCTAGGGCATGCCTTACCCTTCGGCCTCCCCCGCCCCCGCACGCATTTCCACCTGCGAGCCGACCGAGCCCCAGCTGCAGGCCGGGACGCATGCTCGGAGCTTGGCGGCATGAGCGAGGGCGCACAACCTCAAGAGCAAGTGCGCGCTCTGGCTCTGTCGTTTCATGCCGGAACGCTCGAAGTGCGCGGCGTGGGGCCAGACGTGGCGTTGCCCGGGTGCGCCTGGGACGCGCGCACCAACTGTGGCCGCGCGCCGGCGGCGGCCTATGCCGACGTGGTGCGCGCGCTCGTGACGGGGAAAATCCCCTACACCGACGAGGCGCGAAAGTACGCCGAGCTGCAGCGGCCCGCCCAGGGCCTGCACGCGCCGCGCCCCTACCAACAAGAAGCACTGGCAGCCTGGAGCAAGGCCCGCGGACGCGGCGTGGTGGTGCTGCCCACTGGTGCCGGCAAGACCCACGTCGCCATGATGGCCATCGCGCAGAAACAGCGCAGCACCCTTGTGGTGGCCCCGACGCTCGATCTCGTGCGCCAGTGGTACGACCTCATGCGCAAGACCTTTGGAGATCCCATTGGCCTGGTAGGCGGCGGCGACCACGATGTCCAGGATCTCACCGTCACGACCTACGACTCGGCGCACCTGCACATGGAGCACTTGGGCGCGCGCTTTGGGTTCGTGGTGTTCGACGAGTGCCATCACCTGCCAAGCGAGAGCTACGCACATGCGGCGCGCGCCTGCATCGCGCCGTTTCGCTTGGGACTGACGGCCACGCCAGAGCGCAGCGACGGGCGCGAAGCTGCGCTGCAAAAGCTGGTAGGGCCTTTGGTCTACCAGAAAGACATCGTGGATCTGTCTGGCGAGTATCTGGCCGACTACGACACCAACCAGATCATCGTCGACCTTACCCCCGACGAGCGCGCGGAGTACGACGCAGAACGCTCGATTTACCGAGGGTTTGTGACATCCCACGGCATTCGCATGAGCCAGCCCTCGGGTTGGAGCGACTTCGTGATGCACTCCGCCCGAAGCAAAGAGGGCCGCCGTGCCATGGCGGCCTACCGCAGGCAACGCGAGCTTGCGTTTGCAGCGCCAGGCAAGCTCGACGAGCTGGCCAAGTTGCTGCACACGCACCGAAAAGACCGCGCCATCGTGTTCACCCAAGACAACCGCACGGCGTACCTGGTCTCCACCATGTTCTTGGTGCCGTGCATCACGCACCAGACCAAGGTCAAAGAGCGAAGCGAGATTCTGCGTGGACTATCGAGCGGCGCCTACGGCGTGGTGGCCACGTCCAAGGTGTTGAACGAGGGCGTCGACGTGCCCGAGGCCAACGTGGCCATCGTGCTCTCGGGCAGCGGCTCCGTGCGCGAGCATGTACAGCGCCTCGGTCGCATCTTGCGCAAAGGCCAAGACAAACACGCCATTTTGTACGAGCTGGTCACAGGCAACACCACCGAGACCATGACGAGCGATCGGAGGCGCGAGCACAGTGCTTACCGCTGATCTGGTGAACGCACGCCGCCGAGGCCAAGAGCTCATGCTGGTGACCCCCGACCAGGGCACCCTCGATGAGACCCTGCGTTTGGCCAAAGAGCTCTTGAGCTTGGCCCAGGAGCACCAGGGACAGACCCGCGAAGACCTGAACAACGCATTCCGCGAGGTGAGCGTCGAGGCCCGGCACGAGCGCCTCAAGGCTGGACTCATCAAGCTGGTACTCGACCGGTGCGTCTTCGAGGCAGAACCTGCCATCGATCCGGTGGATCTTCGACAACGCGTGTTCCTTGCGGCCACCAAGGCGCGCCGAGAGAGCGACGATGCCAACGTGTTCCAGCGCGCGCAGGTGCTTTTGCCATTGGCCACCGAGCTTGGCATGGACCAAGAGGCCCTGCTTCGGGCCATGTACGCCGATCTCAAGGACAACCATCGGCTGGAAACACCGCCAAACATCGGTCCGCGCACCCTGGCCGATGCCCATCGCGCCGGGCAAGCACAGGCTGTGTTGCTGCGCGCCACACGCATCGTCATCGACATCGACAAGACCACACCGGCAGCAGCCCGAGCCTTCTTCTCGAGACTCAAGTTCCTTCAGCTGTTGCATCTCATCGAACGCACGGACACGGGCGGCTTCCGCGTCACCGTCGAGGGGCCGCTCAGCATGTTCGACGGCGGCACCCGCTACGGCCTGAAGCTCGCCATGTTGGTGCCCATGCTCGAACAGACCGAGAGCTGGGCTCTTGTGGCCGAAGTGCGCTGGGGCAAAGACCGAAAGCCACTGTCGTTTCGCATGCAGAGCGATCGAAAAGGCGCAGCACCAGTGCAAGATGTGCCCCTGCCCGACGAGGTCACGGCGTTGCTCGAAGGCTTTCGCAAGCTGGCATCGCCCTGGTTTGCCACGCCGTGCCAGCAGATCTTCGAGGTAAAGGGTCAAGGCCTGGTGATCCCAGACCTGGAGGTGGTGCGCGGCACCAAACGAGCGTTCATCGAGGTGCTCGGACACTGGAGTCGCGACGCTGTGTTTCGACGTATCGACATGGTTCGAACGGGCCTGCCAGCGCCGGTGCTGTTCGCCGTGGGCGCGCACTTGCGGGTAAGCGAGCAACTCTTGGACGACGTGATGCCCGGTAGCCTGTACGTGTACAAGCGCACCATGAGCGCCCGCGCCATCTGCGCCAAGCTCGACGCACTCACGGGGCCCTAGCTGGCGCCTGCGGCGGCGTCGCGCCGCTCGCGTAGATCGCTTTTGCGACCGAGCATCGCCTCCGATGCTTGTTTGGTCGAGCCTAGCGATCGCCGCGCACGGTCACGGGCACCCGGCGGTGGAAATGGATGCTGCGCACATCGGCGCGACGGAGGGCCGCCTCGACCTCGCCAGCCGTCATGGGCTCATCGAAAGCAGGCGCAAGCATGTCGAAGGTGTCGAGCACGGCCTCGCGATAGCGCTGCTCGCGGCCCGAGAGCTTGTCGCCCGGGTAGTTGGCCACGGGGATGGCGAACTTGGCCACCTTGCCGAACACGGGCACCCGAAAGAGGACATCGGTCAGCGGGAAGAGCACGGGCATGCTTCGCTCGATGGCCGACAAGAGCACGTGCTCGGGCAAGCGCTTGGTGATCGGCCGCACGAGATACTTGGCGTTGAGCTTGGTCCAGGGCTGCCGGGCATAGATGGTGAAGCAGTAGGCTCCGCCTGGCGCCACGGTGCGCACCACCTGGGTGATGGCCGCGTTGCGATCGGGCGTGTGCTGCACCACGCCAATGCAGTACGCGAAGTTGACGCTGGCGGCCCGCAACGGGGGCTCCAGAATGCTGCCCTGCACCACGTCGGCGTTGGGGAAGCGCGCAAGCGTGGCCCGCGCGGCATCGACGGCGGACGAGTAGTCGAGGGCCACGAGTTCGGCGCCACGCTCGGCGGCAATCTCCGCGAAACGTCCGGCACCGCACCCGGCGTCGAGCACCCATTTGCCCTCGAGGCTGTCTTGGGGCCAGCCGGTCTCGTCGTCGAAGCGAGCCCGCGAGTGCGAGATCAAGGTTTCGCTGTCGATTTGCACCGCCCGGAACTTGTTCCACTGCGTGCCAAAGGAGTGTGCGTAGTTGTCGCTCGACACAAAGCGCGGGATGCCGCGGACGATGGGGTAGCTCTTGCCGGTTTGCTCCGAGCGCAAAGACCCCTCGAGAATGTGCGCGCCCTCGTGTTTCGTGACGTCGAGGCTGAGCTTGGCGCCGGTCACGGGCTCGGCCAACACCTCCAAGAGTTTCTCGCGCATGGAGACCGGAGCTTAACAGGGAGTCCACAAAAGCGCACGCAACTCTGCGGCCACGCGCAAGAGGACCGCGGGCGCACGCCCAGACGCGCACGGAGCTCTACGTGGTGCCGTGGATGAGCCCCCGGGTGAGCTCGAGCGAGCGGCGAATGGCGTGCTCTTCGAACCACGCCCGGCCACGAACGCCCACCTGCTTCACTTCTGCTGGGCTGTCGACGAAACGTCGCAAGACGCGGGTGGCATCGGCCGTCTCTTTGATGTCGAACATGGGGTACAGCTCGGGGTACAGGCCTTCGAAGTCCGCGTCTTCGCGCCGATGCAGCAATGGTTTCCCCATGGCCAGGGCTTCGTGCACGGTGCCCGCAATGAACCAAGAGTGACCGAGCTCGCCCACGGCCAGGTCGGCCAGGGTCATCAACACCATGAGCTCTTTGCGTGGAGACACGGGCAACCAAAGCACGCGGTCGTCGAGGCCCAGCTCGCTGACGAGCTGCCGGGACGCGAGCACGTCGGGGCCGTACTCGCAGGTGACGACCCCCACGCGCACGTCCGGGCGCTCGGCGCGCAGATCGGCCACGGCGCGAAGCAGCTTGTCGTTGCCCTTGCTCCAGATCAACTTGGTGGGGTTCTTCCACACGTGCCGCGCGTGCATGAAGACCAACACGTCGAGCTTGTCACGGAAGTCTTTGACCACCGGGTACCAGTGGCTGGACTTGGTCTTGCCCTCGAGCGACGCTTGCGAGAACAACGGTGTGTACAAGAGCGGCGGCACGCCGAATACCCGACGCCCCTTGTAAGAAAGTCGCGCCAAGGGCTCTTCGATGAGCACCGAGCGATCCCCGATGACCACCTTGCACGCGCGCACCCCGGCTCGCTGCCAGCGCGGCAGCTCCACCAGCGAGCGAACACTGTGCCGCGTAAACGCCGGCGCACGGAACGGCTCTTCGCAGAGATCGGAGCCAAAGGGCATGAACACGTCGAGGGGACGGCCGATGCGCGCCAGGTACGCCGGCGCGCTGCCGCAGCCGAACAAGAAATCGAACGGGGCCAGATCACGCTCGACGGTGTGTGGATCGTGCCGGGCGATGCGTCGGCCGTCGCCCCAAGACAGCGTGCGCGTCCAATCTTGGTAGTCCAGGTCGAAGGTGTCGGCGGAGGGGTGAAAATGAGGCCAATCGCTGGCCTCGTTGTTGGCAAGGAGCAACGTGACGTCGTAGCCCGCGTCGCGCAGGTGCCGCCCGAGCCCAAAGAACAGGTTGTTCTGATTGCAGATCAGCCCGATTTTTTTGCGCATTGGCCGACCCGGCTACTTACTCGTCGTCCGTGTCCCACGCCATGGATTCGAGCGGCACCCACTCCATGCGGGCCAACGCCGTATCGCCGGAGTAGACGGCCAGGGGTGCAAGTGCCCGCGCAGCATCGCGGGCCTCCGGGGGCAGCATGGAGAGCGAGATGGGCGTTTGGGCCTTGGCCCCGGCCATCTCGAGGGCCTTGTCGAGAATCGTGGTGCTTTGGGCGGGCAGCTCGACGATGGGAACGTCCGGGCGAAGCTTGGCCAAGGACCTGGCTTCGTCGAGCGCATGCCGCAGACCACCCATGCGATCGACGAGACCGCGCTCGAAGGCCTGTTGCCCCGTCCACACGCGGCCTTGGCCCACGGCGTCGATGTCTTCTTTTTTCATGCCGCGGCCTTCGGAGATGCGCGACAAGAACACATCGTAGAACTGGCCGATTTTGCGCTGGTACTCCGCACGCTCTTGGTCGGTGAAGCCTCGGAACATGGAGTCTGCGTCGGCGTTGTCGTTGGTCTTGCGGACCTCGACGTTGACGCCGATGCGCGAGAGCAGCTCGCTGGTATTGGCCTTGCCGTAGAAGATGCCGATGGACCCGGTGACCGTGAGCGGCAGGGCAAAGATGTGCTTGGACGCCGAGGCCACGTAGTAGCCACCGCTGGCCGCCACGGAGCCCATGCTCACCACCAGAGGCTTCTTGTCGGCCAGAAGCTTGATCTCGCGCCACATCACGTCCGAGGCCATGGACGAGCCTCCGGGGCTCTCGATGCGCAACACCACGGCCTTGACGTGACTGTCGTTGCGCAAACGCTCGGCGGTCTCGGCGATGGTGTACGAGCCCACGAGCTTTTGATCCAAGAGCGGAATGCGCCGCGAGCGACCATCGATGATGTCGCCGTCGATGTAGAGCACGGCGATGCGGTCTTCGGGGCCGAAGCGCGCGTCCGGGCGCATCGATTCTTCGTACTTCTCGAGGGACACCTTGCGTCCCACGGCGTCTTGCGTGGCGCGCTCGACCTCGTCGTCGAAGGCAAAGCCATCGACCAGGCCGGCGTCGCGTGCCTCGGGGCCCGTAAACGGCCCCTTGGCGCCGAGCGCGCGCACCTTGTCTGCGGTGAGCTTGCGGTAGCGCACCAGATTTTCCGTGTATACCGCATCGTATTGCGCCAAGAGGTCGATCTGGTCGGCCTTGGCCACGTCGCTGGCGCGCTCGTTCATGAACTGCTCCGGCGCGCCTTTGTGGGCACCGATGCGAACGAACTCGGCCTTGATGCCGAGCTTGCTGAGCAAGCCGGCCAGATAGATGTGCGTGGTCTTGAGGCCGGCATAGCGAACACCGCCGGCGGGGTTGACCACCACGCGATCGGCGCTGGCGCAGGCGTACAGGGCCTTGGGCCCCGCGTCTTCCCAGGCGCAGACGACTTTCTTGCCGTGTGCCCGCAGGTAGCGAATGGCGTCGGCCAGCTCTTCGGCGTGGGCCAAGCTCGACGAAGGCTCGGCCTTCATGATCATGGTGACCGCCGAGACCTCGCGGTTCTCGGCCAGCTTCCACAGCTTGTAGAGCAAGTGCGCGTGCGCCCGGGGCCCCGGCGTGGACTCGAAGCGAAACGACACCGCGCGATCGCTGCGGGGCACGCCCAGGTTGTCGACGCTACCGATGGACGCCGTCGCGAAGCCCGCAAGGCTCTGCGAGCGCCCGAGGCCGTTGCCGAACATGGCGCCGCCACCGGCGCTGAAGCGATGAAAACCGATCTCGAGGCCGGCGCTGGCCGTGACACCTCGGCGCGCGTCGTTGGCCAGGTTCTGCATCTCGAGATCGCCGCGGGCCCGACCCACTCCGGGGATGTCTACGCCAACAGTTGCCCGGGGATACACGTTGTCGGCCCCGGCGTCGTACTTGGCTTCGAGCCCCAGCTCGAAGGTGCGCGTGCCCGTGGGGCGGAAGGCCATGCCAAGCACACCCGTGCGATCGAGCACCGGGTACCCGAGCGGAGGAAGCTTCTGGGTGCTCGGGCCGTTGAAATCATGTGCCACGGCGGCGAAGGCAAAGCGGGTGCTCGGCCGGTACGAGATGCCGGCCGAGAGGCCCCAAAGACCATCGGTGTACGAGTTGGCCGAGTACGAACGCTGGATGCTGCCGCCAACCTGCAGCCGCTCGGACATGGCGAACCCCACGCCCCAGGTGAGCCACGCGTAGTCCGTGCCGTTGTAAGGGAACCCGGCCCCCGTGGGGGGTTGGATAAAGTCGAGGCGTAGGCCAGTGGCGAGCCCGAAGGGCAGCGCCGTGGCCAGGTCTGCGGAGTGACCGCAGGCGGCGCGGCGAATGTCGTCGCCGCAGCGAAGGTATGTCCAGCGTGCCTCGCGACCTTGCATGTTGGCCAGGTTGGCGGGGTTCAGGACCAGGAGATCGGA
>JBIKNA010000371.1:0-7611 GCA_044358965.1 Polyangiaceae bacterium
GCAGCTTGGCTGTTACGGCACGGTGTCGGCCAATGGCAGAATGGATCCACCCCCCGTGCCCGGCGATCCGCTGCCGGCTGGCCTCAGCCCGCTTGGCCTTGTCGGCTAGAACTCGCCGGAAAGCGAAACGCCGCCGCCATTCGGTGCAAACACGGGAGTCGCGCCCCAGCTTCGCTTGGCGGTCTTGGGTTTGGCGGGCGCGTCCGAGTTCTTGGGGCCGTCTTTCGAGGTGAGCACCAGGTAGGCGCCGGCGGCCAACGCGACGACCGTCACGCCACCGAACACAAAGGCCGCCGTGCTGGCGCTCTTGGCCTCGTCGTTGTTGCGGCAGGCCGCCTCGGCGTTGGCTCCGCCCCTTTGCGTGTCGGCGATGGTGGACAACGCGCAGACGTCGCGGCCCGCGGGGACCGTGGGCAGAAGCTCGTCTTGTTTGCTCGCCGCGCTGGTGTAGTCGGTGATCTTGACGACGGTGAAGATGCCGGTGACAACACCAACGCCCAAGGCCGCGTAGCCTCCGTATCGCTTCCACGGCACCGGCTCGGAGGCGGCAGTATCGCCTCCGGTGCCCGGGGCCACGGCAACCAGCAGCTCTTTTTCTTCTTGGGCTGCCAGGTTGAGCTCGAAGAGCTGTGCCTTGCCGCCCTTGAGCACCACCTCGAGCTTGCGGGCTCCGGGCTCCACGGCCGTGCGCAGGATTCCCTTTTCGAAAGGCACCTTGGCGCCGCCGTCGACACTGACATGCCCGGCCGCATTGCCCGCCTTGATGGTGACCCAAGCGTTGGAGCTGCCGACTACTTTCTGAAACAGCGTGTATGCGATTTGCCGAAGCGCGTCGTCGTTCTGGTCTTTGAGGTTGTCGGCGTAGCTCTCGCTCGCGACCACTGCCGGGACCCCCTTGCGGTAGGCATGCAGCTCGACGGTGATCTTCTTGCCGGCGGCCTTTCGGGCCGTGCCCCACACGAACCGGTCTACCTTCAGCTGCTCGGCGATTTTCTGTTCGCAGGCGGCATCCGGCGGCTTGGGGCAGCGGAGCGCAGCGGTCAGCAGGCTCAGCGTTTGCTCGCCCTCGGCCAGGCGCCAGCCAGCGGTGTTGCGCAGCCGGGATCGCAGTGCGCCGGTGAAGGCCTCGGCGTGGTCGTCCGCGTCGTCGGTATCGATGCCAACCACGGCAATGGGCGTGGGGTCGGCCCACGCCGGGCGCTCCCACGCGAAAACGACGAGGGCCATGGTGAACAACAAAGTGAGCAGCGACGAGCGACGCGGCATGATGGACAGGCTACCCCCGTCCAAATGCCCTTTGCAAAGGGCAATCCGCGCGGGTGCCATCGGACCGGCCCGGAATCTGGTAGCTTGGGCCCAAGCATCGTGCGTGTTACCGGCGGTTTCTTGCGCTCGCGAAACCTCGCCTCGCCGCGGGGCATGACCACGCGTCCCACCACGGATCGGGTCCGGGAGGCGCTTTTCTCCATGCTTCAGGGGCGCGGGCTGCTCGACGGAGCGTTGGTCCTCGACCTATACGCGGGCACGGGGGCCTTGGGCATCGAGGCGCTGTCGCGTGGCGCCGCCCACGCCACATTTGTCGAGCGGGACCGTGACGCCCTTCGGGCCCTCGACCAAAACCTTGCGAGCTTGGACCTGACGGACCTCGGGGTCGTTCTCCGCTGCCCCGTGGACCGCGCGTCCGGCCGTCTGGCTTCGGGGAGCAGGTTCACCCTGGTCTTCTTGGACCCGCCGTACGCGGACGCCCCGGCGGCGGCCACACACCTTGGGGCCCTGCGCCCGGTGTTCGACGCCGAGGTGACCGTGGTCTTCGAGCACAGCAGCCGCGATGCGGTCCCCACCCCCGAAGGTTTCGCGTGCACGGACAGCCGCGTCTATGGCGACACGCAAGTCTCCTTTTTTGGCCTCGCGCCCGCGGCGGCGACCTAGAGGGGTGTTCCGGCGTACCCGCCTCTTCATGAACAGTAAAATTTCGGCCACGGGCCTGGGGCGTCATCGTATCGCTGCTGATTTGGTGCCAAGAACCACCAAAGTGGGGTGTAATGCGTCTGTTCTGCACGCGGGGCTTCCGTTCTCGGTGACCTTTCGACCCAACCATCGACCATGACATCCAAATCAGCTCCTCCCCCTTCGGTGCCGCCGCAGGGAGTTCCCAGCGGCAACGGCAAATACGCTGTTGTCGTCGTCGGTCTGCTCGCCGTCGTCGGTGCCGCCGTCGCCTACAAGAAGTGCCAGCCCGAGGAACAGGTCCAGAAGCCGCAGCCCTCTGCCACGGTGTCGGTGCCGCCGCCGCGAAACACCCGCGACGACGACATCCCGCCGCCGCCGCCGCCGCCGCCGGATGCTGGTCCGGACACCGGCGCCAAGCCCGCCACCACGTTCACTGGCGGCGGCGTCAACCCCTGCGACGTCAAGGTTTGCAGCGGTTCGGCCACCGACGATCTGTCTTCGGCGCTGGCCCAGCGTGCGCAGGCGTCCAAGCGCAAGTGCTACTACCCCGCGCTCAGCGGCGACCCAACACTCAAGGGCCGCGCCAGCATCACGGTCAAGATCGCCTCGACGGGCCAGATCTGCAGTGCCCAGGTCAGCAGCAACGAGCTTTCGAACTCGATGGTTGCAGAGTGCACGGCCAACTACTACCGCACCGGCGGCTTCCCCGCGCCCAAGGGCGGTTGTGTGACCGTCACCGTGCCCATCAACTTCGTGCCTGGTCAATGAGTCGCGCGGCGCTCTGGCTCGTGCCCACGCTCGCTCTCGCGGCGAGCGTGTACGCGTGCACCGAGGGCGCCACCCCCGACTGCGCAGACCCCAAAGCTTCCTGCGGGCTGTCCGTCTCCGAAGCGGGCGCCGCCGACGCGCGCGCGGACGTTGCCGTCGACGCTCTGCCGAGCGCCGACGCATCGCCAGATGGTGTCGCCGACGCGATTTCCGATGCTCCCTCCGACGCCACCGATGACGGCGATGCGCAGGATCCCGACGCGCAGGATCCGGACGCCGGAGGGACCTAGGCCGTGCGCGGCTCCCGCGCGGTGCCCGTGATGGCGATGATTGGCGTCGCCGCGCTGCTCTGGGCTTTCGCCGGCTGCGGGGAGACCCGCCGTGGCACCGGCGAAGAGTGCCTGCGCAACGACGATTGCCTGTCGGGGGTCTGCAGCGCCCGGGTCTGCGTTGGCTCTTCGCCGCAGGTTGGGTCCCCGGCGGCGCCGCAAAGCGAGGATGAGCCGGCGACCGATGCGTCCGTCGTGCCGGTGCAAGATGCCGGCCCCAAGGACGCCAAGGGCGGCTGAGCATGGACCCCGCGCAAGTGCCTTCCCCGGAGCATGTCGGGGTTCTGTTGCAGGTTGCCTACGATGGCACCGATTTTCACGGCTGGGTGTCGAGCCCTGGCGCAAGAAATGTGTATGATACAGTCGTTGCGGGCATTCGCGCGGTGGATATCCATGCGTCGTTGCCGCGGGGGGTCAGTCGAACGGACGCCGGCGTGCACGCCCACGCGCAAATGGTGGCCTTCGACACCCAGAAGCGTATCCCGGCGCGCGGGTGGCTCCTCGGCATCAACGCCCACCTGCCGGATGACGTGGCCGTGCGACGCGTGGTCCCAATAGGAGCGGGCTTCGTGCCGCGCTTTTCCTGCACACGGAAGCGCTACGAGTACAGCATCTTGATGGATCGCGTGCGCGACCCCGCGCAGATGCGCTTTGCTTGGCGCGTCGACCAGCCTCTCGATGTGCCGGCCATGCGCCGGGCCGCGTTGTCGGCGCTGGGGACCCACGATTTCGCAGCGTTTCGCTCGGCCCGCGACGAGCGCATCAACACCATTCGCACCATCGACCAAATCAGCATCGATGCGTTGCCCGATGGGCGCACCCTCAAGATCGGCGTCGAAGGGCCGGGCTTCATGTACAACATGGTCCGCATTCTCGTCGGCACCCTGGTGGACATCGGTCGCGGGCGCTTGCCCGTCACCCGTGTGGCCGAGGCGTTGGCCGCACGAGACCGACGCCTCGGGGGCCAAACGGCGCCGGCCTTGGGTTTGCTGCTCGCCCGGGTGGACCTCGACCTGCCCGATGGAGCTGCGGAACCATGGCCCTAGGGCTCCGCGTGCGCGGTCCCAAGCACGGCGACGGTCAAGCGTTGTCGGCCTTGTGGCACGAGCTTTGGGATGTGCACGAGGGCTGGGGTGGCTACCCCGGAAGCCAAGACCCCGCGATCTATGCCGAGGTGGCCCGGCGCCTCGACGAGGATGCTCGCGTTCGCATGGGCGAGCCCGTGCTCGGACGACATGTGCACCTCGTTTGCGAACAACAGGGGCGGGTCATTGGACAAGTGGAAGGATGGTTCGACCGCCACGGTGGCGACGAGACCACGCCGTACACGTGCGAGGTGCGCTCGCTGGTGGTGGACCCAAATGTTCGGGCGGCCGGGGCCGGGCGCGCGCTGCTCAATGCCCTCGGGCACCACGCGCTGGCCATGGCGCGGGCACCATGGGTCGTCTTGGCCGCCGAAGTCGTCGAGGTCAATCCGGCGCAGGCGTTCTACCGCAAGTTGGGCTACATGCCGGTTTCGTGCAACTTCGCCGCGGATGCCGACGCGCTGGCCGCGCTGCCCGAGTCTCCCAACGTGCGTGCGCGCATCGCCGGGCCCAAAGACGCCATGCCCATCGCGGCCCTCGAAGCGGTGCTGGCGCATCGCCGGCGCCAGCAGCGAGACTTGCGCTTCGACCGCCCGCGGGCCATCGACGCGAGCCTCGTTTCTGTCATCGCTGCGCACTTGAGCAAGGTCATGCAACCGCAAGATCCCGTGGACCTCGTGGCCGTCGACGCCCAAGGCGACGTCCGCGCCGCGGCCACGCTCGTGGTGGCTTCGCTGGACCCTCCGTTCGTGCCCGCCAAACGCGGACTGCTCGGACGCATCGCCGTAGACCCGGCGCGGCCTCCGGGGCCCTACCTCCGGGAGCTAGCGCGCACCGCGGCGCGCTTGTCCTTGTACCGCGGCGCACGGCGCATGGAGCTCACGGACATCGATGGTCCCGGCGAGCCACTGCATACCTGTGCGCTCGAACTCGGCACCCGCCTGTGGTCCCGCGTCGAGCAGCGCACCGTGCGTCTGCCCGAGTAAGGCTATCGCTGCGCACGTGCACGCAGCTCTCGAAGCTGCGTGCGCCCTGCCTCCCAGCGCTCTTCGTACTTGCCGAGGTCCATGCTTGCGACCTTCTCCCCCTCGATGGCCTCTTTGCCCTCGCGGAGCACCCGCTCTCGCTCGGTGGAGCCGCGCGGGTATTGGTAGGCGCGATCGCGCACCAAGGCTGCGGCGATGCCCGTCTTGCACAGGTGCTGATGCAGACCCTGCTCCATGGCCGGAGGCTTGTTGCGCTCGGCCATGGCAACGGTGGCTTGACCAAGGGGCCCAAGCTCGGCCCGATCGTTCGGCGCGAGGAAGGTTCCGCACAAGGAAAGCTGCACCGAGAACAGCTCGCCGCGCGCAATCACAGAAAATCCGGGCAGGCTCTCTTCGATGTTGCCGAGGTCTTGGGCGAACGTTTGCGCCGCGCTGCGGGCAGAGCCCCCCAGCACCCGACCGCACGCAGGCGCCAGTGTATCGATGCACGAACTGACCGACATGGCAGCCACCAGGTTGCCGCCCAGGCTGAAGTCCCGGACCACCTCCAACGCGCGGGCACAGGTGCCGAGTCCTGCATCTTTGGTATCGCTCCGCATGCTCCCGAGAGCACGGGTCCGCGCGTGGCTGCAGAATGCAAGAAGCTCCCGCGGCAGACGACTCACCGTATCGGTGGGCGCCAACGGGTGCAATGGCGCCGGCGCCACGGCGCGTTCGGCGTCTGCGGTCCGCAATATGGCTGCGAACGCGCTCTCGGTGCCCGCGAACTCCAGCGCACATGCCTTGTGCGCGCTCGGATCTTCACCCTCGAAGGTCTTGGCGCAACGCTCGGCGAGCTCTTTGCTCTGGGCCAGCGACGCAAGTTGAGCGCCCAAGGCCAAGAGCGCCTCGCCAGAGGTGCCTGGAATCGTCGGACGCGCAATGCGTCGCGGCCCCGGTGGCGCTTCGAGCGCCTTGGCGCCCGCAACCAGCGCCGAGAGATCACCGTGGGGGGCGACCTCACGGCGGCAACCGATGCCCGCAAACGCAAGGGCGAGGGTACCCAGGGCCAAAGCCAACGTAGAGCCTAGAGAATGACGCACGACCGGCAGCTTACACCCGGTCCGCAGCGCCAGCGGCGCCCGTCGTGCTACAACTCCTTCGCGTGTTGCGTCGGACGTTTGCTTTTGTTCTCGCCGTCTCGCTTGCGTCGTGTGCCCCCGGGGGGCCCGCCGAGCGCGTCGGAACCCAACAGAGCGCCATCCAGGGCGGCGTCAAAGACGCCGAACACACATTCGCCGTTGCCGTTCTCACCGCCGACGAAGTGTGCTCCGGCGCGCTCATCGCGCCAAACTTGGTGTTGACGGCGCGACACTGTGTGGCCCCTGGCGGCGGCGAGTACGTCGACTGCGCCAAGGACACCTTCGGACCGACTCTGCCCGCAAAGGGATTCAGCGTCAGCACGGCCACCGACGTCAACGCTGCCGCCGGCGGCTACGACGTCGCCAAAATCATCACCCCCAAGAGCAGTGCTTGGTGCGGTCAAGACATCGCCCTGCTGGTGCTCAAAGACAACGTGCCTGGCACCGAGGCCACACCCATTCGGCCCTTCCCCGAAGGTCCGCTCACCGATTCCATCGACAAGACGAGCACCGTGGCAGCCATCGGCTACGGCATCACCAAGCCGGGGGCCAACGACGAAGGTGTGCGCCGTCTGCTCGAGAACGTCCCCGTTGTCTGTGTCCCCGGAGACGATGAGCTGCCGTGTGCATCCCTGGGCGACTACGGCATCACCGCCACGGAGTTCGTCGCGGGCTATGGCTCGTGCACGGGCGACTCGGGGTCCAGTGCCATTGCCCAGCCGTCGCTCGACACCGCGCCGGTCTCCTATGGGGTCCTTTCGCGCGCATCCGACGTGGGCTCCAAGTGCGTCGACGCGGTGTACACGCGCACGGACTCCTTTGCGGAGCTCATCGTCGACACGGCCCGCGAGGCTGCGGCAACGGGGGGCTACGACGTGCCTTCGTGGGCCCGTCGGCCGGGTGATCCCGAACCCGTGGCCCCCGAGGGCGCAGCCGATGCCGGCACCGAAGCCTCGGCGGTTCCCGCTTCGGATGCCTCGCCCCCGGCCCCAACCCCGGACAGCTCGGCATCGTGCACACTCGGCAGCGCTGGCCCGGGCCCCGCTTCACAAACGCCCGGGCGCGCCATCGTGGCGGTGCTCGCGTGTGTGCTCGTGTTGCGGCGTCGCCGCGCTCGCGTGTAGAGGGGCCCGCGCCCACACCGGGCCATGTGCGGTCGCGCCATGGCGTTGATGCTCGCGGGCGCACCTACTTCCGCATCGAACTCACGATGACCCGGACGATCTCCGAGAGGTGCTTCTTGTGTAGCGCCGCGCTGGTGGCGTCGTATGCCGCGCCAGAGGCGGCACGCAGCAGCAGCTGCGCCGCACCTTGGGGCGTCAGGCCCACGCGTGCTGGCGCAAGCTCCGTCGCATCGTCGATGACCGAGGTC
>JBIKNA010000520.1:0-4956 GCA_044358965.1 Polyangiaceae bacterium
CGAAAGCCCTTCCGGCTTTCCACGGCCCGCTTCGCTCCGCCTTCACCCAAACCGACCGTCACCACCATCTCGAAGTGCAGCCTGCTACAGCTGACTACGCTCACACCGGCCACGGCCCCGCGAAGAGTGATCGCGCCACGTGCGTCGGCTGCCACCAGAAGCAGGCGACCCACCAGCCCGAGGCGACGTCGTGCAAGGGGTGCCACGTGTTCGGCGACGGCGCGGGGAAGCGCTGATCGCGCGGGGTGACGCGTTACGCGTCGCTTCCCGCTCGCGCCCGAGTCAGGCGAGCCGCGCTGGGCCGGCGGGGGGAAGCCTCAAGGCGCGGTCAGATCCAAGGAATCGATAAATGGCTGCCATCTGCGCGTTCCGTCCGGATCGGTAACGTGGCGTTCGCCGCACCACGCAAGCCGCGTGGGCGACCAAGCGAATGCTTTCATGGCCCCGCGGGCCTGCGCGAGCTCAACGAAGCCGAATGTCGAATCGTCGTACCGGAGCACGCGTGTGAACCCATGGTCTCCGCTAATCGCCACGAGCCGCCCCACAACGTCGAAGCCCATGCAGCGGACCTCGTGGCACTCGAGAGGGCCGGGCAGCACGACGCTCCCACCCGTCCCAAAGGTGATGTCAAGGAGCCCGCTCGCTTGGTAGCGGTAGATGGTCTGCCTGATTCGAACGAACACTGCGGAACGATCGGGCGTGGGCAACGTCTCCGACGGCCGAAAACTGACCACTGGGGGATCGGCCAGCGTGAAATTGCCGACGTTCAACCACCCAAATTTCGGGCAGAAAGGCCACGTCTGCAATGCTCGGCGGCAGAGGGTGCGGTCGTTCTTAACCAACTCCCCGTCGCGCGTCACCTCGACGACGGCCCCCAGCGTGTCAACGTGTTGTCGAACGGATACCGGCCAGTCGTACCCGTGGGTTGTCATCAGGATGGCACTATCTGGCGTACCCGGCACCACGTACAAACGGTTAGGTTGCACCGACGACGCCTTCGGGGTCGTGGCGTCGTCCCACCGATGCACTTCTGTGATCGACGTGCAGTCCTGGTCCACACGCACGAGGACCTTGTCAACGGTTGGCGTCGGCGAGACGGGACGCCCGAACACGAAAACGGCACCGGCCGTGCCAACAGCCATGTTCGCATCGACCGAGTGCAGCCCCAGGTCGCATAGCCCGGCCTGGCCGAAGTGGACGTCCAACGTCCCATCAGGCAAGTAGCGCCGCAGTGTCGATCGGTAGGATCCATCGCGCGACACGATCCTCGTGATCAGACGGTCGCCCTGCAAGGCAATGTCGGACGCCGAGCGGTCCGTCTGCGTCAAGCTGCTCGTCGCTGCCGAGTTTTCCTCGACATCCGAGGGGAAGGAGCCACAGGCGGCCAAGAGCGCGGTACCCAGCACGAAGAGACTTGTTCGCATGGGGCGTGTGGTGCCACTGGAGGGGAGAAGTTTGGTGACCATGACCGCACCCTGTGCGAATCGTGTGCCAGGCGCCACGCACGCTCCGTTCGGATTCCCTCCACCACCCAAAGCCCCGACAAATGACCTCACATACGAACATGAGTGTCTTCATGCGTTCGGATGTCCGTCGCTGCCTCCTGCCCGCAACCTGGTCCCTCCGCGTCTCAGCTTCGAGCCCGCACCCGCGTCTAGCGATAGCCACGTCGGTCCACGTCGGTCCACGCATCCGAGGCTAAGGAATCCAAAGCCACTTCTCGCGAACAACACCCCCGAGCAACATAACCGCCCATTACGCGCCCTGTGCCGAGCCGCGCCACTTCCGCCCGTCTGGCACAAGCTGGGCGCCCTTGGGAGGCGTGAACCGACGTGGCGTGAACCGACGTGGTCGGCAGCGCCGACGTGGCGGTCGATGCGTGCGTGAAGGCGTCGTATCGCCGTTTTCGGGCGCGCACGAGCTCATGATCGGGCGTCATCCGTCCCAGCCGTTTTCGCGGAGCTCGGCGCCGAAGGCTCTCCCCTCGCCGTCAGCATGACGACCTATCGAAACGAATTTACTTGAGAGGTCTTTGTCCGGGACCCTCCGGCTTCGCGAGCTTCATGACGTTTCCGTCGCTCGTGATCCAATACACGGCTCGATCGTCTACGGAAACTCCCTTCGGCAGCTTCTGATTTCTTGCGAGTATCTCTGGCTCAGAGCACCCTTTCTTGGAACACCGAGCAATGGACCCGTCTTCCGTATTGAAATTGGCCCAATAGACGTAGTCTGCATCGAGAGCGGGGCCCATCGGGTTCATCGCAACGGAAGGCCCCGAGGCGAGTACCTTTGCCGGAATCGAACCGCGAAGGTGCGTACGGATCAGCTCGTTCTTCGCCAAGAGAAACACGTATGTTTCATCGGTCGCGAGGCCGAGAAATGTCGAGCGATCGATGGGAAGCTGGCCGTTGCCGCAGTATTCGCCGATGCCACACTTGCCAGAGGTATTGTGCTCGAGGCCCACCACATATCCGGCCGCAGCCATTCCCGTGGCATTGTCACCAAAGAAATTAGTGCCAGCAATAAAGATGAAGTTGCCACTCGCTGCGAGTCCGTTCGGAACTTCGCCGGTCCAAACTTCTTTCGGTTTACCGACACAGCCACTTTTTGGACAAGCGAGAACGGTCGCTTTCCTGTCATCGCTCACGGCATATGGAGACCAATGGATCCGGTCCCAGGCGAGCAGAATGTGCATGATCGGGGGAGCCGGCGAGCGGGGCACCACCTCGAGTGGCAGCGCGCTACGATCCTTGGGCGCGCGGTAGATCACGGAAGCGTCGTCGCCGGTAAAGTAGACGGCCAGATCATCGAGGGCAAGCGTGGTCGATCCTCTTGGAACGCGCGCGACAGTATCGACGTGGCCGCCACCTATCGCGATGCGCATGACTTCACCACGACCATTGAGCCAATACACATGCGCCGTATCGACGGCGATGCCGACCGGGCCATCGCCATAGAACCGACCGAGATCGCTGCCCTGGTTCGACGCAAGCACTACCGGCTGACATTGCCCATTTTCGCACGTGCCACCCAAGCAACTGTGCCCACACGTCCCGCAGTTCTTCGGATCGGCCGCGCTCCCACAACCGGCGTCGTCACTCCTGCTTCCAAGTGCGGTGTTGCCCGCGTCGGCGGACGCAGGAAGCTGAAAGTCCTGCGTAAAATTGCAGCCTGCCGACGACAAAACGGCGACGACGACGAGGGCATTGTTACGCATAGCGTGGCCTTTCATAGCGCGTTCGCCGATCGCGGCAAGTCGGAGGACTCGAGTTCGCTACTACCTCCGTCGAGCCACCCGATCTCGTCACGAAATCAACGAAGCGCCTGGTCGACGATGGGCAACAGGAGGCTATTCGGGAACGCCTTCCGAAAACGCGCGCCGCGCTCGGCAGCCTCCTGAATGCGGCCCGCCGTCACGAGTGCTTGTACTGCTAGGACTTCGCGCTCCTCTGCGAGTTGGCCCCTCGAGAATTCGCGCTCGTGCTGAGCGACGGCAACGAGTGCCGCTTCGCCGTCCCCACGAACGAGTGCAGATCGCGCTCGTTCGACGATCGTACGTTCGGCCGACAGATCGCCGTCCCGCGAACGGGCCGCGGACGAAGCTGGCGGCGTCGTGACGGAGGCGACCGAATGGCCGTTTTGGCTCGATGCGCTCGCCGGTGGCCGTGAGCCAACGTCAATGATTGCGATGCTCGTCGCAGCCGGTGGCACGGTGCCGGAAACAGAGAGCGCCGGGGCGACCCGGTCCACGTACACCAAGCGTTCGCTAGGCCGCACGGTCGCGGTGGCCACAGCGCCCCCGACGATGCCGCCGATGACAAAAGCGCCGATGAGCTTCGCGGTAGCGAGCCCCGAGGCGCCAGCTTTGAGCGCACTCGTGGGGAACGAACCCTGCCCGGGCGCTGCGCCACTGCCGCCGCTCCCACCGGGATCACCGCTCCCACCGGGATCATCGCTCCCACCGGGATCACTGGACCCGTCGACCTCGCCGAGCCCAGCCACGGGGCCGAGCAGCGAAGCGAGCTTGGCCTCGGCGAGTGCCTTCGCTTCCTCGGATGCGTCGGGGCGGCCGCGTTCCGCTTCGATGAGGAAACGTAGGCGAGAGGGGATCGGCTTCTGATTCACGTGTGTTCCCGCTTTCCAGGCCTCGACCGCTTCGCCAAAAGCCGGTTCGCCGCACTCTCGAAGTCCCCGCGCGCGAGACGGAGCCTCGAGTACGCCGTGTTTACTGGAATCTGAAGCGCGGCGGCGATCTCCACCATCGGCTGCTCTTCGAGCTCCGCCAAGATGAAGACGGCTCGACGCGGAAGGTCGATCTCTTGGATCGCCTCGAGCATCAAGGCGCGCGCGTCCTCGATCTCCATGTTCTGGTCGGCAAGTGGTGTGGGATCGATCTGCTCGTAGTGCTCATCCACTTGCACCTCATGCCTATGCCTTGCGAGCGATCGGTATCGGCACGCGACGCGGTACGCGATGGCAAACAGCCATGGCCGCGCGGGACGGCTCGCGTCGTAGTCCGGGAGCAGGCCATGTACGACGAGAAAGACCTCCTGCGTCTGATCCAAAACATCGGCGGCAGGCACACCAAGCCGGCGAAGGGTGTTCCATACGTACGAAAATTCGGCATCGAACAGACTCCGAAACAGAGCGGCTTTGCCATCCGCAAGTGTACCCTCCCGAGGCGCCGGCAGACTCGTCACGGAAAACGCCCCACCATCCCGATTCCTACGAGGCCCGATATCGTTGGCGTCCTCCAGAGATCCTCGGTGCCGATGCGGAGGGACGTGCTCGTCGGAGCGTACGCGGCGTCGAGATGACCATCGAACGAGAGCCATCGCACGATCGGCATGGAAAGGCCGATGCGCGGCCCGAGCATCGCGTGGAAAGTGGACTGGCGCGACGGCGAGGCGAAAGCGATCTCGCCCCGGATCGCGCCGAACGAAAGAACGGTGCAAA
>JBIKNA010000709.1:0-2633 GCA_044358965.1 Polyangiaceae bacterium
CGAGGTTTCCCCCAGTAAAGCTGGTGCGCGCCGTAAGGCCGGACACAGAATCGGAGACTGGAAGGTCGGCTCGAAACTCTGCCGCCGCTGACCACCATCGGTGCTCAATCCCGAGGCCGACGAGCACACCGAGCGTTGGCGCCGGCGCGATCCCGATCGAGCCTGTTCCCGCCAGGGTTGCCCGGAGATGAAGGGGCTCCCGTGGAATGGTTTCCGGCGGAACGGGCGTGTCGGGTGGTTGCGTCGCGACGGGGAGCGGCAAGTCGGGCGTCGGCTCTCGGTCGGGTGGTCTGGGTGGGATCATGCCGGACCGCGGATCGAGCAAGATGCTGATCGTCAACGTCGTTGCCGACGCCAGCTCCTCGCAGTCTCCCTGCGATGAACGGAGCGTTCTCTCTCCTTTGACGCTGCCGTCCGCATCCTTCATCTGAACGATTGCGCGACGGCTCGAGCCTTCACGCCGAAACGTAATGACGACAAGTCGTGAGGCGTCTTTCGTAAACGGCTCATAGCCCAGGCGTGCTCCAACGGCGTCGGCGAGTGTCTGCTCGTCCGGACAATCCGCTGAGCCTTCATCGCGCCGGACCTGGAGCCGAGCGCGTTCGCCCGCACGCGCGACGGCAAACGACCCGCCGAGCGCGGAGGCGACAATCGAGACAATGATGGGGGTGCGACGCACGGGACGAGCTACCGAACGGAGTGTGATCTCCCTTCCTCGAGAAATCAAGGACCAGGGCCGAGCGCGCGCCGGGCCAGGAACTTTCGTCCGCCGCGGTCGATTTCGTGACGAACCACGTTCCCGAGCGAGAGGTACATGCGCAATGAAAATAACTTTCTACCAGATTATCGGCTCGTTCTGGAAATTGGTGATGGGACAGCCGCTGGAGCATCTGCGGCGCCGGTCCGTCGATAGGCGCGGCATATCGACGGGACGACTTGCGCCCGTCCTTCTGTTCTTGTTGTTTGCCGCGTGCCAGCGGAGCGAACCCCCCGAGGAGGGGCTCATGATTGGCGACCCAGAAGCGGGATTCGCAATTCCCTTCTCGAGTATCGTCGATCAATTTGTGCTCTTGCCCGGTGGGCAGACTCGCGTGGCGGCGAAGGAACGCGGCGTCGTGCGGGACAGTCCCATCCTGCGAGCCGACGTCGACGATGTCGCCGTTGCCCAATTCGAAGACATCACCGGAGCCGTCTCCGCCGTCCGCTTGAAGGCCGTCGCTCGCGGGCGCACGACGATCCGTATCACGACGCGGTCAGGAAAGATGTTCGCGGCATCGCTGGTCGTCGAGGAGGCCGGACCGAGCGAGATTCTTCCTCTGCTCAGCGGCACTTCGGCGTGCGGGATGGGAGGCGTCAGCTGGTTCGACCTTCGGCCAATCATTTCTGAGCGGGGTTTGGTTTACGATGCGTCCACTTTTCCGAAGGCGAAACTATCGTTAGGCGCCATCGTTCGTACGCGAGCGAACGAGCATCGCACGGGATGGGGCGGCGTGACGTTCACATCCTCCGAACCGGGGAATTGGTTATCGGAATTGGAACCGACTGCCTTTTACTTTGGACTCGAGCGCGTTGAGTTCGTCGACACACGCGTCGTTCAGGGGCCGCTCCGCGGACCTGCAACGTTCTCGGTGGGCGACGCGCGCGTGTCGATCGAGGTCACCGAGAACCCACCGTTCGATCGCATCCGCTACTATCCGGTACGAGATCCGCTGCGCGGGTTAGCGTACGCCGATAAACAAGCCGAGAGCGCGCCGGTGACACTGTCGAGGGCGTTCTTGGGCAGCCCGAGGGAGTGCGTCGATCTGATCGTCGTTCCTGTCGACGTCGAGGGACGGCCCATCTTTGGCTCTGCGAGTAGAACGTCGGTGGTGTCAGGAGCGGACCGCATCACTGTCCGTAGCCATCACTCCAACCACCTTGCGCTCGTTGGACGGGAAATCGGGAACGCCGAGGTTCACGTTCAGTTCGGAGCGCAGAGCATCTCGATTCCGGTGAGCGTCGTGCCATCGACCCGGTAGTCGCGCGCGGAGTGGCCCATCGAGACCGGCACCGTCGACGCGTATCTTTCCCTCGCCATCGATCGCGATCATCACCACTGGCCGTGGCGTCGGCGTGGCCGTGCCCCCGGGAGATGGGGCCATCGGCGGTTCCCATTCGGGGCCCCGTGTGGGCAGCGTGAGAGGTGGCGTCCTTCGCGCGCGGTCGTCACGTACAGCGAGCACGAAGGTGCGATTCCCGGACTGCACCATAAGGTCGAGGAGCTCGACGATGCTGCCCCACGGGGCCTCCTTCGCGGCAACGAAGATCGCGACCTCCGAGCGCGGTTTTTTGGCGAGCACGTCGCGGATCGCGTCGTGCTCCACGGCCACCCCGTCGATCGTGACCTTGCCGTCGACGAAGGCGACGACAATGCCATGCTCCACGTCCGACCGAGCGCTCGTGGCCGACGCAGCGCTCGGAACCGGTGTGGCGCGCACGAGGGGCGTACGCACGGTGGCGTCGCTCGGCGTGCGTAGGAAAACCAAAGCCCTCTTGCACGAACAACCCCCGGACGACATAACCGCCCATTACGCGCCCTGTGCCGAGCCGCGCCACTTCCGCCCGTCTGGCACAAGCTGGGCGCCCTTGGGAGG
>JBIKNA010000372.1:0-7592 GCA_044358965.1 Polyangiaceae bacterium
GGCAGGTGGTCAACATCGCTTGCGGCGAGCGCATCTCGCTCAACCAGCTGCTGGGCTTCATTGGCGCGCACGCGGGCTACGCACTGCAGGGCGAATACCAGCCGGCACGGGCTGGCGACGTCCGCGACTCGTTGGCGAGCATCGACGCAGCGCGGGCCCTTATCGGCTTCGAGCCCCAAGTGCGGGTGCAAGAGGGCCTCAAAAAGACGTTCCAGGCCTTTGCCGCCAAGGCTTAGTCCGGCACAGACCGGCGCCACCGGCGCAGCCCAGGCAAGACATCGATGGCAACGGACGCCTCGTTCATGATCGGTCCGACCTTTCGGAGCTCCTGATGCAGCAAGACAAACCCGTGTTTCCCGAAGACGCGCACACCGGGAAATACTTCCTGCTCGACCGTATCGCCGAGGGGAAGGGCCAAAAGACCGCCATCTTGTTCGGCGATCGCACGTACACCTACGCGCACGTGGCGGAAAAGTCTCGTCGTGCGGCGCAGGCGCTGGCCGACGCGGGGGTGCGGCGCGGCGAGCGCGTGCTCATCGTGCTCCCCGACATGCCCACCTTCGCCTATGCGTTCTTCGGAACGCTGCTTCGCGGTGCCGTGGTGGCCATGGGGAACCCCGAGGCGCCGGCCTCGCAGATCGAGTACCTGGTTCGGTACACCCGGGCCACTTGCGTGATCACCGTGCCCAAGGTTGCAAGTGCGCTCGAAAAGAGTGCGTTCCCCGAGCTCTTGCGCGTGTTCGTGGCCTGCGATGCGGCCACGACCGAAGACCCAGAGGCCCCGAGCGGCGCTACGGAAACGGGGCTGCTGCGCGAGTTCTGTGCGGCCCTTGCGAAGGCCGACCCCCACGCCGAGCTGCCCTCGTTGCATCGCGACGAACCGTGCATCTGGTTGTTCACCAGCGGCTCCACCGGCGAGCCCAAGGCCAACATCCACACGCACCGCGACTTTATGTACAATACAGAGGTCTACGCCAAGGGCACCGTGGGCTACCAAGCCGGCGATGTCACCGTCAGCGTGCCGCGGTTGTTCTTTGGCTACGCCACGGGCACCAATCTGATGTTCCCGTTTGCCGTGGGCGCGGCCGCGGGCCTCTTCTCCGAGCGACCCACGCCGGAGAGCATTTCGCTCGCCATAAAGCGGTACCGGGCAACGGTCGTCACGAATGTGCCCACCATGTTGGGCAAATTGCTCGAGCACGACGAAGCCTTGCGCGAAGCCGGCGGCCCGGGGCTCGACTTTTCGTTCGTGCGCTTCTCGCTGTCTGCCGGCGAGGCACTGCCCGAGCCGTTGCTTCGGCGCTGGCAGGCGCGCTTCCACAGCGATGTGTACGACGGCATTGGCTCTGCGGAGATGTTCCACATCTATGCCTCCAACCGGCCGGGCGACATCAAGCCGGGGTCTCTTGGCAAGGTGGTCTCCGGCTACGAGCTGCGCATCTTGCCCGAAGACGCCGAAGGCGCCGGTGCCGCCCCCTGCGCCGTGGGCGAGATCGGGGTCTTGTGGGTCCGAGGCGACAGCGTGAGCCAGGGCTACTTCTTGGACCGCGACAAGAGTTTTCGCACGTTCCACGGGCACTGGTGTCGCACCGGCGATCTCTTCCGCATCGACGAAGAGGGCTATCTGTACTTCGCCGGGCGTGCGGACGAGCTCCTCAAGGTGGGAGGGCAGTGGGTGGCTCCGGTAGAGGTCGAAGAGTGCCTCATGCGACACGCCGCCGTGGCTCTCGCAGCGGTCATTGGCATCGAGCACGATGGGCTCACCAAGACCAAAGCGTTCGTCGAGCTCCGTGCAGGCGTCGCCCCCAGCGCCGAACTCGCCACGCAGCTCCAAGATTTCGTGCGCGGAACCATTGCGAAATACAAGTACCCGCGGCTCGTCGAGTTCGTTGCGGAGTTGCCCAAAAACGATCGCGGCAAGGTAGACAAGAAAGCCCTTCGGGCTCGGGAGCCAGGGTAACCGTGCTCGAACTTGCTACCAGCACCACCACCGAGGTGAGCAGATTCCTTTCGTCTGGGCGCGCGGTGGTCCTCGTGCCCATCGGCAGCACCGAGCCCCACGGGCCCCACTTGCCGCTTTGCACCGATGTCACCATCAGCCACGCCGCGTGCGTCCGTGCGGTTCCTCTGCTTGCATCGCAGGGCGTTGCCGCGGCCATCGCGCCGGCGGTGCCGTACGGGGTCACGGACTTCGCCGCGGGCTTCGCCGGCGCCGTCGGGGTCACCGCACCGGTGCTGGTCTCGTTCTTGTCTGCGGTCGCGGGGGCATGGCTGTCCCAAGGCGCGGCGCACGTGTGCTTGGTCAACAATCACCTCGAGCCCGCACACGACCAGGCCGTGCGCGAAGCGGCAAAACAGTTTTCGTCGCGGCAGGTGTCCGTGGCGTGCCCCTTGACGCGCAAATGGGGACGCACTCTGTCCGCCGAGTTCAAGAGCGGTGCGTGTCACGCGGGGCAGTACGAAACCTCGTTGGTGCTGTCGGCCGATGCAGGGCTCGTGCGCGAGGTGTACCGGGGCCTACCGGCGCTTGCGCACAGCTTGTCCGAGGCCATCGCTGCCGGAAAGCACACGTTCATCGAGGCCGGCATGGTCGACGCGTACACGGGTGCACCATCGGCTGCGTCGGCGCAAGAGGGCAGCGAACTCTACGACAAGTTGGCGGTGATGATCGCGAGTGAGATCACGACCGCGATGGCCGAGGAGGCCTAGGGTGCGCCTGCGCGGCTTCCGGCTCGTCGGCGCCAGCCTGCGGGTGCTCGGCTGCCTTGCGGTCGCGGCGTGCGGTGCCGAAGACGTGCTCATCGAAGTCCAACGGCCCAAGGTCGTCGTCGCCGACGCCTCTGTTGACGCGGAAGTCTCCCGAGCCTTGGAGTTGGGGCCCGAAGAAGAAGCCGCCCTCGATCGCTCGGTCTCGCCCTGCGAAGACTTCTATCGCTACGCCTGCGGAGGCTTCCTGCGCGGAGTCAGCCTCGACGATGGCGAAACCGGACGCACGCTGGCCTTCTCGGGATACCAAAAAGAGCTCGGCACGTTCTTGGCCTCGGAGCTTGGCAGCGCCGAGTCGCAACCGGGGCCCGCCAAAACTTTCTTCGCCCAATGCGTCGATGAAGCGCCGCTCGAAAAAGATGGCGCCAAAGGCTTGGCCCAAGAACTCGAGCTCATTCGTGCGCTCGATCCCCGGGACCGTCGGGCCTTGGGGCGGGTGCTGTCTCGACTTCATCGCATCGGTGTTTTTGCCCCCTTTGGTCTCGTGCTCCGCTCGGCGAAGGGCTCGGCGCGCGCGGAGGTGGTGCTCTCGGCTCCCATGGCGTCCACCTTCGACCCGAAGGAGCCCGGCGCGGAGCTCGATACCGACGAGGCACAGGCCGCGGCCCGAGAGCTTGCGTCGGTGGGCCTTCCGTCGCCGCTCGCTGCGGGGGTGTCACCGCTGGGCCTCGTGCGCGCCATTGCGTCTCTCGAGCCCGATCCGCTTTCGGCATCAGGCACGCGTGCAGACCTGCAGCGCCTGGTGCCGGAGATCGACTGGGAAGCCTACCTGTCCGAGTTGGGCGTCCAAAAGACGGATCAGATGCGGGCGGCGGACCCAACGTGGATCGCCCGGGGCGTAGCGCTGCTTGCGCAGCGTCCGGTGCCGGAAGTCCGCGCCTACCTGACGTACCAGCTTGTGCGACGCTACGCGTTTGCGTTGCCCAAGGGCGTGCGGGCCGCTGCCGCGCACCTTGCGGGCCTCAAAAAAGAGCCCGGCCGCGCAGCGCACTGTGGGCGCGTCACGGCGGAACACTACCCATCGGAGGTCTTGCAGGTTGCCGAAGGTGTGTTCGTGCGAGGCAAAGACCAACCGTTCTACCCCACCCTGACGGGCAACTTGCGACCCATCGCCGATGCGCTACTGGGCCCATCGGCGCCTTCGGTATCCTCGCTGGCACTCGTGGTCTCCTTGCCGCCGGTATCCCCTGTCACCGAACGCCGAGGTGTATTGGCGCCCGGGTCGCCGCTTTCGCTGGTGGCCAAACAGCAGATGATCCGAAGTTGGGCCCGCGGCCTCAACAATGGAGGCATTGCGGAGCAGGAGCTTGGGGCTCGCTACGCCGTCTTCGGGCAAGGGGTACTACTTCGACCGGGCCCTTCGGATCTCGTTGTTGCGCTATCGCTGCGGCATCCGCAGGTGTTGGCCAAAGATGCGAGCACCGCCAGGCAGTATGGCCGCGTGGGCGTCCCGTTGGCGCGGGCCCTCGCCAAGCGTGCCATGGAGCTCGACCGAGGACAGAGCTCGACCTTGGCCCGGAACACGGAGTGCGCCCGGGGCCTCGTGGGCGACCGCACCAACGGCGCACCTCTGGTTTCCCGCTTGGCCCTCGAGCGCGTCGCGGTGGACATTGCCCGACGCGCCTTCGAAGACGGGCTGCGGGGGACACCGGACGAGGCGCTACAAGCAAGCGGTCTGTCGGTCCGGCGGTTCTTCGTGGCCTATGCGCAGGCGCGCTGCGTCGAAGGAACACCCGAGCGAGCCTACGGCGCGGAACTTGCCGAGACCTTGCCATCGGCAGAGTTGACCAATTTGCTGGTCACCTCCAATCCACTCTTCCTGTCGACCTATGGCTGCGCAGCCAACAAAACGCAGCCGGTAGCCTGCGGCACGAAATAGCCCCGTCGATACACTGGCCGCGGTATCCTGAAGGCCGCACATGCTCGAACGCATCGCGTTGCACCAGACGCGTCTTCGTACGCCGGGCCTTGGGCTCGAGGCAAAGGGCGTGGCGCTGGGGGCCCGGGGCCTGGTGCTGCTGCCGTCCATCGACCGCTTGGTGGCGTGGCTCGCGGTGTACACGCGCGAGCATTCCGTCGAAGACCTGATGCCAAGCTTGGAGATCAAGCTGGTGCGCTCCAAGCTGGGCACCCGAGAGATCACCCTCAGTGTGGCCGCCGAGTCGAGCGACCGCATGGACCGTATGGCCGAGACGGCGCGGCTCGTAGGTGGGTTCACGTTCACGGGCACAAGTCGGCACTTCGTGCAGTACCGCGATGCCAGCGCGCCCTTTGGCTACGACGCCACGCAGCTGCTCGCGACGGACCAAGCCCTCGCGCTGTACCACGAGAAGTTCACGCAGGTGTACGAGCTCGATCGGGACATCGATTTGCGCGCGCTCTTGCTGCGACTGATGCCGCACGTGGACCCGAGCACCATGCTTGGGGACGGCGTACGCTACATCGTTGCGGAGCCAGGCCTTGGCCCCGCGCTCATCCACTATCTCGTGCGCTCGCGCGTGGATGCCGAGGTGGCTGTGGGCGAGTGGCCGCCAGAGACCGCCTTCGACGATGGCCCCGTGCGGAGATACGTGCTGCGCGTGCCGGACCTGCCCGCGCGCATGCGCTCACTCATGGCGCAGACGCCCGGCATCACCACGTTCTTGCCGGCGGGGCCCGGTGTTGCCGTCGAGATCGGCTACCGACACCCAGTAGCACTGCGGGCATGCCCGGTGTTCGATGCGCAGGGCATGGTGTTCTTGCGCGGCGGTGGCCGCGAGCCCTGGACGCTGGACCGCATGCCCCAGATGGGCGACGTCCGAGCCTTTGCCCGGGTGCAGCTGCGCGCCGAAGATCAAGCCGACGAACGCTCCGCCTCCAAGACCGGCGCCCCGCCTGATGTGCGTGTCCCGTTGCGAATCGTTCCGTCGGTCTCGCCCTGGAAGAACGTGACGGCCACGTGGATCGAGCCGTCGCAGCTGTCGTTGCTGCGGCGCATCGCCTACGCCTTGCCGCGACAGACCATCGAGCGCACGCAGCTCGCCATCACACCGCGAGGCGCGTTCTTGCGCTGCAGCTCCGGTGTCGAGGCCATCCCCATCGGCACCTTCTTCGTCGAGATCCACCCGGGTCTCTACGTACCCGCGGGCTACGAGGTGAGCCCCGCCGTGGCCCCAGATGTGCTCTACCGAGCGCTGCAGGCGGCCGGGAGCCAAGTGCTGTTCATCGACACGCTGGCGCGGGCCCACGCCGTCGACGAGAGCGCGTTCGCGCCGTTCGAGACAGCCATCCTCGAGGCGCCCTACTGGGAGCCCCTCGAGGCCCGGGCCATCCAACTCGCGCTCAACGAAAAGCCCATCGAGTTGCAGCTCGAGGGCATTGGTCTCTTGCCCATGGGCGACGCCGCGCCGCCCCCGCCTGGGGCCACGGAGTAGACGTTGGCCGAGACACGCGAGGCCGCAGCGGACCGCTTGTTCCGAGGCTTCATGGCCAAGCTCGTGCTTGGTGGTGGCCTCGATCTCGGGCGCCCCATTGGCGGCAAGATGGCGCTCTCGTTCACCTCGGACATGCCCATGGTCGACACCGATTTGGCGTCGCACGTGCAGCTTGCCCGGGTGCGCATTGCGCGCAAGCTGGCCCCGGTGGACTTGCTCGAGCCGCCGAGGGGCTCCGAATGGCTGTTCTCGGCCATGCTTCACGATCTGGTGGGCGCGATGCACCCGGACTTCAACGTGGCCCTGCGGCGCAGATACCCGCGCCGCGTCGTCGAAATCATCCACAAGACCCTCGACCGCGCGCGGCCCACGGAGACCGTCGGCCAGGCGCTCAGCGTGCACACCTTCGTGCGACGCATGTTCGACATCACCCGCACGGACCTCAAGCTCTCGTGGTGGACAGGCTCGCAGACGTTCTTGGGTACCAAGCCCCCGGAGCGTCTGACGGCCTGGCCCGAGATCCGACGCGTGCACACCGATACGTTCCCTCGTCGGCTCATGGACTTGCCGCTGTATGGATCCGTCATCGACCTCGATGCCTTTGGCGAAGTGGTTCGGCGGTTGCTCACCTTGTCGCCGCTCACGGACTTGGCCACCTGCAGTCGGCAGCTCCCCGCGTTCCAGTTCGGCGAGGCCACGCTCAAGTTGCTGTCTACCCGGGGGGGCCGCACGCTCTGTCTTCGGGCCCTTTCAGACCAAGATCCCCAGGCGGTGGACGAGGCCTTGGGGCGTGCCACCTACGCGCTCTTCCAGGCCAAAGCCTTCAAGGCGTTGCTCATCGCCATGGAGTTCTTGGGCGAGCGGGTGCTCGCCGACGCCACCACACGGCTCCACGGCGAACGGGCCGGTCAGGCGCCGCCTGCGGGCGAGGGGCACGCTGCCTTTGCGCGGGCGTCGGGGGCGCTCACGGCGCAGCGCTTTATTGCCACCAACGGCGAGTGTTTCGCCGAACGCGACCGTGCCGCCATTTTGGGCATGCTGCAACCGCTGGCGTCCGGCGAGGCCGCCCAGTCGCTGATGCAGCTGTTTCGGTAGCGACGCGCAGCGCGCGCCTGGTTGCTACTTCTTGTTCTTGAAGGCTGCGGGCTCGCTGGCGGGCTCGAGGACTTCCATCTTGCCGTAGGTGAGCACGCCGTTGTTCGGGTCGGAGACGATGCCCGTGGACGACTTGGAGAAGGTGGTGCCGTACTTGCCGGTGATCTTGACCTTGGCGCCGACGGCGGGGATGGGGAAGGGGACTTCGACGCCCCAGATCTCGTCTTTGAAGAGCTCCTTCGGGGGCTCTTTGAGGTTCTTGTACTTCTCCATGGCCTCGAACACGCTGGCGAAGTTCTTGGACCAGCCGAGCACGCG
>JBIKNA010000373.1:0-7583 GCA_044358965.1 Polyangiaceae bacterium
CGTCGATGTAGGTGCGGTGCTCGCGGGGCGCTTCCGGCTGGACCGGAAGTTGGGGCAGGGCGGCATGGGCGCCGTGTTCCAGGCCACGGACCTGCGCCTGAAACGCTTCGTCGCCATCAAGACGCTGCTGGCCGAAGGCGCCGAGGACCAAGACACCTTGTCGCGCTTTGCCACCGAGGCCCGCGCCATTGGTGCGCTGGCGCACCCCAACATCGGCGCGTTGCTCGATTTCCACGGGGCCTTGGACCCGGTGCCCTTCTTGGTGCTCGAGTACATCGAGGGCGAGTCTCTGCGAAGCTTGTTGTCTCGGAACACAAAGCTGCCCGCGGCAAGGGCCGTGCACATCGCGCAGCAGATGCTTGCGGCCCTTTCGGCCGCCCATGCGGCGGGGACCATTCACCGAGACATCAAGCCATCGAACGTGATGATGGTTCCGGGCACCGCTGTCCAAGACTTCGTGCGCGTCATCGATTTCGGCGTGGCGCGGGTGGCCGAGTCCGTTACCCGGCAGCACCGGACGCATGACGGGGCCATTCTGGGAACCCCGCCGTACATGGCTCCGGAGCAGGCCATGGGCCAGCCGGTGCATGCCGGCGTCGATGTCTACGCCGTGGCCGTGTGCCTGTTCGAGATGATTGCAGGGTACAACCCATTCGCCGTGGGCAAACCTGTCTTCGCGTTTGCCGCCGTTCGCGACGTGGTGCCGCCGCTGTTGTCGCAAGTCGAGCCCAGCGTGCCCCGGGCGCTGTCCGATGTGGTTGCCAAGCAACTCAGCAAGTTGCCCGCGGCGCGATACCGATCTGCGGCAGAGTTCTCGGCGGCGCTGGCCAACGCCGTCGAAGCCGCCCCCGCCGCAGACATCACCCTTCGCGATGCTGCGCCAACGTTGTCGGCGTCTTTCCGGCCGAGCCTTCCGCCCCATACCCCTCCGTTGGCACCGGAGCTCCCATTCGCCAGCACCGTGCAACAGCGCGCCGCGGCGTATCCGTTGCCCAGCCTCACTCCATCGGCCCCGACGCAAGGCAGCGCCCCCATTCGACCCCTGACGCTGCTCGCGGGCGCGGCGCTGCTCGTGGTGCTTACCGCTGCCCTTACGGCCGGCGGCGCTTACTTCTTGCTCGGGCGTGCCGCGGCCCCGGCGCTCGCGGCATCGTCATCCGCGGCATCGTCATCCGCGGCATCCTCCGCGACCCCGGCCGTTGCGACGCTGGGCGCGACGCCTCGGTCCGTCACATCGACGGGGACTGTCGCCTCGGGCACAGCGGGGCCGGGGGTTGCGGCGACTCGCGCCCCCGCGAGAGCATCTGCGGCTCCCAGACCGTTGTCTCCTCCGCCGCCCGACATCCCTGTTTTCGACCGCAAAGGCAACTGCGTTTGCGACGTCGAGGACGGCATCCATCTTTGCGGCAAGGCTCCCGCGTACCGAACGTGCACGTGCGTGAACGAGCAGCTGGGAGGGCTATGCATCAAGGGGGAACAACTCCCGTGTGTCCAAGCGGCCAATCAACCCCCGGGCGGCAAGTGTGCGGGCACCGTGGGTGAAAATGGCGAGAGGGCCGAGGGCATTTGGCACTGCTGGTTCAATTGCGACCATGACGACACGCTCGTCCGCGGCAAGCCCGGTGCTGTGTGCACTGGCTACGATGTTCGATCCATTTCGGACCCGGCCCGTGCCATGACCACCGGGCGAGTCATGTACTGCGATTAGGGCGCGTTAGTCTGAGTCCCCCGGGCCTGGCTCGCCTGTGGACTCGGGTGCCCGAAGGAGCGAACGGGGCCGGGTTCTCCGGAGCGATAGTTCGAGCGGGGTCCTTGTGCGGGCCAGGCAGGTGCTTGGGGGATGGCGACGCGTCTCGCCTTCAGCGCACGACTACTCCGCGGCGCCGCGCGCGCCGCCGGCGTCCCGCGTCACGATGTCGACGCCAAGCTTCCCGTCGTCCACGTACAGCAGCGCCACGTCGCCACGGTCGAGCTCGCCCCGCAGCAACATCTCGGCAATGGGGGCCTCCACCAGGCGTCCGATGGTGCGGCGCATGGGCCGCGCGCCCATCTCCGGGTCGTAGCCGCCTTGATCGAGCAGGGCCACGATGGCCTCTTCACCGACGTCGAGGCGCACGCCGCGGCTCTTTTCGAGCTCGGAGCCAAGCTGCTTGAGCATGCGGCGCGCCACTTCGGCGACGTCGCTGCGCGAGAGGCTGCTCATGGCGATGACCTCGTCGATGCGGTTGTACAGCTCCGGGGGCAAGTCTTTGCGCGCGGCACCCAAGAGCGCTTCTTCGAAGGCCTTGTGCTGGGTGCCCGAGTCTCCGCCCGAGAACCCGATGCGCGAGCGTTTGCCCGCATGGGTGGCCTCGGCCACGCCCAGGTTCGAGGTCATGAGGATGACCGTGTTGGTGAAGTCCACCGTGCGGCCGCGGCCGTCCGTCAGGCGGCCCTCATCGAACACTTGCAAAAAGGCTTCGAGCACATCGCGGTTGGCTTTTTCGATCTCGTCGAGGAGAACCACCTGGTAGGGGCGCTTGCGCACGGCCTCGGTGAGCTGCCCACCGGCCTCGTGCCCCACGTAGCCCGGAGGCGCGCCCAGCAGGCGAGAGATGGTGTGGGCCTCGGCGAACTCCGACATGTCCAGGCGGGTCATCGCGTGCTCCGAATCGAAGAGGCACTCGGCGATGGCCTTGGCGGTCTCGGTCTTGCCCACGCCGGTGGGGCCGAGCATCAAGAAGGTGCCGATGGGGCGCTTCCAGCGGAAGCCCGACGCCGAGCGGCGCAGCACCCGGGCGATGCGCGTCAGGGCGCTCGTGTGCCCGACCACGCGCTCCGCCAACGTGGTTTCGAGCGCCAGCATGCGCTCGCCATCGCTGCCGAGCAGGCGCTCCACGGGCACGTCGCACAGCTCGGAGACGGCCTGGGCCAAGCGATCCAAGGTCACGGCGCTCTCGCTGCGCCGGCGTGTGCGGGCGCAGGCCAAGTCCAGCACCCGCAGGGCCTTGTCGGGCAGCCGGGCCTCGGGCATGTAGCGCTTGGTCATGCCCACCGCGGCGGCGATGACTTCGTCGCTGAGCTCGGCCTTGTGGTGCTCGCCCAAGATGGGCGCCGTCTCCTTGAGGGCCAAGAAGGCCTCTTCGGGGCTCATCTCTTCGACCAAGATGGTCGAGAACAAGCGCGACAAGCTGCCGTCGGCCTCGACCATGCGTCGAAATGCCTCTGCCGATGTGGCGCCGATGCAGGAGATCTCGCCGTGCTCCATGGCAGACTTGAGCTCTGCGGCGGCTTCTTGGGCGTCGCTGCAGAAGAGTTCGTGCACATCGTCGAAGAAGATGACGATGCGGCCGCCGCTCTTCTTCACCTCGGCGCGGATCTCGGCCACGCGTTCGGCCAGGCTTCCGCGCATGGAGGTGCCTGCCATGAGTTTGGGCATGGAGAGTTCGACGACGATGCGCTCGTCGATTTCCGGCAGCTCGCCATCGCTTGCGATGTGCGAGGCCAAGGCGCGCACCATGCTGGTCTTGCCCACGCCGGCGTCGCCCAATAGGCACGCACTGTTGCCTTTGCGCTTGGCCAGTACATCCAGGATGCTCTCGGTGATCTCTTCCCGGGGCATGGTCACCTCGAGGGTGCCCGCCGCGGCCATCTGCGTCAGGTTCACGCCGAGCTTGTGCAGCAAGGGCTGACGCTTCGGGTCCAAGGCAAAGCGCTCTTGGGCTTTGCCCTGGGGTTTCGATGCCTTCTTGGCCTTGGTTGCAGGTGCCGCCGGGGCCACGGGCGATGTTGGACTCGCCACCGGAATACGCACGCCAGACTTGGCCGCGGGCGGCTTGGCCATGGGGGGAGCAGCGGTTGGCGCTTGGGTGTTGATGCGCTGCGAGGTGTTCTTGTTAGGCCCCGTGGGCTTGTTGTCCATGACGGCGATGGCGGTGCCGCGCAGACCCGACGGGCTGCCGTTGCTCCGCTCGCTGCGCGACTCTTGGGCCGGACGCGGCACCGGGCAAAGGCCCATGGCAGTTTGGACCACGACGCCGCGGAGCTTGGCCACGTCTACGCCGCACTGCACCAGCGTCCGGTGGGCTCCACTCTTGGCATCGCTGCAAAGTGCAAACAATAGGTGCAGACCCTTGGGTGAGCCCTTCTCGGCGGCCCGGCGAGAGAAGTCCCGGGCGCGGGACAGTGCATCCACCACGGCCCGTGGGCTCTCGTCGGTGGCGATGCGCGCGCCCCGTAGGAGCGTGTCTGCATCGAGGCGACGGGAGAGCAACACATCGGCACCGGGGCCCTTGCCCATGGCCACTGCGGCAAGCAGATGCGCAGTGCTCACAGTCCGGCGCTGCCCTTCGGCGAGCTCTTCGGCATGTCGCCGCAGTTGCGTGAGTTCTTCGCCGGCCTGGGGGTCTGCCTTGAGCATCATTGGACCCACCATCGATGCCACGAACCCCGGGCGCCGGCCAAAAAAGGGCGACTAGAAAGCCTACGAATTTCGAGCGCTTATCGAAGTGGCAGCCCCGTCCGTCGTGCATTGTTGGGCGCCGGCCGTTGAATGCGCGGCGCCGGGGGTTCGTCTAAGTTGCCGCGTCCTGGCGTCTCCCTCGAGACGTGGTATCCCGCCGCTTCCTGTTCGTTCCCGCCTTTCGGAGCCCATCGATGAAACATCGTCCTGTCTTTGCCGCGTTGGTTGTTGTGCTCGCAGCGTCCGCTGCGGTGGCCGCGCCGCCGGGCGACAAGCCGCCCGTTGCACCGACACCCAAAAGCGCGCCCATCGCGGCGGTCCAGCGCTCCGACGTGACCATTACCCTCGAGGACACCGAGACCAAGCTCTTCATAGGCAAGAACCTCGCGGCCGGCGTGGTCATCACGCTGCCCAAGGGCAAGGCGCAGTGCCAGCCCAAGATCGCCTTCGAAATCAACGGCAACACCATCGGAGAGGCCACCATCGGCACCACGGGCGCCATCAAGACATCGGCCGACGGGAACTCCACCATCTACGAGCGTGTCGCAGCGCTGCCCGTCGAGTGGGTGCCGCCGCAGTGGAAAGCGGGCACCTACCAGCTGTCCGTGCGCATGACCGACGGCGATGGTTGCCGCACCCTGCAGGTCATTCCCAAGGCGACGCTTACGGTCAAGCCCGCCACCACGGACCTCAAGATCAACGCCCCGGCCAGCATGACCAAGGGCCAGCCGGTCACCGTCACGGTCAACGTGAACCGCATGGTCGGCTCCACGGCCACGCCGCTCGCCGGCGAGCCACTGACGGGCTCCGTGTGCGGCAGCGCCTTTCCCCCCGTGGTCACCAACAGCCAGGGCATCGCCACCTTTACCAAGGTGGTGCCGGCCACTTGCCCCAACCCCGGCACGCTCGGCTTCCGTCATGTCGCGAACGACGTGCAGGACCACATCTACGAAGAGGTCAAGGTCCCGACCAAGTAGGTTCGGATCTCTGGTCTCCGCGCTTACGCGCCGACACTGGACAGATGTGAGCCCCTTGAAAAAAGGGTAGGCGTCGCTATTGTTGACCCGCCGGTCAGAATTGACCGCGGAGTTGCGCACCAGTGTCTCGCCACCCGGATCCTACGCTCAAAATCTCGCTGCTTCGGGCGGCGGAGCAGGTCTACGTCGAGAAGGGCGTCCTCGGGGCCACCGTCGAAGACATCACGCGCCGCGCGGGGGTGTCCAAGGGCGCGTTCTACCTTCACTTCGAGAACAAAGAAGCGGCGGTCAAGCAGGTCGTCGAGTCGTTCTTGGCCCGCTGCGGGGCCCACTGCGCGCCGCCCAGCCCAGACCTGCCGCGAGACCCAGACGCCCTGCTCGCGCACTGGCACTCCATCGACGTAGGCCTGTTCGAGTTCCTCTGGCAGAACCGAAACCTGCTCGGCATCTTGGGTGGCTGCCAGGGCGAGTACCAGTATCTGGTGCAGGCGTTTCGCGGCGAAATGACGCAGACGTCCCAGGCGTGGATCGCGTTCTTTACCGAGCGCGAGATGTACCGCCCGGGCCTCGATGCAGACGTCGTGTCGAGGCTGATCTTTGGCGCCTACAACGGGCTCTTCGAGAAGATGCTCGAGAGCCCTGTGCGCCCGCCGCTCGAACTATGGCTGCTCGAGACGCTCGAGCTCCATGTGCGGGGACTTGGCACGCCTGCCTTCATCGAAGCCTGCATCCGGTATTGCACCAAGTACCGGCAAAAAGACCGCTCAAAGCCCCGCCAGCGAGGCCTGCGCACCGTATCTCCGGAGAAAGCATGAAAGAGTCGCCTTACGTCCATTCCGAGGCCATGACCCAGGCGCCTGCATCGGGACGCAGCGCCGGCGTACGCATCGCACTCGGGGTCATGGGCCTCGCGGTACTTGGACTGGTTGCCATTGTCGGTGTGCGGGTCAAGCAGGCCACGGACCAGCGCGATGCCGTGGCCAAAGAGCGCGACCAGGTGCAGGCCACGGCGGGCAAGCGCGCCCCGTCCAAGCGCGTTTCGCCGGTGCCCGTGCGGTACAAGCCCAAGGTCGACTTCACCGGAACGCTCAAGCCCTGGCGCGAGGCAGACCTGGGCTTCGAGGCTGGGGGCAAGCTCTCGCGCATCGAGGTGGCCACCGGCGATGTGGTGCGCGCTGGCGCCGTGCTCGCGCTGCTCGACGCTGCGCGGGCTGGCGCGCAGGTCAACCAGGCCGATTCGCAGATCCGCGCAGCCGAGGCTGGCTTGGCCATGGCCGAAGACAACCTCAAGCGCACCGAGGCCCTCGCCGCCACCAAGTCCATCGCCGACGCCCAGGTCGAGCAGGCGCGGCAACAAGTGGCGCTGTCGAAAGCACAGCTCGAGGGCGCGCGCGCCGGGGCCAACCTGGCCCGCACCGGCGCTGGCAACCACTCGATCATCGCGCCCTTCCCCGGGGTCGTCACCCGGGCACCCACGGGCATCGGCGGCGTCGTCGGGCCCGGCACGCCGCTCATTCACCTCGAAGACACCTCGCGCTTTCGCCTGAGCGCCACCGTCGGCGAAGAAGACGTGCCCCTGGTGAGCGTGGGCGGCAAGGTCAGCGTCCGCTATCGTGACCGCACGGTCAGTGGCAAGGTCATTGCCCTGGTTCCATCGCTCGATCAGGCCACCCGTCGTGCCCCCCTCGAGATCGAAGTCCCCAACGACGCGGCGCAGCCGCTCTTGGCCTGGAGCTTCGTGCGCGCGACGCTCACGGCCAACGCCGAGGTCGATGGTCTACGCGTCCCCCGCGAGGCCCAAAAGCCCGGGTCCCAAGACGAGGTCGTCAAACTCGACGGCAAGACCGCGCGGGTGGTGCGCGTGGTGCACTCCGTCGACGACGACGGTTCCTGGATCATCCGCTCGGGCATCGTTGCAACGGACCAAGTTGTGGTCTCCCCCGCGCCGGACGTTCGAGACGGCGACGTTCTCGAGTTCGCCACACCGTAACGTCCCAAGGTTCCCGTCTTCCCAGCGGCGATGCCTCTGGGGCTCTCCTCCTCCTACGTTTGGGTAGGTTCCGCCATGAATCTCTCTGCCATCGCGATCCAGCGCCCGGTCTTTACGGTGATGGTCACCTTCGCCCTCATGGTGCTTGGCATCATGGGCCTGTCGCGCCTGGGAA
>JBIKNA010000374.1:0-7560 GCA_044358965.1 Polyangiaceae bacterium
GGGCACGCCAAACCTGTCCATGGCCAAGGCAATGGCCGCGTCGAGATCTTGCTCGCCCCACTCGTGCATGGCCGCCGTGGACTCGGCCATGGGGCCATCGCGCGAGTCGCCGATGCCACGGTAGTCGAAGGTGAGCACCGCAAAACCCTGGTCGCACAGGTCCGCCGCGAAGCGCGCGTAGTAGCCGCGGCGGACGCCGGTGGCAGAGGCCACGACGACGACACCGGTGGGCGCCTGCCCTGAAGGCGCAAAGAGACTGCCCACAAGCCGATGCCCATCGCGTGCGGCAAACATGACTTGTTGCCCCAGCGCCCGCGCCGAGACCACCGGCTCCTCGAGCTCCCGGGCTTCGCGGTGAAACAGATACGTGTCCAGGCTGCGGTCGTCCATGTGAGCCTCCATGTGTCCAATGGTTACATTTGCAAACGAGTCTTATGTGACCAATGGTTACTTTGCGGCCGCAAGCGCCCAAGGTCAAGCCCCGGGCCCGACGATTTCAGCCACGCGGTGCCCAGAGATCATGTGTCCCATGGCCGCGGGGCGCGGCCTCATTTAGGCTCGTGCTTCGTCATGGCTCCCACCCTTGGCCCCGATCACACGCCCTTCGACCGACTTGGCCACGAGGCCTCGGTGGCCCTTGCCGAGCGCTTCTACGACCACATGGACGCGCACGAGCCCGCGCTGGTGCAGGTGCACCGGCAAGACCCAAAGGGAAAGGTCAGCGCCCAGGTGCGCGAGCGCTTCGCGCTGTTCCTGGTCGAGTGGCTGGGCGGGCCCAAGGGCTTCTCCGAAGCCCACGGCCACCCGCGCCTCCGCATGCGTCATCACGCAGTCCCCATCGGCACGAACATGCGCGACACTTGGCTGCGCTGCATGGAGGCCGCGCTCGACCACCCGAGCATCGACGCCGAGACCCGCGGGTTCTTGTCACGCCGTTTCGCCGAGGTTGCGGATTTTTTGCGCAACCAACCCGGCGCCTAGCAAAGGCTCATTCGTCGCCGACGCCGTGGTCCCAATAGGTAAGCGCGCCGCGGTGTGAGGTCACGAAGCGCACGCTGCCATCTTGCGAAACCACGATGGCCAGGGCGCCGGGCGTGGCGGCGCACATGCGGTACGCCGATCGATGCCGGGTGCCAACACCGTCCACGCGCTCCATCACGAAGCGCTCCCCTTCCAGATCGAGCGCACGTCGAACGTCTTGCAGCCCCGGAAGCGCCGACGAGATCTCGGCGCCAAAACCGAGCAGCTCGAAACGCTTGTTGAGCACCACGGCGCCATCGACGTCGGCCAGCTGCGCGATGAGCTGGCCCAGTTCGAAGAGGGCCTCTTCGAGCTCGGCCAGGGCATCGAGGTCCGTGTGGTCGCCGGTGTTCTGCGCCGACAGAATAGCCAGCATCAGCCTTCGAAACTGCGACAACGGCTGCTGGGCCTGGAACGCATACTTGATGCTGAGGTGCTGCACGCCCTCTCCGGAGGAAGGCAGAAAGATCACAGTGCCACCGTGGTGCGCGGCCCGGATGATGGAGAGCACCCGCTTCACCATCTGCTGCCCTGCGGAGCGCGTCGCCCCTTGCATGTTCTCGGCGATCAACTCCCCGCCACGCTCTCGATAGGCCGTTGCGATCTCCTCACGCTCCGCAGCGAAGAGCGCCGGCAGCCACGATGACGCGAACACGTCCAGCGTGAGATCGCTGACGCGGCCTCCGCGAAGCTCGGTCACCAGATCTGCCCCGCAGGCGGCGACCACGTGGCCCGGGCGCACCACGCGAAGCACCAGCGCCGGCGGCAACGCTGGCTCGCGCATGCGTCCGCCGTGCGCTCCCTGCAGCCACCGCGGGCCACTCTGCACGATGCCCCACGCCAAGGGGACCCCCTCGCGCTCGCTCACCCCGATGAGTGCGCGGTGGTACTTGGCTGCCGGCGACATCCGCCGCAGCTCGTGTTCGTCGAGGGGGCGCGCCTCGGTGAACCGCATGGGCAAAAGGCCCATGGGCGGGCTCACGTCGTCGACGATGCTCGATGGCGGCGCCACCAACAGGCGAAAGGTGACCGGGCGCTCTTCGTCGCGCAGGAACGACGCGTGGTACGCCGTGGCAAGGATGTGCTCCAGCGAGTCGGGCAACGGCAAAGCCCAAGAGGGCCACGCGCGCCGCAGCGTGGCGGCCAGATCCTGAGGGTATGCCCACGGGGCCGCGCTGTTCATGCACGGAGGACAATACGCCTCCGGCAACAACAGTGCCCCACCCGACGCCGGGAGGCATGGTCACCCCATGGACCCGTCGGCTGGATCCAGTGGAACTCACATTGTGCGCCTGCACGGGATTGGATCTCCGTAACTATCTGAAACCGCTCACATGCGTACAGTTACCTACATTAGCACCAGTGTTGCGTTACATCGAAAGCACCATGCGCAACGCTCGCTCGCTCCTGCTCGCCCTGCCGCTCCTCGCCATGTCTGTCGCGTGTGCTCCCGAGGAGAGCGACACCGAGAGCGAGGCGCCCTCTGCCGACGAGGCCGCCCTGCTCGATCGCGGCGTGAGCCGCGGCCGCGCCGTCCGCACCTTCCCCGTGCAAGCGGGTCGCCCGGACGAGGTCTGCGTGCTTCCCAAGCGCATGCCCGGTGCCGACTACAAGAAAGACGACACCAAAGACGAAGAAGAGCTCTGCTCGTTCAAGCTGTCGGGCGCTGCACCTCGCGAAGAGGGCGCTGCAGCCAAAGACGTGGCGGTGTGCCCCAAGCTGTCGTCCACCAACCCCGGCACCGACGTGCATGAGCTGCTGCCGGGTAAGACCCGTGCGGAAACCGAAGCGGCCATCTGTAAGCTCGAAGACCGGCCCACCAAACACCTGGCCAAGTTCAAGCAGAGCATCACCTGCAGCTACACGCCGTCGATCCTGGGCTACTACCACCTGTCGCGCGCCCTGGGCGGCGTTGGCGATGTGCGCCCAGCCGTGCTTCGCACCTATGATCTGGAGCAGCACAAAGGCGTGGTCGCGAACGCACTGCGCATCCTGGCGGGGCAGCCCAACGACTCGTACCCCAAAATCAGCTGGCTGAGCTTCCAGCGCGCCGAGGCCAACCCCGCCGCTGCCCGGGCCAAAGACGCACTCTTCACCACGGACCTTCTGCAGATCTATGGCGCCATGCAGGACAACCCCCGCGGCGAGGTGAAGTACTCCGAGATCAACCGGCGCGGCGCTTCTCCGAACATCCACTCGCAGTTCGTGCGAACGCCGGCCTACGCTCGGATCATCGACGCCCGACCGGTGAAAGACACCGTGGGTCGCACGCTGGCGCAGGCCGCGCAGCCCATCGTACAAATGCGCGCCATCAGCGAGATGCTGCTGATGGACTTCTTGATGTCGCAGCAAGACCGCTTTGGCAACATCCACGCGGTCGACATGATCTACTTCCCCAAAGAGGGAGGTGGCTTCGATACGGTCAAGAAAGCCAAGGTCGACGACGGCGAGATCCCCATGCCCGCAGGGGGCGTGGTCGTGCGCAAGATGCTGCTGAAGGACAACGACTGCGGCGGCCCCAGCAAAGACAACATCGTGCGCAAGAACGGCCTGCTCGCGCAGATTCGTCACATGAACCCGAAGACGTACAAGCACCTGCGTTGGCTGGCGCAGAACTTCGCGCCGCAGACCCCGGTTCCGAAGTTCATGGTGTCCGAGGCGGCCTTCTCCCAGGCAGACATCAACATGCTGCGCGAGAACCTTGGCCTTGCCGCAAACACGCTCACGGACGCCTGCCGCACGGGCAAACTTCGCTTGGACCTGGACCTGAAAGCGCACCTTGCGGGCACGGCGCAAGAGGCGGGCGCCTGCGACGCGGCAGAGCCTGCGGCAGAGCTGCCTACGCCGTGATGTGCTTTTGACCCCACTGCAGACACAAGCAAGCCCGGCGCCGCAAACGACGCCGGGCTCTCTTTCTTGTGGCCCAGGAATGTGTGCTCAGGCCCTTGCGTACCAGGCCTTCACCACGGCGTGGTCGCGCACGGCATCGTGCACCCGGTTGAGCTTGGGGTACGCGGCAAAGGTGGTCGCGGGAATGTGGTCTAGGTTGCCGCTCGCGATCCAGCGCACGGCCATATAGACCTTCAGGTCCACGACGTGGATCTTGCCGCCAGCAAAGAACGGCCCATCGTCGCTGATCTGGTTCTCGGTGCTTTGGGCCCACCCAAGCAGGTAACCCGAGGCCAGCGCCTCGCGGGCGGCGCGCTTGTCTGCCTCGTCTTTGATCTGCATGGTGGCGCTCACCTTGATGCGCATGTCTTCGACGTGGCACATGATGGCCTCGTGCTGCGCGGCGACGAACTCGTCTTTGGGGTGCAGATCGTGTTTGCGGCCGATGAGCGTGAGGATGGCGTTGGAGTGGGCCAACGGAGGCCGGCCGGGCAGCTCGAACACGGGCACGGCGCCAAACGGCGTGGTGGCTTTGACAGCGGGCCAATCGGCCATCTTGACGCGAACGTCTTCGAAGTCGACCCCAGCGAGCTGCAAGGCGAGACGGCACTCCTCGCCGCGGCTGACGGGGGCATCAAAGTAGGTGAGCTTGGGTTTGGACATGGTCGAGCACGTTAAGCACGACCGCCGCGGTCGTAAAGCGCTCGTGCTAGCGTGACGAGCATGTCACTCACCGAAGGTTTGCTCCGGAGCCGCGCGGCCTGCGTCGTTGCGTTGGCCACCTGGTCGATGGCCGCGGCCGGATGCGCCAAAGCGCCCGCTGCGGGGGGCGATGGCGGCAGCGTCGAAGCACGGGGCGACCGCCGTGATCCCGTTGCATGTGAGCCGGGTCCGCCTCCGGGTGCCAAGCCCCTGCCCGCTTGGCGCGCGCCCGCGGGTTGCACCATCAAGACCATGGGTCAGCAGATGCTCAAGACCAGCGCCGAGCTTGCCTCGAATGTGTCGTGTACCGGCGCGGCCGCAGAGTTCCCAGCCGGTTCCTGGCTGCTGGTGTCGTCGCGCACCATGTCTCCAGCGTACGCAGGCACGGAGCTCTACGACGACGGCAAGACGCTCACCTTTGTGACGCGACAGCGAAGCCCCTGCCCCACGGACCCGCGTCCCATGCCCATGAGCACCCAGTTGGCCTTCGTCGTCCCGGCGGGTGCCGAGCGCTCCTTCGCCGAGAGCACCTGCACGATGCACACGCGCTGCAACTGACTCTGCGCAAAAACGGGCGGCACATCCATCGAGCCGGAACCACGAACGATGCGCCTCAATCTGGCCGCGGCATCTTGCCCCAAGGCACGGGCATGAGGATCCGCTGCCCGGCTCGCAACAACGAGCTCTGGTAAAACGTTCCGCGCCAGCGGATACCCCCCTCTAGGCCTTGCCGAAGGCCAACGGCGAGCATAGCCAGCGCCGTCACCGCGCCCGCCAACGGTGCAAAGAGCGAAGGGAATGCGCGACGACCAATGTGGCGATTGGCGAGCCACGCCCCCATGATGGACAACACGAGTGCCGTTGCAGCGAAGCCGCGCGTGTAGGGGGACGACGCAAAGAGCAGCGCCATGGGGCCCAGGTGCACCACGAGCGCAACGGCCGTGACGAGCGCAAGGCGCACGGCGCTGAACCGGGCCAGCACGGGCCAGGCGCCCTTGGTCATGCCGCCCAGAAACTCCGCCACAGTGGCGTACATCTGCAGGCGCACGTCGCGCGAAGCATCGGCGATGCGGCACCGCGCGCCATGGCGCTTCATCATCTGCGCAAAGGCCATGTCGTCGGCGACTTCGAGCTTGAGCCAGGCAAAGCCCGGTGTCTTGTCGTATGCGCTTCGACGCACCAAGTTGAAGATGCCGCCACCGACAACCAGCGACGAGCTTGGGTCCGCGACCCGCGTAGCGTCGGCAAGGGGCGTCAGCGTGCGCACGAAGTCGTGGAACAGCGCGTCTTTGCCCAACGACCCGTGTTCGAAATGGGGCAAGAGGGCCAGGAAGTCGGCGTCTTTGACCGTGGCCATGGCCAGGCCCAAGGTGCGCGGCGACAACGAGACGTCCGCGTCGCTCATGAGCACCCATTCGCCCCGGGCCGCACGCATGCCGTGCTCCAACGCATGGACCTTGCCCAACCATCCGTCGGGCAGCGTATCGATGCGCACCACACGCACCCGCGTATCGCCGGCCGCAACACGCCGCGCGATGTCGCCGGTGCCATCGGACGAACGGTCGTCGATGACCAGGACCTCGACGTTGGGGTAGTTGGTAGCAAGCTTGGCCCGAAGTGCCTGCTCGATGTTCTCGGCCTCGTCTTTGGCGGGGACCAGGATGCTCAGCAAGGGAGCCCCAGCGTCTTCGAGGGGCGCAACGTCTTCGAGCCTGGGCACCGAACGCAGGGCGCGCAGCGACAACGCAAGAAACAGCCCCCAGTAGGCAGCGATGGCGATGGCGAGCAGCATCAGCACGGTGCGCAACAGGCCCCGGCGGCTAGCTTGGGCAAGGGATGGTTTTTGGGTGTTGCGTGTGCCACGGCGAGTGCAACCCACGACCCCCCCGGCGTATTTCCGAAGGGACGCACTACAGCGACTTGGCGACCTCTTCGACCAAGAGGCGCCCTTGTTGCACGATGGATGCGCGGTAGGCCTCGAACTTGGCGTCGGTGATGGCGCTGTCGTTGCCCGCCTGGAACCGCGTCATGACCGGCGTGTGGATGTGCCCCACGGGGATCTTGAGCCCCAAGAGGTCACGCAGCAAGGTGGCGCGGTAGGCGCTCTCGTTGGACAGGTAGTCGCCCCCGCTGCCCGAACGCGCACACGCCGCGGCGTTGGGCGGCGCTGGGTTGCCCGGCGGCGGATACGTGTTCGACACGGGATCGTACAGCGACTGCACCTGGGGTTGGGCGCAGTTGGGGAACACGTCATAGTCGTACCCCCACACCACGTCGAAGGCATTGCCCGCCGAGGCTTGTGTGTCCGGCGGCCGAGGCACCTTGGTGCCTGTCTTGGCGGCGATGAGCTTGTCGACGGGAAGCGAGCTTTCGACGAACTGCGGCGGCTGGTCTTTTTTCCACGGCAGGCTGTCGTAGCCGAGCCACCGTTGGGGCACCTGGATGCTGCACCCTTCGGCGCTGGGCAAGAGCTGCGCGCCGCTGGCTTTGCACGTGATGATGTCGTCGTTGCCGGGGAACGTGCCGTGGAAGCGGCCGTTGTACTCTTCGAGCTTGAAGCGAAAGCCGCCACCTTGGCTCATGGTGATGGCGATGTCTGCACGGGCAGGGCCGGGCTTGAGCCACGGCCCAAGGGTGTCTTCTTGCATGCCCCGCTCGAAGGGCGCGTAGTTGACGGGCAACATAAACGTCTCGATGTGCCCGGTTTTACCGTTGCCCAAGGGGAACTCGTAGCCATCGAGGGCCAGCGCCGAAGCGCCCGAGGGGTTGCCGATGCGAATGTTGACGTCGTCCGTGGCGCCGGGCTCCCCCAAGGTAAACGGATCGAAGCCACTGAGCACGATGCGCACGTGCCCCGTGCCCTCGGGCAACTTGATGTCGTATTGGCCTCGGGATGCCCGCTCGAACTCCCACTCGAGCTCAGACTTCTGGCCCTCGGTCAGGGCAAAA
>JBIKNA010000376.1:0-7536 GCA_044358965.1 Polyangiaceae bacterium
CCCTCGGGCCGTCACGGCGCGGAGGCGCGGGTTCTTGGCCCCGAGGAGCGCGCGGACACGGGGCGCCATGGGCGTGTCGGCGCGTTCGGCAAAGAGCCGTGCGCAGAGCATGTTGCCGCCCTCGGCACAGTCGCCCAAGTAGGCCAGGGTGATGGGCAAAGGCCCCGAGGCATCGCCCTGCATGGCCCACAAGCACGCGCGCCGTAGGTCTTCGTTGGGTTCGGCGCGCACGTGGTCGAGCAGCGCGCCCTTGGCCTTGGGGCCGAGCCAGAGTGCACCCATGATGGCGCCGCGGCGCACCCAAAGGGACTTGTGCTGCAGCGCTGTGCGCACGTCGGCGTCGCCAAGGGCCACAAGCACCAGGGTGCCGACCTCTTGGTCTTTGGGATCCGTGGACTGCGCGAGGCTCTGCACCACCGCGTTGGCACGTTCGCTCGCGCTGCCGCCGAGGGCCCGGCGAGACAGGTATGCTCTGGCGCCCAGCCGGCGCAGCAACTGGTCTTCTTCGGTCTTGCCGGGCAGCGCCAAGAGTTGCTCGATGGCCGTCAGGCCCGAGGCATCGCGCGCGCGCCCAAGGGCATGCGCTGCCTCGAAGCGGACCTCGGGCATCTTGGTCAGCGTGAACAGCGCTCGTACGGCCAGCGGCGAAGGTGTGCGCGCCAAGCTGCGAATGGCCGACAGTCGCTGCTCGTGATCGATGCTGCGCGCGGCCCGCGCCGCCACTTGCAGCACCACTTCGTCTGAGGGGGCTTCCGGCGCAAGCTCGATGGCGTCGGCCACGGTGGCCTCTTCTTCGAGCAGTGACAGCACGGCTTTTGCCGCATCGGGCGCGCCAAGCACCACCAACGCGTAGGTGGCGGCGGCGCGGACTTTGGGCTCTTTGGCGTCGCGTTCTTTTTGCGCCACGGCAATGACCCGCGTGTCGCGCAGACGCGCGAGCGTGCGCAGCGCCGCAGCCTTGGCGTTCGCATCGCTCGAGGTGAGCTGTGGCCCCAGAAGCTCGGTGAGGCGCAGGTCGGACCAGCGCTCGAAAAGCCCGGACAGCGTCAACATTTGGCCCGGCGTGGGCAGCTTCTCGGGGGGATACGCTGCGAGGGCCCGGCGCGCCGATGCTTGAGGGGCGCCGCCGGCCCGAAGTGCACTGTAGAGCTGCTCGAGGGCCCGCGGGTCTTTGCTGCGGGCCAGCGCAAGGGCTGCGATGTCGCGCGCAAGATCGTGTCGAAGGCGGTTCTCGGTGGAGTTGCCTGCCGCATCGTCGCGATCGCTCTTGGGGGCAGTCTGCGAGAGCACCAAGCCCAGGCCTCGGGTGGCCCGCTCGCTTTCGCCAAGGCTCGAGAGCGCCCGCGCCACTTCCATCATGCTGAGGCCATCGCCGCGGGAGGGCGCATTGGGTTCGGCGAACTGCGCGATGAACGCCGCGGCGTCGTCGGGTTTGGCCGTGGCGAGGGCCCGTGCGATGGCGCGAAGGCGATCCGCTGGCTCGGGGCTTGCGGCGAGCCGCCCCGCCATCTCGAGTCCGAAACGCGCACGGAGATCTCGCGTCGCTTCGAGCTCGGTGCCCTCGGGCTCGTCGGTGGCGCGCTCTTGATCGGCGCGTGCAACGCTCGACGTAAGCAGAGCAAGGGCAAGCACGAACCCCCGCGCGACGCCCTGGGCCATGAGCCAACGCCCCCATGGCATCGTCGGCGTTTGCGCGCTTGTGGCCTGCAGGGACGCCCCACCGGGCTCGAGACCAAGGAGGGGGGCGTTGCGGTGATGCGGGGCGCCGCGGCGCTGCCAGCGACCCTTGTGGCTCATGGGGTGGCCTTGGGGACTTCGGGCAAGGGGCCGCCCGACAGCAGCAAGAAGCCAACGTTGGCGTTGGCGGCGGTGCTCTTGCGAACGGCCTCGAAGGACACGGTTTCTGCGACACCGCTGCGACCGCTGAGCTCGGCGAGCGCGCGGACCACGGCGAAGGCGCGGGCGAGACCCGCGTCGGACCCGGCCGGTCCGAAGCCCACCGGGCGCGCACCCACGGCCACCATCAGCTCCGGATGACGCCCGAGCTCCAGCGCCAACGCCCGCACCAACACCAGGCTTCCGGCCGCAAGCTTTTGGTCGGTGCCTGCACCCTCGAACACCAACGGCCGCGTGAGGCGCACGCTGAGGCCCGCGGGGGCTTTGGCGTCGGGATCCACGCGCACGAGCGCGGGGCCACCCACGTCGGGGCACCCGTCTTCGTCGTCGATGCCGTTGAATGTCTCGGCCAGATCCGGGCACTTGTCGACGGCATTGGGGATCGTGTCGCCATCCCGGTCTTCGTTGGGGCAGCCGTTGCGCGAAGGCTCGCGGCTTGGGTCTCCGGGGACCAAGCGGCACGCATCGACCGCGTCGGGGATACCGTCGCCGTCGTCGTCCGGATCCGGGCAACCGTCTTCGTCTTGGAAGCCGTCTTTGTCTTCGGCCTGCTCCGGACACTTGTCGGCATGGTCGGGGATGCCGTCGCCGTCGCGATCAGAAGTGGGGCACCCGTTGAGCGCTCGGTCTTTGGAGGCGACGCCGGCAAGCGCGGGGCAGGCATCCACGTCGTCGGGCACGCCGTCGGCGTCTTGGTCTGCCGCGGCGCAGCCGTGCTTCTTCGGGTCCTTGGAGGCGACGCCCTTTTCCCGCGGGCACGCGTCTTCTTTGTCCGGGATGTTGTCGTCGTCGTCGTCGATGTCCGGGCAGCCGTCGGTGTCTTCGAAGCCGTCGCGGTCTTCGGGCACTCCGGGGCACGCATCCACGTCATCGGGCACGCCGTCTTTGTCTTCGTCGTGGTCGTGCGGCGCGTAGCCATACCCGAGCACGGCGCGGAACGTGGGGGTGCCTACGGCCTGCGTCAGGCCCACGTCGAAGCCCAGGGTGGCGAAGCTGTCGCGATAGCGACCAAGCTCGTAGCGATTGCCCAGGGAGACCATGACGGGCGACAAGGCAGCGCTTCCGGGATCGCCGGCTCCAAAAGGAAGCGCTGGGCCTGCGGGCAAGCTGCCTCGAAGCGCCAGCTCGAAACGCTGCCGGGCTTCGGGGTCGATACCGAAGGGGGTTGGCTTGAGCCACAGGCCGAAGCTCCAGGGAATTTCGTCGCCAAAGCGCACGCCGCCCGCTTGCGCCGCCGGCCAGGTACGGCGCTCGGTGCGAAGTTTGTAGCCGGCGCTGGCCTGGATGCCGCCCAACACCAGCGACAACTCGCCAAGCAGGCGGCCTTGGAAAGTCGCGGAGCCCTCGCCTACGAAGGACGCGCGATCTCCGCTGGGCAGGGTGGCTTGCGAGACCGCGGCGAGGCCGAAGCCTCCGTCACGGTTGTCGACGAAGGTGCCCTTGAACATGGCCGTGATGTCGCCGATGCCGGTGGACGGGACGCTGGGCGTCTCGGACACGGTGCTCGGCATGTTGCTCGAGCCGCTTTGTTGCAGCACCACCGGCAGCGCCAGCGCCAACTGCATGGACTTGCCAACCCCGAGGGTGCCCACGAAGTCCGCCATGAGCTGGTGATCGATGGGGCGGTAGAGCACATCGTCGGTGCCGGCGTTGCGGACGCTGACCGAACGATAGGTGTAGTGCGCCATGGACTGCAGCGCGAAGTTGCCGTCTCCGATGGTGGTGCTGGGCTCGAGCACCAAAGTGGAGCGCGGGTCCCCGGTGGGCCGGAAGGTGCGCAAGTCGAGCGCGGGCTGCGCCTGGGCAGACGTGCCCGCGAGCGACGCCGCGAGGGTTAGCGCAACGGCAATGGGGCCTGAGATGAACGAAGAACGACGCATGGCGCGAATTCCGCGCCTGAGACTACACCAGTGGCGCGCCGGGGGGGCGCTGATGTCACGATGCTACGGGCCGAACCACGAGCTCGAAGGCCGGCATGGCAATGCAGTGGTGCCGGGCCCGGCGGGGCCCTTGGCTCTGGAGGGTGATGGGCGCGCGCGGCGCCGGGGGCGGCAGCACGGGTGAAAGGGGGAACGGAGCGTCCACCGCGGGCATCATCTGGACATGCGGCATCAGGTCTCTTCAGTGTACTTTCGGCGAACCGACGGACAAGGCCGGGCACATCGATTCGTGCGCACGAGGCCCACAGTGGCCGCCGCTGTGGGGGAGGGCGTCAGGGCGTCTTGCGGACCGAGGGCGCCGAAGGATGGCTCACCGGGGCCCGTTCGACGCCCAAAAGCACGGGAAACCGCAGGCGGCCCTCGCGCGAGACCCCCAGGTAGCGCACCTTGGCGTGAAAGGCCGGCTCCGTCCACACACGCTCTTTTTTGTCGAACGGGGCGTCGAGCACCGGGGCGGACCGCTCGAAGGGTCGAAGGTCGGACAGCAGGCGCTCGACCATGGCATCGGTGAGTCCCGATCCGACCCGTCCGCGCCACACAAAGGCCCCCCTTGCGTCGCGCTCGGCGAGCTCGAGTGCACCAAGGCGCGACCGGCTGCCCTCTCCGCGGGTGTAGCCCACGATGTGGAACGTGGCCTGGCGCTCGAGCTTGACCTTGAACCAGGCGCCCGTGCGCTGCCCCTCTTGGTATGGCGCCGACAAGTCTTTGCCGACGACGCCCTCGAGGCTTTGGGCCTCGCACATGGCAAAGAGCAGAGAGCCGTCGTCCTCGAGGCCGTCGAGCGTACTCACGATGGACCGCTCGGTGATGAGCTCGCCGAGCACCTGCCGTCGTGCGCGAAGAGGCAGTGGACGCAGATCCAGGCCATCGAGCTCCAGTAAGTCGAACACCACAAGCGCCACCGGAACGCGCTGGGCCACGACCTGCGCGTCGCGTCCGTGCTGGCTGAGCCGCTGCTGCAGCCGTTCGAAGCTCGGGCGCCCGGCGTCGTCGAAGGTGACAAGCTCACCGTCGAGCACGGCGCGGGTGCAGCGCAGGGCAAGCAATGCCGTTTCGATCTCCGGGAACTGCGTCTTGGCGCTGCGCTGCGAGCGGTAGAACAGCTTGGCGGTGCCCGTATCGACCTCGGCCAAGATCCGAACCCCGTCGAGCTTGAGCTCGTACAGGTGCCCCGGCTTGCGGAGCCCTTGGCTCTTTTGAGCGCAGAGCATGACCTTGGCCCGGGCGGCATCGACGCGCCCGGCCTTGGCGCCCAGGGCTTGCGCACGCTGAACGGGTGAAGGGTGTTTCCCCGGTGTCTTGGCCACCATGCGAAAGGTCTTGGTACCATTTCGTTTATGGCGGCGCGCTCCATTGGCTCTGGGACCATCTCTTTTGGCTTGGTCTCGATTCCCTTCAAGCTCTACACGGCGGCATCGCCCAAGGGCGTGAGCTTCAACATGCTGCACGACAAGTGTGGCAGCCGCATGAAGCAGCAATACCTGTGTCCCGTGGACAACGAGGTGGTGGACCGCAAGAACATGGTGCGGGGCTTCGAGCACGTGCGCGACTCGTTCGTGCGCTTCACCGAAGAAGAGCTGAAGGCCCTGGAGTCCGCGCGCACCAACATGCTCGACCTGGTGGAGTTCGTGCCGCTCTCCACCGTGGATTTCGTATCCATCGAGAAGACGTACTACCTGGGCCCGGACAAGGGCGGCGAGCGCGCATACCGATTGCTCAGCGAAGCGATGGAGCGCATGCAGCGCGTGGCCGTAGGCCGCTATGCCACCCGCGGCAAAGACAACCTTGTGGTCGTGCGCCCGTACAAGCAGGGCCTGGTGCTGCACGAGGTGTTCTATGCCGACGAGGTGCGGTCCTTCGACGAGGTGGAGACCGCCGGGGCCTTCGAGTTCAAGCCCATCGAGGTGGAGCTCGCAGACAAGCTCATCAACGAGCTCTCCGTGCCCGCGTTCGACTCGAGCAAGTTCGAAGACACCTACGCGGCCCGCGTGCGCGCGGCGGTCGAGCAAAAGGTCGCCGGCCAAGAGGTCGTGGTGGCTGCCGAGGCCCCCAAGGCGCAGATCGTCGATTTGCTCGAGGCCCTGAAGCGCAGCGTGGCGGGGCTGAAGAAGAACGATAGCGAGGCGCAGGCGGCGCCCAAGAGCGAGCCTTCGCCCGGCCCCAAAAAGGCGGGGCCCAAGCCCGAGACCGCCGCGGCCAAGAAGAAGTCCGCTGGCTGAGCGCAAAAGGGCGTTGGCCGAGCCGGCGTCCGCCGCACCATGGGCGATGGACACGCCAGGGCGTCACGTTCGAGAGACGCCCGTGCCACCGCAACATACGAAAACCACTGGGCTGTAAGCCATCTGCGGCATGGCACACCGTGTGCGTAACTATCCTCCGAACCCCAAGGAGGACCGCCCATGCTTCGCGTTGCCCGTGCACTTGCCCTCGTTGCTCTAGCCCTGCCCCTCATGCACTGCGGGGCCCAAGACGACGATGCCGCCGACGGCGATCAGACGCAAGATGAGCTGCGGGGCAAAGGCAACGAGCGCTGGGTGTACAACGGTCCGCTGCCGCACCTGGTGTCGCCGTCCATTACGGTCTCGCTCACGGCGCATACCGTTCGCATCACCGGCGGCATTCCCCAAGGCTGGGACGGAACCGTGCCCTTCTACGCCGAGCGCACCAAAGAAGCTGGCGTGCCCAAGCTCACCATCGTGTACCCCATTGCCACGGGCGAAGCGGTCAACGCGCAGCCTGCGACCTACGGCATCACCCGCGTGGCCGCGTGGGCCGCCAGCAACGAAAAAGCTCCCTGGGGAGGTTTTCCGTTCATCCCCTACAAGGGAGGGATCGCGTTTCATGGGCCCATCACCAAGGCCGACAACGGCGACTGGCGATTGACCCGTGGCCCGGTGTCCCACGGGTGCAATCGTATGCAAGGCGAGCACGTGGTGGAGCTCGCGCACCTGATTGGCGTCGACATGACCACCTCCATCAAGGGTGGTGACAGCGACTATGTGCCCGAGGTGCCCGTCACCGTCATTCGAAAGGCCGACACCTTCGAAGGCAAGCCGGTGGACGTGGACTACCCCGCGCTCGGGTCCGTCGAGCGTCCGAGCGGCGCCAAGATGTTCAAGGCGTGGGACTCCAACGACTTCCCTGCGCTGGTGTGCGCCTTCGACAAGGCCCACGCCGTGGACGGCAAGGTGCCGGCCAACTATTGCGAGGGGGTTCGCGGACTCAAGAACAAGAAGCGTCTGTCGAGCTGGTTCTAAGCGGGCGGCGGCGGTGTGCGAGCGAGGTGGGCTGGCCTCAGCCAGCGGTGCCGGTCCGCGCGTTGCCTGTGTGCTCGATGGCCTCGGCTTTGCGAAGGCCTGGAGCAATGGTGTTGTCGTGCAGGGGCGCTGCGCGGAGGCGCTTGATTTGTGCCCGATGGGCCTTCACGGCATCGAGGCACTCGCGCTCGCGTGCGCCCGGTGTGCCCTCTTCGGTGCGGTACTCGCGGGCGCGAACGAGGGCGGTCTGGGCTACGCGGTAGAGCCACGCGATGTGCAAGGCGCGGTCGCGGGCTGCGCTGCGCTCGTCGTCGTTGCTGGGGGGCATGCGCTCGCTGGGGATCATGATCGCTTGGGTGATCGTGGCACGCCGGGGCCGAGGCCGCCAATTTGCGCCGAGGAGAGGGGCGGGGGGCGGGTGCGGGGGCGCGGCAGGGGCAGGG